>NZ_CP019603.1:300000-600000 GCF_001661675.2 Croceicoccus marinus | reverse complement strand
GCGCGTGCACCTCGTCCACCATGCGGTCGGGGTCGGCAAAGCGCGAGGCGTCGAATTCGTGGCTGCCCCACTTGGGATCTTCCCAGTAACGCCAGTCGAGCACGATATTGTCGATCGGGATCCGCCGCTCGCGATAGGTGCGCAGCACGTCCAGCAGCTGGTCCTGCGTGTCGTAGCGCTGGCGGCTCTGCCAGAAGCCATAGGCCCATTTGGGCAGCATGACCGCCTTGCCGGTCAGCGCGCGATAGCCCGCGATGGCCCCATCGATGCTGCCAACGCCCGCGACGAAGTAATAATCGATGCCCTTGCCCACTTCGGACGAGAGCCAGACCGAATGGCGATCCGCCTCGGGCAAGGGATCACTGCCGTATAGCGCGATATAGCCCTGGTTCGGTTCCCACTCGATCTTCAGCTCGACCGGCTGGCCCGCCGTCATCGGCAGTTCGAAATTGTGGAACCAGGGGTTCCAGTTCTGCCGCCAGCGATCCAGCACCTCCTCGCCATTGGCGAAGACCTTGACATAGCTCGACGAATAGAGCCGGAACTTGTGCGTGCCGGTCACGTCGGGCCGGACGGTGCCAGTCCAGACCACCTTCTGCTTCTGCGCCGAGATACCTGCGGTATTCTGCCCGCTTTCGGGCGTGGCGATGGTACCCGCCTTCGCCGCCTCGGGCCATTTCGCCTGGTCGCGAATGAACTGGTAGTTGATCGCGGGCTCGACCTGCCGCACCGCCAGATCGTCGCCGAGGTAATATTCCGCCTGCCAGCCGGGCTTGCCATCGGTGGTGACGGTCAGGCCTGCGTCCTTCGATCCGGCGCCGACAAGCTGCGGCGCACGCGGATCGCCGAAGCGGGTAATGGATTCGTTGTCCCACAGCAGCCCGTATCCCCGCGTCGAGACGAGGAAGGGCACCGCGATGTCCATGTTGTGCTGGGCGAGTTCGACGTCCTCGCCATTATAGTTCATCTGCCCGTTCTGGTGCTGGCCAAGGCCATAGATGCCCTCGTCCGTGCCGCGGTTGAACTGCTGGCTGATGGCGACGAAATCCTCGCCCTCGATGGTGACGGGCCGGAACGCGCCGCGCCCCGCCTCGTCCAGCAGCACCGTGCCGGCAGAGTCAAGGAACCGCACATGCCCATCGGCCAGCCGCACTTCGGCGGTGGCGGTGGGGGTCGCGATGGTGACCATCCCGCCGCTTTCGGTCAGGGTGAAATCGCCGTCTGGCTGTTCGGTCACCATCAGGCTCTCGGGCAGGTCGAAGCCCTCGTCCGGCACCGCGCTGACGCGGAAGCGGCCATCGCCATAGACCAGCACGCGCAGCTGCTCGGCAGGGCCGCTGTCGGGCGTGACGATCACGCCATGGTCCAGCCGCTCCACCTCCGCGGCGATGGCGGGAAGGGCGCTGGCCGACAATGCAAGCGCGGCAAGCGCGGAAATACGGGTCTTCATTGGCCGTGCCTTTTTACTGATAGCTGCCCATGGTGACCTTCAGGAGCACCGGCTGGCTGGTGAAATTTAATCCGTGATCGGTCTGGTCGCCGTTCCAAACGCGGCGCATGACAAAGCTGCCGTCCTCGGCGAGTGTGCCTTCCTCGACCCGCAGCATCGCGCTGCTCTGGCCAGGTGCGGCTTCGGCAAGGCCCAGATGGACGCGGGCATTCGAACCGGCGACAAGAAATTCGTCCGGCCCTGTCTGGACAAACACGGCGCCGCCCACTGGCTGCCCCTCGGTCGGGTGCGGATCGGATTTGAGCCACGGGGAATCGCGGTCGCCGAACTGCCATTCGCCATATTCGACATGCGCGGTCCAGCGGCCCATCCGCTGGCTCTGGCTGGAACCGTCGGATGGCTTGGCCGCGCCCCATGTCGGGCTGCGCGCGGCAACGCGCGCCCAGGCCCCCGCCATCGGCGCGAACAGGCGATATTTGGCGGCGAAAGCCTCCACCGTGTCCTCGTCCAGTTCCTTGGCGCCCAGCGGATAGTTGGAATAGCCGGTATCGTCCATGCCGAAGGGCGCAAAGCCGATCGCGCCATGCCCCAGCGCGGTCCACCAGAAGCGCGCATAATCCGCAGCATTGCCGATTTCCGGAATCATCAGCGCATTGTCGGGCCGGGCATAGAGGCGCATGACCTCCGCCACCTGCTGCTGGTCGCGCATGTAGATGTCGGGAGCGACGAAATCGATATGGGGGGCCGCCGCCTTCCAGATGTCGATGACCGGCATGTCCGGCCCGCCGCTTGCGCCCCCGCCCTCGCCCGGTGGCGAAAACGGATCGCTCAAAGCCGCATTGGCATACATCGGCAGGTCAAGCACCTCCTGCCCCGCGGCGGCAATCTCGTCGATATAGCGCGCGGTGTACCAGGAATTGAACGCGCTGTCGGCCAGCGGTCCGAACGCCTCGCGCCAGCTTCCCGACTTGCCGGTATGGCGCGCCAGTCCGGCGGGAATCGGGCCTGCGAACAGCTTTTCCGCTTCGGCCGAATGATCGCGTTTCTGGCCATAGACGCCGACTTCGTTCTCTGGCTGCACCATGATGACGGTGCGCTGGGGGTCATTGTCGCGCAGCCAGCGCATCAATTCGACAAAGGCGCGCTTGTCCGCCTCAAGCGTGGAGCGCGCGTGCGGCGACAGGGCATAATGCGCGTTGCCTTCTGCCGTGCGCATGCGCGGGAAGCGTTCGATATCGGTCTTCACCCACAGGGGCGCATAGGACGGCCCGGTGTTCTTCCACGTCGCGAACCACAGCAGCACCAGCCGCTTGTTCCGTTCGCGCGCGCCTTCGACCAGCGCCTCGAGATAGCTATAGTCGAAACGCCCTTCCTCGGGCTCGAACTGTTCCCAGGCGATGGGGATTTCCAGCGTATTGGCGTGCAGCCGTTCCATCATCGGCCACACCTGCGGCAGCACGGCGGGGTAGTTGCTGGAATTATTGGCCTGCGCGCCCAGCATCAGGAACGGCTCGCCATCCACCATCAGCAGGTGCTTGCCATTCGCACTCTCGATCCGGGGAAGAGGTTGCTGCGCGAAGGCCGCCAGCGGCGTCAGGGCAATGGATCCGGCCAGCGCGCCACACAAGAAAATCGCCTTCATCGTCCCCTCTTCGTTGACCGTTTCCGGCTCTGGCCGAACAGTGCCGCCAACAAGGGCATTGCGCAAGCGCCTTTTTTCCAGTGAATATGATTTTCACAGGTGCAAACCACATCGCGGGAGAGATCGCCTTGCCCAGACGCCGAACCGTCCTGACATCACCCCTCGTCGCCGCAGCTATCGGCGGTCTCGCCCGGCAGGCCGTTGCCGCGCCCGTTCGCTCCGTGCCCTATCGCTGGCGCAATGCGGTGGTCGGCGCGGGCGGATTTGCGCCGGGCATCGTGTTCAGCACGGCAGCGGCGGGGCTTGCCTATCTGCGTACCGACATGGGCGGTGCCTACCGCTGGCAGGCGGATGCGGGTACGTGGGTTCCCTTGCAGGACCAGCTGGCGCAGCGCAATCTTTTCGGGATCGAGAGCATTGCCCCCGATCCGGTCGCTGCCGACATCCTCTACATGGCGGCGGGCACCTATCTGGGCCGCCCGGCCGCCATGATGCGGTCGCGGGACAGGGGCGATAGCTGGGAAATCTTTCCCGTCTCCTTCCGCATGGGGGGCAACGCCTATGGCCGCAGCGTAGGCGAAAGGCTGGCGGTCGATCCGCAGCGGCGCGGCCATCTCCTGTTCGGATCGCGTGAGGAAGGGCTGCAGCGCAGCATCGATTACGGCGCCAGCTGGCAACGCTGCCAAGCCTTTCCATGGTCCGGTGTCGGCCAGGCGGATCGGCGGGGCGAGGATGTCGCCATCGGCATCAGCTTCGTGATCTTCGATCCGGCGCCGGGATCGCGCCGCGTATTCGCGGGCATTGCCGATACCGGCGCGCCGCGCATCGCGATGTCCGCCGACGGCGGCGAGAGCTGGACGGCCCTGGCAGGCGGGCCGCCCGCCGACCTGATCCCGGTCAAGGCCGCCATCGACGGGCAAGGCACGCTATACGTCACCTGTTCGGACAAGGCTGGACCAAGCGGCATCACCCGCGGCGCGGTCTGGCGGCTGCGCCCCGATGGCGGATGGAGCGACATCACGCCGGACAAGCGCGCCGATGCGCCGGCGGGCGGCTACATGGGCGTCGCGGCTGACCGCTCGCGTCCGGGGCGCGTGCTTGTCACCACGATCGACCGCTGGCGTCCCGGCGATACCATCTGGCACACGCGCGACGGCGGCGACAGCTGGGAGGATCTGGGCCCGCGTTCCACCCGCGACGTCGGCATCTCTCCCTTCCTGATGCAGGACGAGGATCATGCCGAGCTGGGCCACTGGCTGGCGGGGCTGGCGATCGATCCCTTCGACGGCAGCAGGGCCGCCTATACGACCGGTGCGACCGTCTATCGGACCGACGAACTGGATGCGAAGGGCGATATCCGGTGGCGGCCTTGGGTGGCGGGGATCGAACAGACCGCGATCATCTCGCTGCTTTCCCCGCCCGGCGGGGCGCCGCTGGTATCCGGCTTTGGCGATATCGCGGGTTTCGTGCACGATGACCTGCAGGTGTCGCCCCCGCGCATGCATCTGAACCCGCATCTCACCAATACGAACAATCTGGACTATGCGGGGCTGCATCCGGATGTGCTGGTACGGTCGGGCAACCGGCACGGCGACCAGGTTCCCACGGCAGCGCTGGCATGGTCCGAAGACGGGGGGCGGATCTGGAATCCGCTTCGGGCGAAGCTGCCGGCGCATGAGGAGCAGGACCGCGACGGACAGGCGCATGTCGTGGCGGGGGCGGACGGTCGGACCTTTGCGGTCAGTACCCCGGTCCCGCTCCTTTCCCGCGACCGGGGCGAAAGCTGGCAGGCGATCGCGGGATTGCCCGAACGCGGGCGGCCCGTGGCGGACAAGCAGGATCCGCGACTGTTCTACGCACTCGATTTCGAACGCGGGCTGTTCCTGCGGTCCGAAGATCACGGCCGCAGCTTCGCGCCCACCACCGCGCGCGGCCTGCCCGCCGATCTGTCAGCCGCGCGTCCGCGCAGCCGCGAAACGCCCTATCCGCTGATCGCATGGCACGGCGCGCGCGGCGCGCTCTGGCTCAAGCTGGGTGAGCGCCTTTATCGCAGCACCGACGCGGGCGACAGCTGGACGCGTATCGGCGCTGCCATCCGCGCCGAACTGTTCGCGCTGGGAAGACCCGCTTCCGGATCGCAGGAACCGACCCTGTTCGTGGCGGGCGAATTCCAGGGCCAGCGCGGGTTGTTCCGGCAGGCCGACGGCGATCGCGGCTGGCTGCGGATCGACGACGACGCGCATCGGTGGGGTCATGAATATCGCGTGATCGAGGGTGATCCGAAGGTCTTTGGCAGGCTGTATGTCGGCACCAACGGGCGCGGGATCCTCTATGGCGATCCGGTCTTCCACGGAAAGGAATAGCGCTCCAGCGAGGAGCGGTGCATCTCGACCGAATAGCCGGGGTTCAGGGGCGCGCTATAGACACCGTTCCCGACCCTGCAGGGATCGACGAAATGTTCGTGCAGATGGTCGACGAACTCGGCCACGCGCCCCTCCATCGTGCCCGAAAAGCACAGATAATCGATGATCGAGAGGTGCTGCACCTGTTCGCACAGCCCTACCCCGCCCGCGTGCGGACAGACTGCCACGTCATGCAGCGCCGCCAGCAGCAGGACGGCCAGCACCTCGTTCACGCCGCCCAGGCGGCAGGCGTCGAGCTGCACCACGTCCAGCGCCTGGCGGGCAAGGAACTGCTTGAACATGATGCGGTTCTGGCACATCTCGCCTGTTGCGACGCCGATGGGCGCGACGGCGCGGCGGATCGCGCGGTGCCCCTCGATATCGTCGGGCGAGGTCGGCTCCTCGATCAGCCACGGGTCTGCAAAGGCAAGCTGTTTCAGCCAATCGATCGCCTGCCCGACTTCCCACATCTGGTTCGCGTCGATCAGCAGCTTCACGTCCGGCCCCACCGTTTCGCGCGCCAGAGCCAGCCGGCGGATGTCGCTTTCCAGCGATCGGCCGACCTTCAGCTTGATATGGTCGAAACCCTGCGCCACCGCCTCGCGGCAGAGCGCCTGCAGCTTGGCATCGTCATAGCCCAGCCAGCCAGCCGAAGTGGTATAGCAGGGATAGCCATGCGCCATGACATGCGCGATCCGATCCGCCTTGCCCTGTGCGCGGGCGGTCAGCAGGTCCAGCGCACCGTCGGGCGTGATCGCGTCGGTCATGTAGCGAAAATCGATCGCGCGCACGATCTGCGCCGGGCTCATGTCGGCGACATAGCGCCACAGCGGCTTGCCCGCACGCCGCGCCAGGCAATCCCACACGGCATTCACCACCGCCGCCGTCGCCAGATGCATCACGCCCTTGTCCGGACCCAGCCAGCGCAGCTGGCTGTCGCCGGTCACATGCCGCCAGAACCGGCCGCCATCCTCCTCGATCCAGTCCAGATCCAGACCTTCCACCAGCGGGGCCAGGGCGCGGATCGCCGCGCAGCACAGATCGTTGCCGCGACCGATGGTGAAAGTCAGCCCGTGGCCCATCAGGCCGGGGTTGGCAGTGTGCAGGATGCAATAGGCCGCCGAATAGTCGGGGTCGGCATTCATCGCGTCGGATCCGTCGAGCGTGTCCGAAGTCGGAAACCGGACATCCATTACTTCCAGGCGTAATATTCTTGTCATCGACGCGGGAAGCCGTTCCGTCATTCTTATTTGCTGGCGCGAAGCGTTTTCATATGTGCAAACGATCCGCGACACAAGCAATCCCTTGCCTGGGGGCCGAGCTTGCTGTTGCCAGGCGAATTGGGCATGGGGCGCTGCGGAACGCTGGCCGGGCAGTCCGGCAGGGGAGGAACGATGCCACGCGCCTGCTTCGCGCTCGACCTGAAGGATGATCCGCGGTTGATCGCGGAATATGAACGGCGTCATGCGCCCGGCAACGTCTGGACCGAAGTGCTCGCGCATCTGAAGGCACAGGGCTTTCACGACATGCAGATCTGGCGCACCGGCGACAGGCTGGTGATGATCGCCGAAGTCTCCGACGACTACCCCCGCCCGGTCGCCCCGCCGCCGCGAACGCTGCAATGGGAAGAGGAGATGTCCCGTTTTCAGCGTCCCCTGCCCCATGCCGCGGATGGCCAGAAATGGGTTCCGATGGATTGCATCTTCGACTGGCGGGGGGAGCCATCTTGATCGCAAGGCGGGCGCTTGGCGATACCGGGCTTGAGGTTTCGGAACTGGGGCTGGGCGGGGCCGCGCTCGGCAATCTCTATGCGCCCGTGGAAGACGAGGATGCGCGGCTGACCGTCGCGGCCGCGCTGGAGGGCGGCGTGAACTTCGTCGATGTCGCGCCCTTCTACGGCATGGGCCTTGCCGAACGCCGTGTCGGCGATGCGCTGCGAATGCGCGAGACGGTGATCTCGACCAAGGTGGGGCGCCTGCTCGACCCTCTCTCGTCGGCCCCTGGCATGGTGGAACGCCACGGTTTCGTCACGACCCTGCCCTTCGAGCCGCGCTTCGATTATACCCGAGAAGGCATCCTGCGCTCGCACGAGGACAGCCTGCAGCGGCTGGGCCTTGGCCGCATCGACCTGTTGCTGATCCACGACATCGGATCATCGACCCAAGGCGCGGAGGCAGCGCGGCGAATGGCGGAACTGACCGAAGGCGGCGGGCTGGACGCGCTGGCGATGCTGAAACGGCAGGGCATCATCGCCGGATGGGGCCTTGGGGTGAACGAGATCGCGGTCTGCCTTGAAATCCTGAACCATGCCCGGCCCGACGCGATCCTGTTGGCGGGGCGCTACAGCCTGCTGGACCAGGAGGCGCTGGAACGACTGTTTCCGGCAGCCGCGGCGCGGTCGGTTCCGATAATCGTGGGCGGTCCGTTCAATTCGGGGCTGCTTGCGGGTACGCCGCGCTTCGATTACGCCCCGCCGCCCGCGGCCATTCGCGACAAGGCAAAGCGGCTGGACGCGATCTGCACCCATCACGGCGTGCCGCTCCCCGCGGCGGCGCTGCAATTCATCCTTGCCCATCCGCAGGTTGCCACCACCGTCCCCGGCGCGCGCAGCGCGGACGAAGTGCGGGCCAATATCGGCTTTCTGGACGTCGCGATCCCCAGCGCGCTCTGGCACGATCTTGCGGATAACGGCTTGGTATCGGCAGACGCCCCGCTTCCGGCATGATCGTCGACGCGCATCACCATTACTGGGACCCCGCGCGCGGCGATTACGGCTGGCTGGCGCGGACATCCCCGCTGCACCGCCGCTGGACGCCGGACGACCTGCGCCCCCTGATGGCGGACGCCGGCGTCCAAGCGACCATTCTGGTGCAGGCCGCACCCACCATGGCCGAGACCGACTGGCTGCTGGACCTGGCAGAACAAGACCCCGGCGTGCTGGGGGTCGTCGGCTGGCTGGACCTGGATGCGCCCGACGTGGCGGGACGCCTGCGGCAACGGCGGCCGCGCGGGCTTATCGGTATTCGTCCGATGCTGCAGGATATTGCCGATACCGACTGGATCCTCGCCCCCGCGCGCCATGCCGGACTGTAGGCGCTGGCGGCCGAGGGGCTGGTCTTCGATGCGCTGGTCCGCTCCGAAGGTCTGGGGGCCATCGCCCGCCTTGCCGAGCGCCATCCCGGTCTTGCCATCGTGCTCGACCATGGCGGCAAGCCGCCGATCGGCCAGCCCGATGCGATGCGCGGCTGGGAACAGGCGCTGCTGGCCCTCAGCCGTTACCAGAACGTAAGCTGCAAGCTTTCCGGCCTGCTGACCGAAGCGCCGGCACAGGGCCGCGACACGGCGGTGCACGATACGATCCGGCGGCTGATCGGCATCTGGGGCCCGCACCGGCTGCTTTGGGGCAGCGACTGGCCGGTGCTGACGCTGGCTGGCGATTACGCTGGATGGCTGACCCTGACGCGCGATGCGCTGTCAGGCCTTTCCCAAGCGGAACGCAGCGCCGTTCTGGGTGCGAACGCGCGCCGCATCTATGGCGTCTAGCGCGCGGAGGTTCAGGACTTGCTGTCGTTCTCGACCAGCTGGTGCGAGATTTCCTCTGCCGCCTCGACCACTTTCACCGCCGCGTCTTCCTGCGTGACCGCCGGATCCCGCTTGTTGAGGAACGGCATTGTCAGCGCCCCTGCCGCGACACCGCCCCGCAGCAGCGGCGCGGACAGGTCGGTGACCCCATCGACATAGCTGCTGGCAACGATTTCCATTCCGCGCTCGCGCACGCTCGCGACCCTGTCCAGAAAGGCCCGCCGCTCATCGCCGGTCAGCTCCGGGTCCATCTGCACATCCCAGTTCCTGCGTATCTCGTCAGGCTGGAAGGCATAGAGCACTGCGCCCGACGCCGCCCGGTGGAGCGGCTTGCGATAACCGACCCGCACGGTGAAGCCCAGTTGCTCGCTCGATTCCATGCGCGCCACGACCACGATCTCACCCTGCGAATGCAATGCAAGGTGGCAGGACTGGCCGACTTCCTGCGACAGCCGGCGCATCACCGGCAGCGCGGTCTCGACCAGGTTCCGCGTGCGCGGTTGCTGCATGCCCAGCGAAAACAGCCGGTCGGTCAGGCGATAGCCCTCGTTCGCCTCGTCCAGTTGAAGATAGCCGCGGAATTGCAGCACCTGAACCATGCGGAACAATTCGCCATGGCTGCGGCCCAGCCGCGCCACGATGGCGCTCAGGCTCAACGGTTCGGCGGTATTCGACAGCAGTTCGAGGATGTCGAGCCCCTTCTCCAGCGCCGGCGCCTTGTAGCGCCGCTCCTGTTCGTCCTCGGTCTGGTCCTGGCCCAAGTTCCCCTCCTGTCAACGCGGCGACCGCGCAGTCAGCCGATCGGCAGACGCGCGCCGTTCCATTGACTATGCCGAAAAAGAAGACCGGGCCAGCCCCAAGGGGCGGCCCGGCCAGGGGAGAGCCTTTAGAAAAGAACGCGCGTCCTGATCGAGAAGCGCCGGTCGTTGATCTTGTAGTCGCGCGGTCTCTCGTCGAAGACCTGATGGGTCGTGATCGCGGTATCGAGGATGTTCTGCGCATCCACGGTGATCGCGAACCGCTCGGTCACGTCGAGGGTGAAGGACGCATCCAGGATGCCGAAGCTGTCGCCGAAGATCGGCAGGTTCTGCGTGCCGGTGTTCGCCGTGCCCTGCAGATATTCGCCCCGCCAGTTATAGGCGACGCGGATTTCCACCGGTCCCTTGTCGAACAGGCCGACAAGGTTGTAGCTGTGCTTCGACAGATTGTTCAGCGGAACCGAGATCTGCGTGACGCTGTTGATGTCGCCCGCAGCGGTCTGGCCCGCGTCGCTGTCCGCAAACGTGTAGTTCGCCTGCAGGCCCAGCCCGTCGAAAGGGGCCGGCAGGAAGCTGGCGAACGCCTGTCCGCCCACCTCGAAGCCGCGCACATAGCCGCTGGCCTCGTTGATCCACCGCTCGGCATTGAACTGCACCACGCCCACGTCCGGCACGTCCTCGCGGAACGGGGCCGAGGGACGCAGCACCAGCAGGTTCTTGATGTCCTTGTTGAAGCCGGTGAGATAGACATAGCCCGAGGAATCGAAATACCATTCGAGCGCGAGGTCGTAGCTGGTCGAATCCTCTGGCAGCAGGTTCGGATCGCCGCGCGCGGTGCCCGTGCCGACATAGGGATTGGTGTCGGGATCATAGGGCTGGTTGGGATCGACCAGCTGCGGGATCGACGAATTGCCGTCGGCATAGCTGACGCCCAGGTTGAACTGCGGATTCAGCTGGTCGAACGATGGGCGCGAGAAGTTCTTCGAGAATGCCGCCCGCAGGATCAGCTCGTCGGTAAGATAGACGCGCATGTTCGCGCTGGGCAGCCACTTGTCGTAGTCCTGGCCGCCGCCGAAATCCTCGTCCAGGGTAAGCGAAGTGGTCGGATCGGTCGGATCGCGGAAGGTCAGCACGCGCCGCCCCTGCGCCCCGGTTTCGGTCCGCACGAAGCGCAGCCCGACGTTGCCGTCGAACGGCAGCGCCGCCAGCTCTCCCCCAAAGCCCAGCCGCGCATAGGCCGCGTAGGTCTTCTCGTCGATGGTGCCCAGAAAGGCGTCGGGCGAATCATAGGGGCGGAACGAGAACCTGGTCCCGCTGATCTCCTCGAACGCATCGAAGGCGGCTTGCGGATTGGCCGACAGCGCGTCCGAGAATTGCCACACCGGCCCGAACACCGTGTCGGCCGCATCGCCGCGCAGCAGGTCCGACTGGTACCGGTTGCGCTCGGCATATTGCGGGAAGTCCGACAGGCGATAGCAATTTTCCGGCGACGACCAGTTGGCGCAGGAACCCACGCCGGTCCATGTGCCATAGGTCGTGTTGCGGTTGATCGCGCTCTTGTCGGTATAGCGGGTGCCGACCTGCAGCTCGTCGAGGAAGCCGCCCTCATCGAAATCCCACGTCAGGTCCGCGCGCAATGCATCGGCATTGGCGTCGTTTTCCTCGGCATAGGGCAGGATCGCGGTCACGGCATAATTCGACAGATCGGCGTAATAGCCGGGCGTCGTCGACTGGAAGACCGGCACGTCGCCGTTGATGTCGAAGAAGAAGTCGTAGTCCTGGCCGATGCCGGCAAGCCCGGTGCGCGGATTGATCGCGCTGGCCGTCAGGTTCAGCGTCCTTGCCTCGACCGTCGAATCGATGTGCTGGTAATCGATCTGCAGCTTGAGGTTCGGGGCCAGATCCCAGATCATCCCGCCCGAAATCTCGGACGTGCTGGTATCGCGATTGGTGCCCAGCGTCGCCGAATCCGAGTTCGGATTATCGAGATAGCCGGTGCGGACGATCCCGTCCTCGTCCACCGTGAATTCGCGGTCGGGCGAAGGGCCGACGTCGGAGCCGTACGAGAAGAACGACACGCCCGCTTCGTTGAATTCGTAGTCGGCCTGGAAATACTGGCCATAGAACTCGATGGTGTCGGTCGGACGCCACTGCAGCGCGACAAGCCCGCTGATGCGCTCGCGGTCGCCATAGGCCACCGAGAACCCGCCGCCATGCGGCAGCAGCACGGTCTGGTCCTCATAGCCGGGAACAGGCCCCTGGACGCCGGGCGCCGCCGGGCCGTGCTGGTAGAACGGCTCCACCACCACGTTGTCCTCGCGGAAGCTGGTGGTCTGATAGCCGATATTGGCAAGAAAGCCGATCTCGCCGATGCCCGTGTCCCAGCGATTGCTGTAGAGACCCGATGCCTGCTGCCCGCTTTCGCCGATCAGGTCGTAATAGGTGACCGCGCCGGTGGCGGCGATGATCTCGTCGCGCGAATCGAACGGCATGCGGGTGCGCAGGTTGACGGTGCCCGCAAGCCCGCCCTCGATCATGTTGGCTGCGGGGTTCTTGTAGACGTCGACGCCCGCCAGCAATTCGGAACCGACCTCGTCCCACGACAGGCCGCGTCCGCCGCTGGCCTGAAAAATGTCGCGGCCGTTCAACTCGGTCCGGACCTGCGTGAGGCCGCGCACGGCGATGGCGTTGCCTTCGCCCCGGTTGCGGGTGATTTGCACGCCCGATACGCGCTGCAGCGCTTCCGCCACGTTCACGTCAGGCAGACGGCCGATGTCCTGCGCGGTGATCGAATCGACGAACTGGTCGGAATTGCGCTTGATCTCCTGCGAGGTCTCGAGCGACTGGCGCAGCCCGGTGACGACGATCAGATCCTGGTTCGCGACCTCTTCGGGCGAATCCGCATCGTCCCCCGCTTCGGGCTGCTGCGTCTGCGCAATGGCCAAGCCCGGCATCGTCATGGCCGCCAGCACGATGGCCAGCTTCGACGCGCCGCACAGCGCCCCCTCGGTACCCCTCATTACAGTCTCCTCTCCGGAACCGTTTCCCTGGCCTGACTGCCAACGGTCCGATTGATCGTATTATGCACAGGTGATCATAGCTTTCATATATGCACAAGACAAGCGTGTTTCATCCGTGTATCGACACGCGAAAGACAGGAGAGGCTGAGCATGGAATCGCAAGGGATCCGCCGGGTGGTGATCGCGGGCGGGGGCACCGCGGGCTGGATGGCGGCGGCGGTGATGTCGAAGACATTTGGCGCACAGGACCTTTCGATCACGCTGGTCGAATCGCCCTCGATCGGCACGGTCGGCGTGGGCGAAGCGACGATTCCCCCCATCCTGACGCTCAACCGCCTGCTCGGCCTGGACGAGGATGAGCTGGTCCGCCGCACCGGCGCGACCTTCAAGCTGGGGATCGAGTTTCGCGACTGGGGCGGTCTGGGCGAACGATATATCCACCCGTTCGGCCATTATGGCGCCAACCTGCGCGGCGTCTCTTTCCACCAGCACTGGCTGCTGCATGGCGATGCCCCGCTGGGCGATTATTCGATGACGGTGGCGGCCGCGCGCGAGGGGCGCTTCACCCGCCCCTCGGCCGATCCCAAGCATATTCACTCGCGCCTCAGCTACGCCCTCCATTTCGACGCGGCGCTCTATGCCGAATTTCTGCGCGAACAGGCGGCGGCGCGCGGCGTGCGCCATGTGCAGGGCCGCATCGAACATGTCGAACTGGACGATCGCGGCCATGTCGCCGCGCTGGCGCTGGATCAGGATCGGCGGATCGAGGGCGATCTCTTCATCGACTGCACCGGCTTTCGCGGCCTGCTGATCGGCGAGGCGCTGGGCACGGCATATGACGACTGGTCACGCTGGCTGCCGATGGACCGCGCGCTGGCCGTTCCGTCGCAAGCGGTCACGCCGCGCACGCCCTATACCCGCTCGACCGCGGGCAAGGCTGGCTGGCGCTGGCGCATCCCGCTGCAGCACCGCACCGGCAACGGCCACGTCTATTGCAGCGCGCATCTCTCGGACGACGAGGCGGCGGCGCAATTGCTGGACGGGCTGGACAGCCCGGCATCGGGCGATCCCCGGCCGCTGCGCTTCACCACCGGCAGGCGGCAGAAGATGTGGGACCGCAACGTGGTGGCGCTGGGCCTCGCCTCCGGCTTTCTGGAGCCGCTGGAATCGACCAGCATCCATCTGATCCAGCAGGGTGTCGTCACGTTGATGTCGCTGTTCCCCGACCGCGGCTTCGCGCAGGCCGACATCGACGAATACAACCGCACCATGGCGGACGAGTTCGAAAAGGTGCGCGACTTCATCATCCTGCACTACCACCAGACGCGCCGGGACGATTCCGACTTCTGGAACGACATGCGCACGATGGAGGTGCCCGGCAGCCTGCGCCGGCGCATGGACCTGTTCGCCAGCCACGGACGCGTCTTCATCAAGCCGGACGAGCTGTTCACCGAAACCAGCTGGGTGACCGTGATGCTGGGACAGGGCCTGCGCCCGCGCAACGCCGATCCGGTCGCCGCCGCCATGCCGAAGGGAGAGATCGCGCCGCAACTGACCCGAATGCGGCAGCTGGTGCAGAACGGAGTGGAAGCCATGCCCACGCATGACCAGTTCATCGCCGCCCATTGCGCGGCAGAGGCGGCGTGATGCGCGGCTTCCCGATCTCCCGCCGCTCGGCGCTGGCCGGAATGGCCGCCATTCCCGCCGCGACCCTGCCCGGCGTCGCCCGCGCCGGCGCGATCCCCTCCAACTGGTCGGCGCTGGCCGGGGCCTATCGCGTGCCCGACTGGTTCCGCGACGCCAAGTTCGGCATCTGGGCGCACTGGTCCGCGCAATGCGTGCCCGAACAGGGCGACTGGTACGGACGGCTGATGTATCTTCAGGGCCATCCGATGTACGAACATCATGTGAAGACCTATGGGCACCCGTCCGAAACCGGCTTCATGGAGATCGAGAACCGCTGGAAGGCCGAGGCGTGGGACCCGGAATATCTGGTCCGCCGCTACAAGGCCGCGGGCGCCAGATATTTCATGAGCCTTGGCGCGCATCACGACAATCTCGACTGCTTCGACAGCTCGCATCATGCATGGAACACGCTGCGCGTCGGGCCGAAACGCGACATCGTCGGCACCTGGGAAAGGATCGTGCGGGGCGAAGGGCTGCGCTTTGGCGTCAGCAACCATATCAGCCATGCGTGGCACTGGTGGCAGACCGCCTATGGCTATGATCCCGAAGGGCCGCTGGCGGGCGTTCGCTACGATGCGTGGCGGCTCCGCAAGGAAGACGGGCGCGGCACCTGGTGGGAGGGGCTGGATCCGCAGGAACTCTACACCGGTGCGACCATGGCCCCGCCGCCGGGTATCACCTCGATAGAGGCGATGAACGCATGGCACGACACGCATAGCGGCCGCTGGATGGAATTCGCACCGCCCGGCAATCTTGCCTTCGTAGCCAAATGGCTGCTGCGCTCGAACGAGATCGTCGACAGATACCGGCCCGACATCATCTACATGGACGATTACGGCCTGCCCTTCGGACCCGTCGGGGTCGAGGCGCTGGCGCATTACTACTCGCGCGCGCTGGAACGCGGGGGCGACATCGACGTGGTGCTGACCGCCAAGGTCCTCTCCGCCTTCCAGCGCGAGGCCCTGGTCGAGGATGTCGAGCGCGGCTGGAGCGACCGGCTGCGCGACCAGCCCTGGCAGACCTGCACCTGCATCGGCGACTGGCACTACAACCGCAGCCGGTTCCTGAACAAAAGCTATGTTCCGGCGAAACAGGTGATCCAGCGCCTGTGCGACGTGGTGGCCAAGAACGGCAACCTGCTGCTGTCCATCCCGATGCGCGGCGACGGCACCATCGATGCCGAGGAGGAGAAGATCCTCGACGGCATCACCGCATGGATGGCGCTGAACGGAGAGGCGTCGATCCACGGTTCGCGCCCGTGGCGCATCTATGGCGACGGCCCGACGCAGGTGCAGGCGGGCATGCATACCGAGGGCGACACCTTCTTCACGCCGCAGGACGTGCGCTTTACGGTGAAGGACGGCGCGCTGCATGTCGCGGTGCTGGAATGGCCCGATAGCCCGGTCCGCATTACCGCTCTGGGCGAGGGGCAGCTACCATCGGCGCGGATCGAACGCGCGCGGCTGAACGACGGGCGCGACGTGCGGTTCCGGCGCAGCGGGGATGCGCTGGAACTGACGATACCGCCCGCGCGTGATGGCGACATGATCCCGGTCGTGCGGCTCGACGGGCGCGGACTGATCTAGCCCGCCCCCTCAGTGCATTAAACCGGCAGCGCGGTGGTCGACTTGATCTCGGACAGCGCCACGGTCGAGTTGATTTCCTGCACGCCGGGGATCTTCGATAGCCTGTCGAAGAACAGCCGTTCATAGGCGTCGATGTCCCTGGTCACGATACGCAGCATGAAATCGAACACGCCGATCAGCACATAGGCTTCCAGCACTTCGGGCAGCTCGGCGATGGCGCGGGTGAACTCGTCCAGATGCGCGTGGCCGTGCGCGCTCAGCTTCACCTGGGCAAAGACCTGGGTGTTGAGGCCGATCTTGCGCCGGTCGACCAATGCCACGCGGCGGGCGATGATGCCCTCCTTCTCCAGCCGCTCCACCCGCCGCCAGCAGGGCGAGGCGGACAGGCCCACGCGCTTGGCCAGCTCTGCCGTGGTCAGACTGGCATCGCGCTGCAATTCGGCCAGGATCTTTCGTTCGAAGGGATCGAGCATGTCGGTCATCCATTTCGCTTATCACCGCAGGGTCGGTGAAATCCACCCGTATATCCGCCCTTCGCCGCAAATGAGGTCGGACTTTCCCCGCCGCATGGGCGATCATGCCCCATCAGACAGGAGACGCAAAAATGAACGATCCATCCCCCGCCCATCCGCCCGAGACGGTGATCCCCATCGCCGATCCCGCCAGCGGGCTGCGCGGCGTGATCGTGCTGCATTCGACGCGCCTGGGCCCAGCGGCGGGCGGGTGCCGGTTCTGGCGCTATGACAGCGACGCGGCGATGATGGCAGACGCGGTGCGGCTGGCCGAGGGGATGGCCTACAAGAACGCGCTGGCGGAACTGCCGCTCGGCGGCGGCAAGTCGGTGATCGCCATGCCCGCCGGCCCGTTCAACCGGGACGCGCTGATGCGCGCCTTCGGCCGCGCCGTCGAAGCGCTGGGCGGCGATTATCTGACCGCGGAGGACGTCGGCACATCGGTCGCGGACATGACCATCGTGCGGGGCGAGACGCGCCATGTCGCGGGGCTGGACGCGGCGGAGGGAAAACCCGGCGGCGATCCCTCGCCATGGACCGCGCGGGGCGTGTTCCTGGCGATGCAGCTCGCCGCGCGGCGGCTGGGCAGCGATCTGGCCGGGCTGACGGTCGCGGTGCAGGGGCTGGGCCATGTCGGCGCGCATCTGTGCCGCGATCTGCACGAAGCGGGCGCGAAACTGGTCGTGGCCGACGTCGATGCGGACCGCGCCGAGGCGGCTGCTCGCGAGTTCGGTGCACGCATCGTCCAGCCCGGCGACATCGTCGCGGCAGAGGCTGACATCTTCGCGCCTTGCGCGCTGGGCGGCGTGTTGGACAGTCGCAGCGTGCCGCTGCTGCGCGCAAAACTGGTCTGCGGAGCGGCGAACAATGTCCTTGCCGCGCCCGATGACGGCGATCTGCTGGCGCGGCGCGGCGTGCTCTATGCGCCGGACTATGTCGTGAACGCAGGCGGCATCATCAATGTCGCGGCAGAGCATCTGGGCTGGACCGCCGCCGAAGCAGCGCGCCGGGTGGAGGACACGCCCCGCCGCCTGGCCGCCGTGCTGGACCTTGCCGATGCCAATGCGCTGCCCCCTCACCGGGCCGCCGATCGACTGGCCCGCCAGCGCATCGCCCGCGCCGGGCGCGAGCGAAAGCGTGCGGCGGCATGACCCCGCCCGTCCGCCTGACCCTGACCGCGCAGTCCAGCGCGGGCCTGCTATGCCGCCTGATCGGTCTGCTGGCGCAGCACGACCTTGCCGCGCCCGACCTGAAGGTCACGACGCGGGGCACGGAAATGCGGGTGGAGATGGTGCTACGCGGCCTGTCGCCCCAGTCGGCGCGCATCGCGGCCGAGAAGATGCGCGGCTGCATCGGCGTCGTCTCTGTCAGCGAAACCGGGAGCGTCCCCGCCCCCGCCTAACCCAACCCGAAATCAGCCCCGTTTCGGCCCGTAGATGGTCATCAGCGAATCCGCGAAATCCTGCTCGCGGCTGGAACAGACGCCCAGCACCTGCGCCTCGTCGCAGCCGTCGGCGACGACATAGGCGTGGCCCATGTCGGAATCGATATAGATCCCCTCGCCCTTGTGCAGCGTCACCGGGTCGTAGAATTCGGTGAGCACGACGATGCTGCCTTCCAGCACGTGGATATATTCCTCGCCCGGATGGCGTACCAGCTTGCCGAATTCCTCCGCCGTCCTGGCGCGGATCGTGGTGACGATCGGGATCATCATCTTCTGCCGCAGTTCGGGGCACATGTAGTGATAATCGTAATTGGGCGTCGTCACCCGCACCGCGCGCTCGGGCTTGCCGATGCTGCGCCGTCCGGTGAAGCTGCGCTCTTCCTCGCGCTCCTCCGGTTCGGCGAACAGTTCGGACAGGCGGATGCCCAGCCGCTGGCTCAATTGCATCAGCTTGTCATAGGTCAGCGTCAGCCGGTCATGCTCGACCTTGGACAGGGTCGAGACGGGGATGCCGGTCTCGGCGCTCATCTCCTTGAGCGTCCAGCCGTTTCGCCCGCGCAGCCCCTTTAGCAGGCTGCCCAGCGTGGGATGCTGCGGTGCGGCGGATATGGGTTCAGATTTCCCCATTTGACAATTCTCTGATTAGGATCATTATGTCCCGGTTAGGTCAAAAGCTATCCGTTCAAGGTTAGCCGCGAAAACTGGCCGAGGCAACAAGGGTCGAAATGGGGGTCCCATGCGCATAACCAGATTACCCGCCGCAATGCTGTTCGCCATCTGCATGCTGCTGGCATCGACAGGCACGATGCTGACCGCCCAGCAGGCCGCGCCCGAACCGCGCGAAGCCGCGGCGCAGCCCCCTGCCGACAATTCGGGCAATCGCGGCGAGGCGCTGACCAAGAGCGATCTCGACGCCTGGCTCGACGGTTATCTGCCCTATGCAATCGGCGACGGCGACATCGCCGGCGCCGTGGTGGTGGTTGTCAAGGACGGCGAGATTCTGACCCAGCGCGGCTATGGCTATGCCGATGTCGAGAGCCGCACGCCGGTCGACCCCGAAAAGACCCTGTTCCGTCCCGGTTCGGTGTCCAAGCTGATCACCTGGACCGCGGTGATGCAGCAAGTCGAACAGGGCAGGATCGACCTCGACGCCGACATCAACCAGTACCTCGATTTCACCATCCCCGATTACGAGGGGCAGCCGGTGACCATGCGCCAGCTGATGACGCATACCGCCGGGTTCGAGGAGCAGGTCAAGGACCTGATCGGCGATGATCCCGACGCCATCCCCCCCTATGACGAGCTGCTGAAGCGCTGGGTGCCGCAGCGCATCTTCGCCCCCGGCACCACGCCCGCCTATTCGAACTATGGCACCTCGCTGGCCGGCTATATCGTCGAGCGCGTGTCGGGCGAGCCGTTCGACGACTATGTCGAGCGGCATATCTTCCAGCCGCTGGGCATGGACGATTCCAGCTTCCGCCAGCCGCTGCCCGCAAGGCTGCAGCCGAACATGGCGACCGGCTATGACAAGATGTCGGGCGAGGTCGTGCCCTTCGAGATCGTCGGCCCCGCGCCCGCCGGTTCGCTGTCCTCCACCGGCGAGGACATGGCGCGCTTCATGATCGCGCATCTGAACAATGGCGAACTTGACGGCAATCGCATCCTGAAGCCCGAGACCGCGCGCTACATGCACACCACCGCCACCACGCTGCTGCCGCCGCTGGACCGCATGATGATGGGTTTCTTCGAGACCAACATCAACGGCGAGCGCGTGATCGCGCATCTCGGCGACCTGGGCGGTTTCCACACCTCGCTCCATCTGTTCATGGATCAGGACGTTGGCCTCTACGCCTCGTTCAACAGCGGGGGCGAGGAAGGCGCGGTGAACGGCGTGCGCATCAACCTGTTCACCGAATTCGCCGACCGGTACTTCCCCGGCGATCCGATCACCAGCCGCGTCCCGCCCGAGGAATCGGCACGACACGCGCAGATGCTGGCGGGCAACTGGATCGCTTCGCGCCGGGCGGATTCGACCTTTCTCAACATCACCCAGCTGATCGGGCAGGCCAGCGTCTCGGTCGGCCCCGACGGCGAGCTGATCCTGCCGCCCGGCATGGGCCTGACCGGCCGCCCCGCCAAATGGGTCGAGGTCGAGCCCTTCGTGTGGCAGGACCTCAACAGCCACACCCGCCTTGCCGCGCGGGTCGAGGACGGCGAGGTCACGCGATTCAGCCTGTCGATCATGTCCGCCTTCACCGTGTTCGAACGCGCGCCCTGGTACAAGAATGCCGCGCTGCTGATGCCGCTGATCTATGCGGCGCTGGTCGTGCTGCTGCTGACCGCGCTGCTGTGGCCGGTGCGCGCACTGGTGCGCCGCCATTACGGCGCGCCGCTGCCACTGGAAGGCCGCCGGCGGCTCGGCTACCGCCTGTCGCGCCTTGCCGCGCTGCTGATGGTGCTGGTGCTGGTCGGCTGGGGTGTCCTCATCACGCTGATGTTCGACGACCTTACCAATCTGGGCGGGGCGTTCGATGCCATCACCATCGTGCTTCAGGTGCTGACTCTGGTGATCTTCATCGGCGGGCTGGCGGTATTCGCCTGGTATCTGTGGCAGGTCTGGACCGGGGGCCGCCGCTGGACCGCCAAGGTCTGGAGCGTGCTGCTGCTGCTGGCAGGCATCGTGATGGTGTGGCTGGCCGCGGCCTTCCACCTGTTCGGCATCGGGACGAACTACTGATGGCGCTGACACTGGACGCAAGGCGCGAGACATTGCGCCTTGCCGCGCCCTTCCGCATCTCGGGCCATGTGTTCGAGGAGACCGAGGTGGTGGTCGTCACCCTGTCGGACGGCACGCATCGCGGGCGCGGCGAAGGCGGCGGCGTCTATTATCTGCACGACGACGCCGAAACCATGATGGCCGACATAGAGGCCGCGCGCAGCCGGATCGAGGCCGGTATCGACCGCACGGCGCTGCAGGCGCTGATGCCCGCGGGCGGGGGCCGCAACGCGGTCGATTGCGCGCTGTGGGATCTTGAGGCTAAGCAGAAAGGCATGCCCGTCTGGCAGCTGGCCGGCGTGCCCGAACCCAGGCCGGTGGTCACGACCTTCACGCTGGGTGCCGACAGTCCCGAAAAGATGGCGGCAGGCGCCAGCGCCTATGCCGATGCGCGCGCGATCAAGGTCAAGCTGACCGGCGAACTCGACCTCGACATTGCGCGCGTGCAGGCCATCCGCGCCGCGCGGCCCGATGTGTGGCTGGGGGTCGACGCCAACCAGGGCTTCACGCTTGGCGAGCTGGGCGATCTGGCCGCCGCGCTCGATGCCTGCCGCGTCTTGCTGCTGGAACAGCCCCTGGCGCGAGGGCGAGAGGCGGATCTGGACGGTTTCGCCAGCCCGATGCCGGTCGCGGCGGACGAAAGCGCGCTGACCAGCGCCGACGTGCCGGGCCTGGCCGGGCGCTTTACCGTCAACAACATCAAGCTCGACAAATGCGGCGGCCTGACCGAGGCGCTGAAGATCGCGAATGCCAGCCGCGAGGCGGGCCTGCAGGTGATGGTCGGCAACATGGTCGGCACCAGCCTTGCGATGGCCCCCGCCTTCGTGCTGGCGCAGCTGTGCGATTTCGTCGACCTCGACGGGCCGACCTTCCTCGCGCAGGACCGCGAGCCGTCGGTCACCTATAGTCACGGCACGATCTGGGCAGGCGGCGACGTCTGGGGCGGGCCCGACCCGGCATGAGCGCCGCCGCCCCCGCGTCCGGACAGAACTGGTTCGGCCAGCCGCGCGGGCTGACGATCCTGATCCTGACAAACATGTGGGAGACGTTCTCCTACTACGGCATGCGCGCGCTGCTCGTCTATTACATGACGCTGGAACTGCTGATCGAGCAGGGCATGTCCTCGGTCATCTACGGCACCTATACCGCATTCGCCTATTTCACGCCGATCTTCGGCGGCATCATCGCCGACCGCTGGCTGGGCAAGCGCCGCGCGGTGATCCTGGGCGGGTCGATCATGGCGCTGGGCCATTTCATGATGACATTCGAGCCATTGTTCTACATCGCGCTTGGCACCATTGCGCTGGGCAACGGGTTCTTCCTTCCCAGCCTGCCCAGCCAGATCAACGATCTGTACGGCGCGAACGACCCGCGCCGGCCGTGGGCCTATAATATCTATTACGTCGGCGTGAACATCGGCGGCTTCCTCGCGCCGCTGATCTGCGGGACCCTGGGCGAGTTCTATGGCTGGCATTATGGCTTCGGCGCGGCGGGCATCGGCATGGCGGCGGGCCTCGCGATCTATGTCTGGGGCGGCAAATATCTGCCGGTGGAGGACCGAACACCGGTCACCCTGGCAGGCGGCAAGGCCAGCTTCCGGGACGGCTTCGACCGCCCGACACTGATGCTGCTGGGCGGGCTGCTGCTGGCGGTCACCGTGTTCCGCAGCGCCTATGAGCAGGTGGGCAATACGGTCGCGCTGTGGGCCAACAGCGGGGTGGACCGCGCCGCGGGATCGTTCGAGATACCGATGACGTGGTTCCAGTCATTGAACCCGCTGCTGGTGATCCTAATGACCCCCTTCCTGCTGGCGCGCTGGCGGCGGCAGGCGGCGGCAGGCACGGAACATTCGCCGCTGCACAAGATGGCGATCGGCGCGCTGGTGGTGGCCGGGGCCTATGTCCTGCTGGCGGTGGTCGCGGGCTGGCAGGACGGTGCGCGCGCCAGCTGGCTGTGGCTGGCCGCCTTCTTCGTCGTTCTGACTACGGGCGAGCTCTATATCCTGCCCAACGGACTAGGCATTTTCGCACGGCTTGCCCCGCAGCGGCTGGGCGCGAGCACGGTGGCGAGCTGGTTCTTCGCCACCTTCACCGGCAGCCTTGCGGGCGGGCTGGTCGGCAGCTTGTGGAGCGTGCTGCCCGTGCCCGCCTATTTCGCGCTGCTGGCTGTGATCGCGGCGGCGGCGGCGCTGTTCCTGCGCGCGCTCGACACGCCTGCGCGCGCGGTCTTCGCCGCCCGCGCGGCGCTGGACGAACAGGAAGCGGCGGTCGCTGCGGCCACGAATGACAGCGAGGCGATCAGGGTTTGACAATTCTCATAGCAGGACAATAATGTCCTGATTGGAAATATGCTGGTTCTGGGATCAATATCGCGCGCCGGGCGAAAACGGCCGACGCGCGGGCATAGGGGACTTAGGGACATGGTGCAGATCACGACATCGGGGCAGGTGATGAACCGGGCGATGCGGCGTGCCGGAATGCATGCGGGCGCGGCCGTCATGGCGCTGGCGATGCCGGCCGTCGCCGCCGCAGCCGACGCCGCTGAAACGGCGGCGCAGGACGGGGCGGCGCAGAACGAACCCGTCCGGGTCGAACGCGTGCAGAACCCCGCCGACATCGTCGTCACCGCGCAGAAGCGGACCGAGCTTCTGGCCGAGATCCCCCAGTCGATCAGCGTGGTGGGCGAGGATACGCTGGAGCGCCAGCAGGCCCGCAGCTTCTCCGACTATGCCGAGCTGGTCCCCAGCCTTAGCATCACGCAGAGCAATCCGGGCGAGACGCGCGTGATCCTGCGCGGCATCAACACCGGATCGGTCGGCTCCACTGTCGCGATCTATGTCGACGACACCCCCTTCGGGTCCAGTTCCAGCCTGGGCAATGCCGCGGTGCTGGCGGGCGATTTCGACACCTTCGACCTTCAGCGGGTGGAAGTGCTGCGCGGGCCGCAGGGTACGCTCTATGGATCCAACTCGCTGGGCGGGGTGATCCGCTTCGTCACCAACCGGCCCGCGCTGGGCGAATATGAAATGCGCGCGCAGGCGGGCGTCGAATTCGTCGATGGCGGCGGCACCGGCTGGTCGGGCAATGCGCTGGTCAACGTGCCGGTGGGCGACACTATCGCCATTCGCGCCAGCGGCTTCTATCGCCGGCAGGCCGGTTTCGTCGACATCATCGGCCGCGATTTCGAAAAGGAAGCGGACGAGGCGGACATCTATGGCGGCCGTATCTCCGCGCTGTTCCAGCCCAGCGACGCGCTGTCGCTGCGGCTGACCGCGATCGCGCAGAACATTCGCGCCGGATCGCCAAGCTCGTACGAAGCCGATCCCGTCACCAAGCAGCCCATCACCACCGATCCCTTCACCGGCGAGGCGCTGAGCGGCCTGAGCCGCGTGGAGTTCTTTCCCGACGACAATGATGTCGACTACCGGCTCTACAACGGCACGCTGGACTTCGACCTGGGCTTCGCGACGCTGACCTCGGTCACCAGCTATGGCACGCTGGAGCAGGACCAGACGACCGACAACACCATCGGCTTTGGCCCCACCGTCACCTTCGTCTACCAGGCGTTGGGCGGGCGCACCGACACCATCGGCGCGATCCTTGCCGCGCCGCTCGAGCAGGAGAAATTCACGCAGGAAGTGCGCCTCTCCTCGCAGGATTCCGAAGTGTTCGAATGGCAGGTCGGCGGCTATTACACCGACGAGAAGGTCGAACTGCACCAGGAGCTGATCCCCTTCGTGCAGGACACCGGCGAGCTGTTCGATCCCACGCTGCTGGGCTTTGCCGACCTGCTGACGCTCGACCTCAATTCCGATTACGAGGAGATCGCCGGTTTCGCCAATGCGGAGCTGCACATCACACCGCGCTGGGAAGTCGGCGGCGGCATCCGCTACAGCCATAACGAGCAGAACGTCGTCCAGATCGAACAGGGCGCGTTCCAGCCGCTGCAGGGCCTCCCCTCGCCCAACATCACCGACGGCGAATCGAGCGAGAACGTGTTCACCTGGTCGGCATCGACCCGCTACGAACTCGGCGATCTCAGCTCGGTCTATGCGCGAGTGGCCAAGGGGTATCGTCCGGGCGGCCCCAATGTCATCCCGCCCGGCGCGGGTCCGGATTTCCCCGTGCAGTACGACGCCGATACGCTGATCAGCTATGAAATCGGCCTGCGGGGCGAGACGGCGGACCGCAGCTTCGCCTTCGACGGGGCGGTCTATTACCTCGACTGGAACGACATCTTGATTTTCGGCGCGTTCGACAGCGCCATCGGGCCGGTCGGTGCGAACGACAATGGCGGCGGCGCGCGCGTCTATGGCGCGGAAGTCAGCGCCACGCTGCGCCCCACCGCGGGCCTGCAGCTGGCGATCAACGGCGCGTACAACGATGCCAAGCTGACCGACGATACGCCCCCGGTCACCGGCGGCCTCGACGGGGACGAACTGCCCTATACGCCCAAGCTCAGCACCACGCTCAGCCTCGACTACGAATGGGCGCTGGGCGGGGATGCGCTGGCCTTCGTCGGCGGCGATGTGCAGCTGATCAGCGACCAGTCCGCCGCGTTCGACCCGGCCTATCGCGCGACCTTCGGCCGCCGGCTGGACCTCGACGGCTATGAAAAGGTGGATCTGCGCGCCGGGGTCGATTTCGGCGCGTTCAGCGTCACCGCCTATGCGCGCAACCTGACCAATTCGCTGGGGCTGTCCAACGTGGGCGAATTCGGCACCCGTCCGGGTACGCTGGTCTCCGCCTCGCCGATCCGTCCGCGCACCATCGGGCTCTCGCTGGCGGCAGGCTTTTGATCGCGGAGGCGGGAGAGCGGGCGATGTCCGCCGATGAACCGGCAGCGGCCGGGCAC
Organism: Croceicoccus marinus; assembly: GCF_001661675.2. Classification (NCBI taxonomy): domain Bacteria; kingdom Pseudomonadati; phylum Pseudomonadota; class Alphaproteobacteria; order Sphingomonadales; family Erythrobacteraceae; genus Croceicoccus; species Croceicoccus marinus. The sequence goes on along the minus strand of NZ_CP019603.1, from coordinate 574,288 downwards.
GGCTTCGCGCCGCCCTATCTGCTGTTCCTGGGCGATTGTACCGAACCTGGCTATGCCAAGACCGCCTTCGGCCTGCGCGACTGGGCGGGCGATCGGTGCGTCGGCGAATTCGCCCTGCCGCAGGCCAGCGTCAGCGCGGGGCTGGAACGGCTGACGATGGGCGAGGCGGCGGCAAGGGGCGCGCGCTCGCTGGTGATCGGCATCGCCAATTCGGGCGGCAAGATCGCGCCCGCGTGGATCCCTTCGCTGGCAGAGGCGCTGGACGCGGGGCTCGACATCGTCAGCGGGATGCATGCGCGGCTGGCCGACATTCCCGAACTGCGCGCCGCGGCGCAGCGTTCGGGCGCGCGGCTGGTCGACATCCGCACGCCGCCCGCGGGCCTGCAGGTGGGCACGGGCCGCAAGCGCGCTGGCAAGCGTCTGCTGACCGTCGGCACCGATTGCGCGCTGGGCAAGAAATACACCGCGCTCGCGCTGCAGCGGGCGATGGCGGATCGCGGGATCGATGCCGATTTCCGCGCCTCGGGCCAGACCGGGATCATGATTTCGGGCGGGGGCATCGCGCTCGACAGCGTGGTCGTCGATTTCGCGGCGGGCGCGGCAGAGGCGCTGTCTCCCGATGCCGCTGCCGATCACTGGGACGTGATCGAGGGGCAGGGATCGCTGTTCCACCCCGCCTATGCGGGCGTGTCGCTTGCGCTGCTGCACGGCAGCCAGCCCGACGTGTTCGTGGTCTGCCACCAGCCGGGGCGCACGCATATTCTCGGCCACGAAACCTATGCGCTGCCTTCGATCGAGGAGGTGATCGAGCTGACCACGATGCTGGGCAGGCGCACCAATCCCGCGATCCGCTGCGGCGGCGCGGCCTTCAACACCGCCGGGATGGACCGCGCCGAGGCGCATGCGCTGATGGAGCGCGAGGCGGCGCGGCTGGGCCTGCCGGTGGCCGATCCGATGATCGGCGGACCACCGCTCGCCCGCCTGCTCGACAGCTGCCTGGGATCGTGAGCGCGGGGCTTCCAGACGACTGGTTCCGGCGCCTCGTCCTGCCGGGTTTCGCCTTCAAGGCGGTGGTGATCGGCGGCGGCTATGCCACCGGGCGCGAGATTGCCGAGTTCTTCCTGGGCAGCGGGCCGATGGGCGGTTTCCTCGGCATGCTGCTCGCCATGTGTATCTGGAGCGTGGTCTGCGCGCTGACATTCGTCTTCGCGCGGCAGGTGCAGGCGGGCGACTACCGCATGTTCTTCCAGCACCTGCTGGGCCCCGGCTGGATCCTGTTCGAGATCGCCTATGTGCTGTTCATGGTGCTGGTGATCGCGGTGATGGCCGCCGCCGCGGGAGAGATCGGCGCGGCACTGCTTGCCTGGCCGACATGGGCGGGCACCGCGCTGCTGCTGGCGCTGACCATCGCGGTCGCCGGCATGGGCACCGCGGCGGCAGAGCGGATGTTTCGCTTCTCCTCGCTTGCCATCTATGCGGTCTATGGGCTGTTCCTGGTGCTGGCGCTGATCGCGTTCGGGGGCGCCATCGGCGGCAACTGGAACGATGCGCCCGTCGGCACCGGCTGGATCGGGGGCGGCGTCACCTATGCCAGCTATAACGTCATTGGCGCGGTGCTGATCCTGCCCTTCCTGCGGCACCAGACATCGCGGCGCGACGCGGTGGTGGCGGGGCTGCTGGCCGGGCCGCTCGCCATGCTGCCCGCGCTGGTCATGTTCCTGTCGATGACCGCGTTCTATCCCGCCATCGGCGATGCGGCCCTGCCATCCGACTTCCTGCTGGACCGGATGGGCGCGGATTGGTTTGCGTTCCTGTTCCAGGGGATGATCTTCATCGCGCTGCTGGAAACCGGCGTCGGCATGGTGAACGCGCTGGAAGAACGCGCCGCCACCGCCGCCCGGCGGCGCGGGCACGAACTGCCGCCGCTGGCCCGCATCGGCATCGGCGCGCTGGTCGTCATCGGATCGGGCGTGCTGGCCGCGCGGCTTGGCCTGATCGACCTGATCGCGCAGGGCTACGGCCTGTTCGGGTATGTCATGCTGTTTCTCTTTGTCCTGCCGCTGCTGGTCATCGGCACCTATCGCATCGTCAAACGCGCTCCGGAGGCTTTACCGTCATGATCCGCACATTGCCGCGCCTGCTGGCACCCGTCTCGCTTGTCCTGTGCCTGTGCGCCGCGCCCGCCGCCGCCGCGCCGCCCGCCGATCTGGAGGCGCGGGTGAACGCGCTGCTCGACAGTTTCGGCGCGCCCGGCGCATCGGTCGCCATCGTGGAGGACGGGGAAGTCACTTTCGCACGCGGGTTCGGCGTCACCGACCTGGAGGACCCCGTGCCGGTCACCGCCGACACCAATTTCGCCATCGGTTCGGTGACCAAGGCCTTCACCGCCGCGGGGCTGGCCATACTGGTCGACGACGGGAAGATCGGCTGGGACGATCCCGTCATCGACCACATGCCCGAATTCCGCATGGCCGACGCCTGGATCACGCGCGAGATGACGGTGCGCGACCTTCTGGTCCATCGCAGCGGCCTGGGGCTGGGCGCGGGAGACCTGCTGTTCGTGCCGCGCAGCGACCTGACCCGCGCCGACGTGGTCGAACGGCTGGGCCATATCCCGCTGGAGAACGATTTTCGCGGCAGCTATGCCTATGACAACATCCTCTACATGGTCGCGGGCCGCCTGATCGAAAAGGTCAGCGGGCAGGATTGGGAGGCGTTCACCACCGAGCGCATCCTGCGCCCCGCCGGCATGGCCCGCGCCACCACCCGCAACGACGATCGCGGCGACGAAAGGCTGATCGCTGACCCGCACGCGCGCATCGACGGCCCGATCCGCGGCATGGGAACGATGGAACGGCTGGACGACAGATTGATCGTATCGCAGGTCGCCGCGCCCGCGGGCGGGATCGCCGCCAGCGCCAACGACATGGCCCGCTGGATCGAGGCGCAGCTTGCGCTTGGCGATCTTCCCGACACCGGCACCGCGGACGCCCGCCTGTTCAGCGAGGAGCAGGCGCGCGAGATGTGGTCCCCCGTCGTGCTGATGCCCGAACCCGGCTTCCCCGCCCCGCTCGACCGAACCGAGCCGCTGTTCAACACCTATGCGCTGGGCTGGAACGTGCGCGATTACCAGGGATCGCGCGTGATCATGCATGGCGGCGGCGTCTATGGATCGATCACCCGGCTGATCCTGCTGCCCGAACAGGATGTCGGCATCTTCCTTGCCACCAACAGCGAGGAAGCGGGCCTGCTGACCGGCCTGCAATTCGAGCTGATCGACCATTACCTGGGGATCGAGGGCAACGACTGGCCCGCCGAATTCGGCAAGTTCATCGACGATTATTTCAGCGATGCTGCTCGGGCGCTTGCCGCGCCAGAAAGCAGGCCCGCCGATGTCGGCCCCTCGCGCCCGCTGTCCGCCTATGCGGGACGCTACAAGGACCCATGGTTCGGCACGATCGCCATCACCGAGCAGGATGGCGCGCTGAAAGTCGATTACCCGCACTGGCAGGGCGTCACCGCCACGCTGGAGCACTGGCAATACGACACTTTCGTCACCCGCTATGACGAGGAAGGGTTCGAGCCTGCCTATGTCACCTTCCAGCTCGACGCCGAAGGCGCGGTGGACCGGATCACGATGAAGGCGGTTTCGCCCGTCGCCGATTCCAGCTGGGACTACCGCGACCTGCTGTTCACGCCGGTCGCTAGCGACAGCGCCCAACAGGGAGAGGCACCATGACGCGAGCAGCCGGACGTTTCACCGCCCTAGCGACCGCCACCGCCGCGCTGCTTGCGGGCTGCGCGTCGGTCCCGCAGGCGGCCATGCACGACACGGTCATTCGCGGCGGCACGGTCTATGACGGATCGGGCGGCGCGCCCTTCGTCGGCGATGTCGCCATCGACGGCGACCGCATCGCCGATGTCGGCACGGTCGAAGGCCGCGGCAGGACCGAGATCGACGCCAGCGGCATGGCGGTCTCCCCCGGCTTAATCAACATGCTGAGCTGGGCGAACGAATCGCTGATCGTCGACGGACGCGGCATGTCCGACCTGAAACAGGGGATCACGCTGGAAGTCTTTGGCGAAGGCTGGTCGATGGGCCCCTATACCCAGGCGATGAAGGACGAGGCGACCGCGCGTCAGGGCGACATCAAGTATCCGATCACCTGGACCACGCTGGGCGAATATCTGCAGTTCCTGGAAGACAAGGGCGTGTCGCCCAACATCGCCAGCTTCGTCGGCGCCACCACGGTGCGCATGCACGAGCTTGGCGAGGCCGATGTCGATCCCACGCCCCGGCAGCTTTCCCGCATGCGCGCGCTGGTCCGCACCGCGATGGAGGAAGGCGCGCTGGGGGTCGGATCCTCGCTGATCTATGCGCCCGCAAACTACGCCGAGACGCCCGAACTGGTCGCGTTGTTGCAGGAAGCCGGGCAATGCGGCGGGATGTATATCAGCCACATGCGATCGGAAGGCGACAATATCGCCGCCGCCATCGACGAGCTGGTCACCATCGCGCGCGAGGCCGACGTTCCGGCCGAGATCTACCACCTCAAGCTGGCGGGCAAGGACAACTGGGACCGCCTGCCCGAAGTGATCGCCCAGATCGAGGCCGCGCGGGCCGAGGGGCTGGAGATCACCACCGACATGTATCTCTATACCGCGGGCGGCACCTTCCTGGCCGCGGTGACGCCGCCCTGGGCGCAGGACGGCGGCTATGACGCGCTGCTTGCGCGGCTGCGCGATCCGGCGACCCGCGCCCGCATCGTGGCCGAGATGCGCCGATCCGATACCGGGTGGGAGAACCTGCTGCGCCTTGCCGGCGGCGGCGAAAACGTCTTGCTGGTCGGCTTTTCGAACCCCGACATGAAAGGCCTGACCGGCAAGACCCTGGCCGAAGTGGCGCAGATGCGCGGCGTCAGCGTCGAGGATGCGGTGATCGACCTGCTGCTGGAAGACGGCAGCGGGATCAGCGCGGCCTTTTTCCTGATGTCCGAGGAAAACGTGCGCCGTCAGACCGCCCTGCCCTACATGAGCTTCGGCTCCGACGCCGAGGCGCCCGCGGCGGAAGGCATCTTCCTGCAGAGCGACACCCACCCGCGTGCCTATGGCAATTTCGCCCGCCTGCTGGGCAAATATGTGCGCGAGGAACAGGCGCTTTCGCTGGCCGAAGCGGTGCGCAAGCTGACTGCGCTGCCCGCCGAAAACCTGTCCATCCGCGACCGTGGATTGCTGGCGGAGGGCAAGTTCGCCGATGTCGTGATCTTCGATCCCGCGACTATCGGCGACAAGGCGACCTATGCCGAGCCGCACCAGTATTCCACTGGCGTGCGCGACGTGTTCGTAAACGGTGTACAGGTGCTTGCGAAAGGCGAGCATACGGGCGCGGCGCCGGGGCGTTTCGTCCACGGACCGGGCTGGACCGGCTGGCCCGACGGCGGCGCCTGCCGCTGATCGGCAGCGCATCGCAGCACGTTTCGCCCCGCCCTTCAGGCCCCAGCATATGTCGGACAATAATCGCGAAGATCGAGCGTAAATCGATGTTATCGCTACCATTAAATTAACAAATAATAGCTAAAATTTTGTTGAAAACGCGCAAGTCTCGGACAAGGATCTATTCAGCGAAAACGATTCTTTTCGGTGGGACCCCACCCGTAGGGTTGGGGATGAGAGAGGTTTGCGCATGCACTACAAGTTGGTTTTCCCCAAGAATGGCAAGAATGACGAGCTGGCCGTCGAATTCGATGCAAACGACGCTGCCGCCGCGCTGATTTATGCGCACAAGGAGTCTTCCGGCAGGTCTGCCGAACTCTGGAAGAATGACAAGATGTTGTGCCGGATACGCCGGGTCCCGACCGCGGATACGACGATCTGGCAGATCATGGCCGCCACAGCCTGAGGCTCGGCGCCTGACGCAAAGAAGGCGGCCCTGTCAGGCGGGTCGCCTTCCCCAAGGGTTCATCCGGCGAAAACATTGGATGAACCCTCTCGCTTCGAACCGAAGCGTAGTTCCAAAACGCAGCTACCGCCATTGATGTTCCCGACGCGCGTCCTTCACCAATACGTCCCACGCGCCGAGTTAGGACCCGCCGGCGCGAACTGAGAGCACCGCCCGCCGTACGCCGGACGGGACGCATTCGGCTATGGCTATCCGCGGTCCGTGCGGGCGATTTGCCAGGCGCTGCGCGGACGCAGCGATAACATTGGGCGGCCAGACGCAGACCAACCCGGACCAGCCGACCTCGCAGGAGGCAAAGGACAACCTATACGAACCGGTCAAGGATAGCCGGATTGTGGGAGGGCAGGACTAATTCACACGCGTTTCCAGCCCGATGCCGCAGGCGCGCAAACACCCGCTGGTCGGCACGGCCGCTGACGGGCCGTGCCATCTGCGCGTTTTCCGCGTCAGCGTTGGACAGCGCCCGCCATCGCGCCCTGACGCGCCGAACCGTCTCCACAATAACGCTCGTACTCCTCGACGAAGCGTTCGGTCAGCCGGGTCCTGTCGATCTGCGGCAGCTTCTCAGCCAGGTCGGGCATCCAGCTACCTTCCTCCTGGTACATGTGCTGTTCCAGCGCGCTGCGGATATGGTCGATCTTCTCGCGCCACTCGTCCGACATCGGGTCCAGCTTCTCAAGCTTCGCCACCTGGATCTTGGTCATCGCGTGTTCTTCATAACCCATTCCGGCATGGGTCTTGCCGCTGAACTCTGCCATGTCGGGATAGAGCACCGCTTCCTCGGCCGTGGCGTGGCCGGTGAGCACGCGCTCGAATTCGCGGACCGCCTTGCGCCGGGCATCCGCGCCGGGGGCCGTGGCGGCTTCCGAAATCAGCGTCTCGATCTGCTTGTGTTGCTGCACGATCAGCCCGATCCACTCCTCGCGCCCGGCCAGGGCTTCCGCCTTGCGGCGTGCCTCGGCACGGTCTTCCTTGGAAGCAGCCGGCGCGATGGCCGCCGCCAGTTTGTCGAGAAAGGACATGGGGTCGTCTCCTGTGCTTGTGAAATGTCGGCTAGATCCCTCCCTCGGTCCTGCCGTTGAAGCAGATCAAGCGTCTTCTTCGACAACTTGGAGCGAGCGGACCTCTTATCTTCCGGTACGACTCCAGAACCCCGCCCGCTTTCGCCTGTTCCGTTAACCACGATCAAGCGGCGGGCCGACAGCCGAACCGGCCTTTCGCCTTTGCGTTTGCTGTCAAGGCGTTAGCGGGAGGTTCCGGCGGGGCCCGCCCGCCGCCGGCAGCGGCGGTTTGCGACCGAACGAGCCGCAGCTGCGCCCAATGACTTCGACAGCTGATGCGACAGTTCGGCGGGGGAACGCTTTGCCGCGCCGCGCGTCGGTTCGGTGAATGGCTTAATGAAAGGACATGGATCATGGGCGAATATGAACCCGAAGACTCGCGCAAGGTGACGCTGCGAAAGGACGACCTGCCGATCGAACCGGACAAGACCGGCCCACGCGAAGGCGAGACCCGCAAGAAGCCGGCGGAAAAGAAGCATGACGGTCCCGTCAGCGGCAAGCCAGCGCGCTAGATAGTCGAAGTCAAGGCCTGCAGGCGCTGGTCCAGCGTGACTTCCTGGCCGCGCAACTCCCCCTCGTTCAGGGTCAGCGCCTGCAGCGCCGCGCTTTCGCCCAGCTGGGCGGAAATGGCCTTGGCGGTCAGGATCGACGCGCGCTCGGCTGCGATCGCCTTGTGCACCGCTCCGATCATTGCGATATCAAGCAGAGGGCCCGCCGCTATCGTGCGCGTGTCGCGCTCTGCATCGTCCATGATGCCGTCCATCCACAGATTGTCCGGCCCATCGTCGCACCCGCCTGCCGCAGCGGCATGCATCCGCTGGGCACGCAGGCGCGCAGCTGCGGGCAGATCCTGCACCTCGGCGCGCCAGCTTGCATCCGCCGCGTGGCGTGCCACAGCGGGGAGCCGCTGCTCGACCGCCTGGCACCCCGCATAGAGGTCCCACAGGCAAAGCCGCAGCAATTCGCGCAAGCTGGATGTCTCGTCACCGGGCAGGGCGGGCTGCGTGGACATTACCCCGCTCCCCGTCAAACCAGGCCCGCCAGCGCGAGCACGACCGCCAGCAACACGAAGCCGACAAGCCCCGCAATGAAGATCGTGCGCCTGCGGCGCGTTCGCAGAATGATCTCGCCCCCGCGCGCGTCCTGCGCGCTGATGGTGGGGCGCTGGTGCCCCCCGGTCCGGCTGTGCTGCGGGTCTGTGTCATTCATCCGCGTTTTCCCTTTCAATCAGCGCGTGGCGCAGCGGCGGGATGATCGCCGCCAACGTCGCCCTTTCCCGATCAACGGACCAGCCGGGCATGCGATCCGATCTCTTTTTCACCGGGCACGCAGGAATACGTAGACGCGGGGAACACGGCGCAAAGAAATCTAAAGCAATTACGGGCTACTGCGGAGACTTGTCGGCGAAGCGGCGTCGACGGATTGCGGAGTATCTATGCGCATACTGGCCTGCCTGGCCCAGGAACACGACTGGCGGCTGGTGGTGCTGGCCGCCGTGATCTGCCTGATCGGCGCTTTCGTCGCGGTAATGCTGTTCAAGCGCACGATCGAGGAAACCGGCGCGGCGCGCTATCACTGGTGCTTCCTGGCGGCGGTGGCTGCCGGATCGGTGACCTGGGCTACCCATTTCATCGCCATGCTGGGCTATCGCTCGCTGGCGCCGGTGTCGTTCGACGGGCCGCTGACGGTGGTGTCGGCTGTGATCGCGGTCGTGGGCATCGGATCGGGCCTGATGCTGGCCACCCTGCCCCGGCGCTGGATCGCGACCTTGCTGGGCGGCGGCACGATCGGGCTGGCCATCGCGGCGATGCATTATGTCGGCATGTTCGCCTATCGGGTCGACGGGATCGTGCATTGGGACATGCCCCATGTGATCGGATCGGTCGTCCTGTCGGTGGTGCTGTCGGCCGCCATGGTGAACCGGCTGCGCGCGTCTTCGGCACCGCGCCCGGATGCGGCCTGGGGCCTGTTTGCCGCCGCCATCGTGACGCTGCATTTCACCGGCATGGCCGCATTCTCGGTCACGCCTCTTTCGGGACTGCCGGGCCAACAGAATGCCGAGGCGTTCGCCGCCATGGCCTCGGCCATCGCGATGGTCGCCGCGATCATCGTGGGTGCCGCCATATCAAGCTATCTGGTCGAGAACCGCGCCCGCTTCGCCTCGCAGGCGGAGCTGGCGCATATCGCGATGCACGACAAGCTGACCGAGCTGGCCAATCGCCACAGCTTTGCCGAGGCGCTGGAACAGGAATGCGCCCGGCTGGGCGACAACGACTACGGGTTCGGCCTGCTGCTGATCGACCTCGACCGGTTCAAGCCGGTCAACGACACGCTGGGCCACCCGATGGGCGATATCATCCTGCAGAAGGTCGCGGCCCGGCTGCTGCTTGCGGCGCGGCGCACCGACCTGGTCGCACGCATCGGCGGCGACGAATTTGCCGTCATCGCGCGCGGCGGCACCAGCCGGATCGAGATCGCGCGCATTGCCGCCCGCCTGGTCGAGATCCTGTCCCGCCCCTTCGTCGTCAACGGCAATGTGGTGGAACTGGGCGGCAGCGTCGGCTTCAGCATGGCACCGCATGACGGGACCGATGCCGAAACGCTGACCCAGCATGCCGATGTCGCGCTCTATACCGCCAAGCGCGGGGGGCGCGAGCGGTTCTGCCAGTTCGAGCCCGAGCTGATGGAGGATCTGAAACGCCGCCGCTTCCTGGAAGCCGATCTGCGCCGCGCCTGCATGCGCGAGGATTTCGAGGTCGCCTACCAGCCCGTCATCGACCCGCGCAGCGGCCGCATGATATCGGCAGAGGCGCTGCTGCGCTGGACCTGCCCGGAACGCGGCCCAATCTCGCCGGCCGAATTCGTCCCCATCGCCGAGGAGCTTGGCCTGGTCTCGCGCATCGGGGCGGGCGTGCTGATGCAGGCGTGCCGCGATGCCGCGACCTGGCCCGACGACATCGACGTCGCGGTCAATATCTCTCCGGTCCAGCTTCTGGACCCGCGCCTGCCGCAGACGGTGATCCAGGCGCTGACCGAATCGGGCCTGCCTGCCAGCCGGCTCGAGCTCGAGATCACCGAGACCGCGCTGCTCGGCAATGACGAGGCGGCCCTGAAGACGCTGAACCGGCTGCGCGACCTGGGCATCCGCATCTCGCTCGACGATTTCGGCACGGGCTATTCCTCGCTCAGCTATCTGCACCGCTTTCCGATCAGCCGCATCAAGATCGACCGTTCCTTCGTGCGGCAATTGCCCCACGATCCCAGCAGCGCGTCGATCGTGCGCGCCATCGCCCAGCTGGGCGAAAGCCTTGACATGCAGATCACGGCAGAGGGGATCGAAACGGCGGAGCAGCTGTCCTTCATCACCGACCATGGCTGCGACCATGTGCAGGGCTTCCTGATCAGCCACCCGATCCCCGCCACCGAGCTGAAGCAATGGCTGGAAGCGCGCACCGCCTCTGCCGATGCTGCTACTTACGCCGCTTCCCATGCCGCCGACCTCGCTGTCGACCTCACCGCGGGTCTGGCCGCATCAGGCCCCGGCAAGTCTGCCGGCGCGGCCGCCGCCTGAAAGGTTCCTTCGCCATGCCTTTGTGCAAGCTGCTCTACACCAGCCGGAGCGCCGAAACCTCTCCGCGCCGCACCGACCAGATCGCGCAGATCGCGCGCCAGTCCGCCCTCCGCAACGCCAAGGCGGGCATCACCGGCAGCCTCGTCTATGTCGAGGACAGCTTCATCCAGGTGCTGGAAGGCCCGCAGGCAGAGGTCGAGCGCGTGTTCGAAAGCATCTGCTGTGATTTCCGCCACCGCGAGATCAAGCTGATCGACCTGGTCCCGGTGCCGACCCGGCAATTCGCCGAATGGCACATGGGCTTCCTCGCCTCGTCCGAAGACGACCCGCTCTACAAGGAGCTCGAGCAGGTCCGCTATCTCGTCAGCGTCAATGCCCGCACCGCGGCGGAGCATATCCGCAATCTGATGGGCCGCTAGGGCCGCACGCCCCGCGGCACGCTTTCGCGCCTGGATGGTTGAAGAACCCGGCCCCCCTCCCCTAGAGGAGGCCGAATCCCTTCCCGATCCAAGGCTCCATCATGCAAGACCCCGTCCTGGAAGAAGCCGCGCCTGCCCAGGAAAGCGCGCGGATCGCGGTCAATCCGCCGGTGTTCTTCATCTCGGCGGCGCTGATCCTGGCCTTCGCGCTGTTCGGCGCGCTGGCGCCGCGCGTCGCGGAAGGCGTGTTCTCGCAGGTGCAGGATTTCGTGGTCCGCGATTTCGGCTGGCTGTACATCACCGCCGTCGCGGGCTTCCTGGTGTTCGTGATCTATTTGATGCTCAGCCGCCACGGCGACGTGAAGCTGGGCCCGGACGAGAGCGAGCCCGAATACAGCTATCTCAGCTGGTTCGCGATGCTGTTCAGCGCGGGCATGGGCATCGGCCTCGTCTTCTTCGGCGTGGCAGAGCCGATCCAGCACTATGCCTCCCCCCCGATCGGAGAGGGGCAAACGGTGGAGGCGGCGCGGCAGGCGATGACGCTGACCTTCTTCCACTGGGGGCTGCATGCCTGGGCGATCTATATCGTCGTCGGGCTGTCGCTCGCCTATTTCTCGTTCCGGCGCGGCCTGCCGCTGACGATCCGGTCGGCGCTGTTCCCGCTGATCGGGCGGCGGATATACGGGCCGATCGGCCATGCGGTCGACATCTTCGCGGTGCTGGGCACGATGTTCGGCGTGGCGACCTCGCTCGGCTTTGGCGTGCTGCAGGTCAATGCGGGCTTCGCCTATCTGTTCGGCGTACCGGTCGGCACGGGCACGCAGCTGGTGATGATCGCGGTCATCACCGCTCTGGCGACGATGTCGGTGTTCCTCGGCCTCGACAAGGGGGTCAAGCGCCTTTCCGAGCTCAACATCATCCTTGCCATCCTGCTGCTGGGCTTCGTGCTGTTTTCGGGATCCACCGTGTTCCTGCTGCAGGCCTTCGTGCAGAACGTGGGCACCTATCTGGGATCGGTCGTGCCGCGCACCTTCCGCATGTACGCATACGAACCCAACCCCTGGCTGGCGGACTGGACACTGTTCTACTGGGGCTGGTGGATCGCGTGGTCGCCCTTCGTCGGCATGTTCATCGCCCGCATCTCGCGCGGGAGGACGATCCGCGAGTTCGTCGGCGGCGTGCTGCTGGTGCCGGTATTGTTCACCTTCCTGTGGATGACGGTGTTCGGCAATACCGCCATCGCGCTGGACCTGACCGGCGCTGCGCCGATCGCCGACACGGTAGCGAACAACCTGCCCGTCGCCCTGTTCGAGACGTTGAATGCGCTCCCCCTGGGCGCGATCACTTCGCTGATCGCGACCTTCCTGGTCATCACCTTCTTCATCACCTCGGCCGATTCGGGCGCACTGGTGATCGACATGATAACCTCGGGCGCGGCAGAGAACCCGCCCGTGTGGCAGCGCATCTTCTGGGCGATATGCGCCGGGACCATCGCGGCGGTGCTGCTGGTGGCGGGCGGGCTTGAGGCGTTGCAGACCGCCGCCATCGCCAGCGCGCTGCCCTTTGCGGTGATCATGATCTTCATCTGCTACGGCCTCTACCGCGCCTTGCGGCTTGAGAGCATCGGAACATCGACCGACCTGATGCTGGTCGACAGTGCGCCCGCCACGCCAGAGCTGAGCTGGCAGCAGCGGCTAACCTCGATCATGGGGCATTTTGGCAAGGGGGACATCACCGCCTTCATGGCGGAGACCGCGCGCCCCGCGCTGGACCTGGTGGCGCAGCAAATGCGCGAGGGCGGCTTCGCGCCCGAAATTTCGGAGGGGGAGGACTGCATCGCGCTCACCGTCCCGCATGGCGAGCGCGGGGCGTTCACCTATACGATCCGCAACCGCCCGTTCCTGATGCCCAGCTTCGTCTGGGCCGAGACGTCGAAGTCGCACAAGGCCGAACAGCGCCATTTCCGCGCGATGGCCCACACCTCGCAGGGCGAGACGCCGCATGACGTGACCGGCTTTTCGCAGGACCAGCTGATCACCGACCTGCTCAACCGCTATGCCCGCTTCCGCCATTCGCGGCGCATGGCATAGCGGCGCGGTCCAGGGCGGATCAGCGCGCGAACAGCTGGTCCAGGTTCTCGAACGCCTTCATCTCGATCGCATTGCCGCTGGGGTCGCGGAAGAACATCGTCGCCTGTTCGCCCGGTTGCCCCCTGAAACGGACATAGGGCTCGATGTCGAATTTCGTGTCCGCGGCAGTCAGCCGGTCGGCCAGCGCCTGCCAATCCTCCATCCGCAGCACCACGCCGAAATGGGGCACGGGCACGTCATGGCCGTCGACCGGATTGCCGCCCGCGTCCGCCGGCTTGCTACCATCAACCTTGTGCGCGACGATCTGGTGGCCGAAGAAATCGAAATCGATCCACTCGTCGCTGCTGCGTCCTTCGGGGCAGCCCATCACCCCGCCCCAGAACGCGCGCGCGGCGTCCAGGTCGTGGACCGGAAATGCAAGGTGGAAGGGCCGGATGGTCATGTGGGGCTTCCTCGAAGTAGACGGGCACGGTCTTTCCGCACCCATAGGCCGGCGATGATGGCCACGGCAAGATGCGCGGCCCGGTCCAGCTGGCCGGTCTAGCTTCCCAGCAGCCGCTCGCCCAGCAGGGTGCGGAAATCGCGGCGGCCGTCGGCGACGACCAGCACGGTCACTCGCTCGTCCTCGGGCAGATAGATGATACGGAACGGCGGGCGCGATAGCTGGCGGAACTCGTGAATGCCCAGCGCATCGAGCTCAGGCACGACGGGCCCTCGGGCTGGATGGCTGGCAAGGCTTTCGATCGCCGCAGCCAGATCGTCCAGCAGCGCGTCCGCCCCATCCTCGCCCCTCGCGCCGCGCTGCGCAAGGCGGCGGCGATAGATGCCGGACAGGTCGCGCTCCGCCCCGATGGACAGGCGCACGTCGATGGTCGGTTTCGCCATGCTGCCCGGCGCGGCGATCAGCCCCGCTCGCGGATCCTGTCCGCAAGCCCGGCGACCGGCGCGGTCCGGTCCGCCGCCATGTCGGCGCGGCCCAGCGCGATCAGCTTGAGCAGCGCCATCGCTTCCTGCGTCTGTTCATAGCTGCCGATATCCTGCAGCACCGCCTTAGCCTCGCCGTTCTGGGTGACGATCAGCGGCGCCGCCCCTTCGCCCAGTTCGCGAATGACATCGGCGCTATGCGCCTTCAGAAAGCTGATCGGCTTGACGCGGTCATGGATATTCATGGGTTCATGGTCCTTATTCGGTTCGAATATAGTCCAAACCGCCACCGCGTTCAAGCACGCGCCGCGTCCCCCGCCCGGCCAGTCATATCCCCCGCCGGTCAGATCCCCATGCACATATATTTGATCTCGACATAATCATCGAGGCCATAGTGCGACCCCTCGCGCCCCAGCCCTGATTGCTTGATCCCGCCGAACGGCGCGACCTCGGTAGAGATCAGCCCGGTATTGATGCCGACCATGCCCGCCTCCAGCGCCTCGGCCACGCGCCAGATACGCGCCATGTCGCGCGCATAGAAATAGCTGGCGAGGCCGAATTCGGTATCGTTCGCCATGCGCAGCGCCTCGTCTTCCTCCTCGAAGCGGATCAGACCCGCGACCGGCCCGAAGGTTTCCTCGCGCGCCAGCAGCATGTCATGGCTCACCTCGCCCAGCACGGTCGGTTCGAAATAGGTGCCGCCCAGATCGCTGCGGCTGCCGCCCGCCAGTACCTTCGCGCCGCCATCCATCGCGTCCTTCAGATGCTCCTCGACCTTCTCGACCGCGGCATCGTCGATCAGCGGGCCGATGTCGGTGCCGTCCTCCAGTCCATAGCCCAGCTTCAGCGCCTTCACCCGCTCGGCCAGCTTGCTGGCAAACTCGTCATAGACGCCCGCCTGCACATAGAAGCGGTTGGTGCACACGCAGGTCTGGCCCCCGTTGCGGAATTTCGAGATCATCGCTCCATCGACGGCGGCATCGATGTCCGCATCGTCGAACACCAGGAAAGGGGCGTTTCCGCCCAATTCCATGCTGGTCTTCTTCACGGTGTCGGCGGACGCGGCCAGCAATTGCCGCCCGACCTCGGTCGATCCGGTAAAGGTGATCTTGCGAACGACGGGATTGGCGGTCAGCTCGCCGCCGATCGCGCTGGCGCTGCCCGTCACCACGTTGACGACGCCCGCGGGAATGCCCGCCTCTTCGCACAGTGCGGCAATGGCCAGCGCGGAAAAAGGCGTGGCCGATGCGGGCTTGATCACGATGGTGCAGCCTGCCGCCAGCGCGGGACCCAGCTTGCGCGTGATCATGGCGTTGGGGAAGTTCCAAGGGGTGATCGCGCCGACGACGCCCACGGGCTGCTTCACCACCACGATCCGGCGGTCGGCGGCATGCGGAGGTATGACATCGCCATAGGCGCGCTTCGCTTCCTCGGCGAACCATTCGATGAAGCCCGCGCCATAGGCGATCTCGCCCCGCCCCTCGGCCAGCGGCTTGCCCTGCTCACGCGAGAGCAATTCGCCCAGGTCGTCCTGGTGCTGCATCATCAGCTCGAACAGGCGGCGCAGCAGCTTCGACCGCTCGCCCGCGGTCTTCGCGCGCCAGCCGGGCAGGGCCCTATGCGCCGCCTCGATCGCGCGGCGCGTTTCGTCCTTGCCCATCTTCGGCACGGTGCCCAGCGCCTTGCCCGTGCCCGGATCGGTCACATCGGCAGTCGCGCCGTCATCGGCATCGCACCATGCGCCGTCGATGTAACATTGCTGCTTCAGGAAGTCGGTAAAGGGCATGATGGCTCCAGATGAAATGATTGGCCGGGGTGCCCATCCGATTTGGTCAGTAACGCCGCGTTATCAATCCCGCCGCCGACAAGGCCTGCCCCCGGCATCCTTCCCGCGACCTGCCTGCGCTGCCCTGCGCGCTTTGTCGGGCGGCCCGTGCAGCGCGGAATTCCGGCTTGTACCGCGTTCCGCGAAGGAACCGGCAGGACAGGGGCCGGTTACGGGATCATTCAGACAAGATCGAGCAGGAACAGGCCCATGAAACGCGCGACATATTTCCTCCCCGCCTTGCTGGCATGTGCGTCATTGGGGGCCTGCATGACCTATGGCGAGGACAGCGATGCCGTGACGCGAGCAAGCGAGACCATCACGCTGACCGGCCAGCTGACCTATCGCGAACGGATCGCCCTGCTCCCCGGCAGCACCGCGACCGTCAGGCTGGAGGACGTGTCACGCGCCGACGCGCGATCGATCGTGATAGCCAGCGATACGATCGCATTGGGCGACCGGCAGGTGCCGATCCCGTTCGAACTGGTGGTGGACGATGGGCAGCTATCCGAACGAGCCCGCTATTCGCTGCGCGCGACGATCCACGACCCCGACGGCGCGCCGGCGTGGACGACCGACACTGCCATCCCGGTCGAGAAGGGATCTGGCGACCGCGATTTCGGGATGATCACGCTGGTATCCGCGCGCGGTTCGCCGGGGTAGTCCCGTGATGGACGAAACCGCCCATGCCTGCGGCGATTCCCGCGTTCGCGAGGGCGGCAGATAACCCCGTCCTGCGTGCCTAGCGCATCGGGCCAACATGCGATGCGGTGGCTACGCGGCGGCGTGGCGTAGTTCCATCGGGGCAGCCACGCGCTTCCCGACTGCAACCGTCAAAACGGCACAGGCCTGCCGAAATCGCGGCGCCCGAAGATGGCTCCGCGATCCCGCCATTTCTAGGGCAGGTCGAAGAAATCGACCCTGCCCGTGCCCAGGCTGTAATAGGCGCCGACCACTTTCAGCCGGCCCTCCTTTTGCGGATCGAGCATGATCGGATCGGTATGCTCGCGCAGCTGGCGCACCACGCGGCGCACGTTCTGCCGGACCGCGTTTTCCAGGCTGTCGCCTGGCTGGCCCCGCGCCTGCAGCACGGCGGGAATGATCGGCTCCACCATCGGCCCGATGGAGCCGGGGAAAATGGCGTTGTTCGTCACCACGTCGCTTGCCGCCTTGACCGCGCCGCAGCTTTCGTGACCCATCACCACCACCAGCGGAACCTGCAACACCGCCACGGCATATTCGATGGAGCCGAGCGCCACCGTGTCGACCGTATTGCCCGCATTGCGAATGATGAACAATTCGCCCAGCCCACGCCCGAACAGCAATTCGGGCGGCACGCGGCTGTCGGAGCAGGTGACATAGGCCGCGAACGGCTCTTGCGCAGCGGCGAGCGCAAGGCGGCGCTTGGCGCTGGGAGGGGTCACTTCCTCGCCCCGCAGGAAGGTGGCATTGCCCTGCCGCAGCAGATCCAGCGCCTGATCCGGCGTCAGATCCTTGCCGGGCGGCGCTGGCGGCACCGCTATCGGCTGGGCGGCGGCGTCGCCATGGGTAGCGGCAAAGAGGGCCGCGGCACTGACGGCTCCGACGCCGCCTAGCGCTGCCCTGCGGGATACCGCGCGGATTGGACCAACCCGATCTGCATGGGTGCAGCGCGAACCGGCATGTTCTGACTTGATTGGCTGGACCTTCATCATCATCGTCTCCTGTCGATTATGTGTCGACCGGACAGGCGATGCAGTTCAGGCAGAAACGTCACCAACGCCCCCGCGAAGCGCATCGGCATGTCCGATGCGGTCCGACATCACGCGCGCCATTCCCGACACGCGCCAGAGGGGCCCGGCCCGCGACCAGAAAACTATTTGCGACGAAAAAGGATCCCGGTGGGCCGCCGAAAAAATCAGCGTTTTGGCTGGACCCATTCGATGCCCCGGCGCAGCAGGTCGTAATAGACTGGCAGCTCCCACGCGCAGCGGTCGACCGTGGGCCACCAGTCGGCCATCGGCTGCAGGTCGTAATGCCCGCGGCAATGACCCAGCGTGTTGTACAGCACCGCGCCCTCGCCCCGCTGGCGGATATACATCACCGGATGCATGCCGGGGGCATCGGCGGCCTCGGCAAAGCCGGTGCCTTCCTCGGTGCAGTCGGTTTCGAGCAGTACGTGCAGATCGCCGTGGGTTTCCAGGTGATAGAGCTCGTCCGTCGTCTCGAACGGCTCCACCCCGGCGGTCAGCTCGTGATCGGGATCGGCCACGGTGACAGTATAAGGCGCGATCGGCGGGTGCGAGATGAACTGGCTGCCCAGCACATCCATGAACAGCGGAGCCTCGCGCGGGGCGTGGAACAGTCCGTCGTCCATCAGCTTCAGGATCGAATTCGTGCCGTGCAGCGCATACCAGCGCCCTCCGCCCTCGACCCAGTCGCGCAACGCTTCCTGCGCGGTGTCGCTGGGCACCACGTTGCAGGTATAGCTGATCAGCATGTCGGCGGCGGCGATCGCCTCGACATTCTCGTAATCCTCGAACACGCGGGTGCGGATGCGCGGATCCTCGGCCAGCAGCTTCAGCAGTTCCAGCCGCGCGAAATCGATGTCGTGCCACACGCCGCCCGCGATCAGGACGCAGTCGATACGCTGGGGATGGTTCTCGGCAGTCGCATTGGCCAGAGGATCGGGCCCGTGGTCGATACGCTGCATCAGGCCTGCGCCCCGTCCTTCCCAAAGCCGCCCAGTTCGCCATTGATATATTTCATCAGCGTGTCCTGGAACTGGCGGATGCGGATTTCCTGGTAATTGCCCAATTGCACCTCACCGGTCTTCGATGCATGCAACCCTTCCTGCACATAGGGCAAATTGTCCATGTCCTGCTCGAACACTTCGCCCAGTCCGCCCAGCTCGGGCGCTTCGGTCCATTTCTGGTCCAGCGTCAGGAACTTGCGCGGCGCGGCGGGCGGCTTGGGCTCGCCCTTCTTGACGCGCGACAGGATGCGGACCTCCATCACGCTGGTGTCCACGGTCTTTCCGGGCGACCAGCTATAGACGATGTTCGGCATGAACCCGCCCCACGGGCCAAAATTGGGAAAGACATTATAGACCAGCGCGTCCAGCACCTCGGCATCGGTCGCGTCCGAATGATCATAGCCGGTCTGTTCGGTATACGTCTGCCGCATCCGGTCGCCCAGCGCCTCGCGCGCGGTCTTGCCTTCGGGCACCGCGATCGCCATCGGGTCGCCTTCGGGGTCGTAATTGTCCGAACTGCGGCCGTTGTACTTGATGAACTGGTCGACGATCCACTGCTCGCCCTGTCCTTCCTGGATATGCGGGCTCATCACGCCGAAGGGCACCAGATTGGCGTTCACATTGTCGCCCCAGGTGCGATAGGCACCATTGGAATCGCCCGTGAACGGCAGCAGTTGCGGATGGGTGACGATGGTGTGCCAGGCTTCCATGAAAGCCTCCATCACCACCTTCCAGTTGGCGGGGACTTCCTTGGCGACATGCATCACGGTGATGCATTCGTCGTGGCGCCAGCGCTTGAAATGCTCGGGCAGCGGGGCCAGGAATTCCTGAAGGCTCGGCCCGCCGGGCATTTCGCGGATGAAGACATAGCCCTGCCACACGCCGACCTCGGCCTCGGGCAGGCTCATGTCCTTCTGCTTCAGATGGGGGAAATCCCACTGGCACGGCGCGTGGTCGAAACTGCCGTCCTTCTTCCAGGTGAAGGCATGGAACGGGCAGGTGAACTTCTCGGCATTGCCGTCCTCGGTCCGCAGCTTGCGCCCGCGGTGAAGGCAGACATTGTGCATCGCGCGGATCGACCCGTCGTCCTGCCGCACGATAAGGAAGCTGCGGCCCGCATTCTCGAACACCACGTAATCGCCCGGCTCGATCAGCTCTTCCTCGCGCGCGGCGAACTGCCAGACATATGGCCACATGCGCTCGCGCTCCAGCGCGGCGAAATCCTCGCTGATATAGCGTTCCACCGGGATCGGGTCCGACCCGCGATATTCATAGGAATCGTCGACCAGAATCTCGGGGGCGGGGCGCGAATCGCGCTCCATCAGCTCGTTCCAGCTGATGCCTTCGCTGCGGTCCTCGCCAAAGCGTTCCTTGGGTTCGATGTCGGCCATCGCCTGTCATCCTCTTTGTCAGTTATTGCGGCGCTATACGCCGGGATTTGAACACAGACTGCACCTTTTGCCCTCCCCAGTCACCTTGCCGAAGTCATAGGTTGCCAGCCGACCCGCTTGGCGCGATTTTCCGTGGCCTATAAGAACGAAAGAGGATGCACATGGCACAAAGGTTCGGCGGCAAGGTCGCCCTGGTGACGGGCGGAACCGGCGGCATCGGCGAAGGCGCGGTCCGCCGTCTGTCGGCGGAAGGCGCGAAGGTGATCTTCACCGGATCGCGGCAGGAAGCGGCGGACCCGATCTGCGCCGACACGGGCGCGACCTTCGTCAGCCACCGCGTGCAGGACGCGGCGGCCTGGGCAGGCCTTGCGGACCGCATCCGCAGCGATTTCGGAAGGCTGGACATCGCCTTTGCCAATGCGGGCATCGAAAAGGGCGACGGCAGCGTCGAGACGATCGAGATCGAGGAGTGGGACAATATCCTCGACATCAACCTGACCGGCGTGATGCTGACGGTGCAGCACGCGGTGCGCATCATGAAGGACAATCCCGGCGGGCCGACCGGCTCGATCATCATCAACAGCTCGATGAACGCGCACCGGGCGATGGGCAATTACATGGCCTATTCGGTGACCAAGGCGGCGGTGGTGGCGCTGGGCAAGTCGGCGGCGAACTATTGCGGGCAGGCGGGCTACCAGATCCGCGTCAATTCGATCCTGCCTGGCGTGGTGGAGACGGATCTGATCAAGAAGATCATGAATTCGCAGCCCGATCCCGCCGCCGCGCGCGCGATGTACGAAGGCATGTCGCCGCTGAACCGCATGGCCAGGGTCGAGGAAATCGCCGCGCTGGTCGCGTTCCTGGGCAGCGACGAGGCCGGCTTCATCTCGGGCGGGGAATATACCATCGACGGCGCGTCGACCGCCGGGATGTCCGGCGTATGAGCGGCTTACTGGCGGGGCGCGTCGCGCTGGTCACGGGCGCGGTGCGGGGCATCGGCCTTGCTGCGGCACGCAGCATGGCCGCAAAGGGCGCAAAGGTCTGGATCGCGGACCTGAAGCCGGAAGGCGACACCGCAGTTTCGCAGGCATTGGAGTCGGTGCCGGGCGGCGCCTATCTCTCGCTTGACGTTGCCGACGAAGGACAGTGGCAGGCCGCCATCGCCCGGATCGAGCGTGAGGACGGGCGGCTCGACATACTGGTCAACAATGCGGGCATCGACGGCACGGGCCGGGTGCAGGACATGACGCTGGAGCTGTGGCGCAAGGTCATGTCGGTCAACAGCGACGGCGCGTTCCTGGGCACCAAGCACGCCTATGCGCTGCTGGAGCGAAGCGGCAAGGACCGCAAGGGCGGATCGACCATCGTCAATGTCAGCTCGGTCATGGGTTTCGTCGCCTTTCCCGAAAGCAGCGCCTATTGCGCGTCCAAGGGCGCGATCCGCCAGTTCAGCAAGGCATGCGCGGTCGAGTTCGCTACCTATGGCGCGCCGATCCGCGTCAATTCGGTCCACCCCGGCTTCGTGCAGACGCCGCTGCTGGACGAAGGCTTCGACCGCATGGTTTCGCGCGGGGTCGCGGAAAAGGCCGATGATCTCAAGAAGCAGGTCAGCGAATCCACCCCCGTCGGCAGGCTGGGCACGATGCAGGAAATCGGCGACGCCATCGCCTTCCTCGCCAGCGAGGAGGCCAGTTACATGACCGGGTCCGAAATGGTCGTCGACGGCGGCTATATCGCGCGCTGAACGGGGGAAATGACGATGTTTGGACTGAACGATTGCACCGCGCTGGTCACCGGCGCGAAGGGCGGCATCGGGCGCGAGATCGTGGCCGCGATGAAGCAGGCGGGCGCGAGCGTCATCGCGACCGATCTTGGCGACGACGACGGCAACACCGGCGCGGACCATTATTTCGCGCATGACGTGACCAGCGCCGACGACTGGCAGCGCATCGCCGATTTCATCGCGTCGGAATACGGACGGCTCGACGCGCTGGTGAACAATGCGGCGATCTCGATCGTCACCAAGTTCGAGGATACGCCGCTCGCCGAATTCCACCGGCTGAACGCGGTCAATGTCGACAGCATCATCATCGGCACGCAGGCGATGCTGCCGCTGCTGAAGCAGGGCGGCAAGGCGCGGGACAGCGGCGCGTCGGTCGTCAATTTCTCAAGCGTGGGGGGCCTGCGCGGTGCGGCCTTCAACGCGGCCTATTGCACCAGCAAGGCGGCGGTGAAGATGATGAGCAAGTGCCTTGGCGCCGAATTCGCGGCGCTGGGTTACAACATCCGCGTCAATTCGGTGCATCCCGGCGGCATAGAGACGCCGATGCTGGGCTCGATCATGCAGCGCTATGTCGAAATGGGCGCGGCCCCCTCGGTCGAGGCGGCCGAGCAGGGCACCATCGCGGCGCACCCGATCGGACGGCTGGGCAGGCCCGGCGAGATGGCGGGCGGCGTCGTGTTCCTGTGCTCGGGCGCAAGCAGCTTCATGACCTGCGACGAGCTGGTGATGGACGGCGGCTTCTCGCAGATCTGATCGGCGCGCGGTTCAGCGTGCCCCGTGCACCTGCGCCAGCGAGCCGGGCATCGGCATCATCGGGGTGATCGCGTAATGGCGGCACTTCCACGCGCCGCCCTGCCGTACGCATTCCATCCGGTACTTGACCTGCACAGTGATGCTGCTGCCATCCTTCGCCGCGCCCATGCCGATGACATAGGCCGTCATCGCGCCTGCGCCTTCATCGGCATCCCAGCCATCGGGCCGGAAATTGCTGATGAAGTGGAAATGATGCGTCATGTCGGCAAACACCGCGCGGTAGAACGCGCCGATCTCCTCCCGCCCCGTCATCGCGGGCAGGCCGATGGCGGAGAAATCCGCAACCGCATCGTCGGTGAACAGGTCGAGCAGTGGCCCCACATCCTCCAGCCCGTCGACGGCATAGCAATAGTCTATCAGGTGCCGCTCCAGCGCGGTGCGGACATCCTCGGGCATTTCGGACATGCAGTTTCCTCTCCTTGCGCCGTTCAGGCAGCCATCTAGGCAGCCATCGGCATCATCGCGTCCAGCGTGAAGCGGCGGCAGCGCCACGCGCCCTGGTGCTGCACGCATTCCATCCGGTATTTGACCTGGACCGAAATGGCGTCACCACTGTTCGCCAGTCCCATGCCCATGACATAGGATGTGATCGTCCCCACCGTGCCGTCCCAGTGTTCGGCGCGCGGATTGGCGGCGATGTGGAATTCGTTGGCCATGTTCTGAACCAGTCCGGCATAGAAGGCGCGGATCTCGTCCTCGCCCTGCATCACCGGAAAGCCGACTGACGAGAAGTCGATGGCCGCATCGGGGGTGAAGCAGGCGACGACACGCTCAGGGTCGCCGCGCGTGTCGACCGCGTCGGCATATTCGACCATCAGCCGTTTCAACGCGCGGAACACCTCCTCCGGCATCTGCGCGCGAGCCTCGGCGACGGTCATTCGCCTGCCGGGGCCTTGTGCTCGGTCGGGTGGCCCAGCACCACGTCGTTCAGCAATTCGTGGAAGCGCTGGATGCGCTTTTCCTGATAGGTCAGCAGGCAGCCCTGGAATCCCCGCGAATTCAGGCCCTGCTGCTGCGTCGTGCCGATCGACAGGTCCTGATCCGCCACGAAGCCCAGCGACACCCCGTCGCCATAGACCGAATGCTGCGCGATGGCATCGTGCTTCAGCGGCGCCTTGCCCACCGGGGTCTCGACTTCCTTCATCCCCTCCACCGGCGGATACAGGCACCAGTGCTGGAACACGCATTTGGCCGGATCGGTAGGATGCGGCTCGGTGCGCAGGATCTGGCACTGTTCCGGGCTCATCGTGATGGTGAGGTTGGGGAACAGCGTGCAGTGGAAGTAATCGACCAGCTGCTGGTCGGTCATCGAGTCATAGTCATAGCCGCGCTCGGCGCCGTGCTTGCGCTTCGCCTCGATCACCGCCTCGCGGATGTCGGCGGTGCGGCCGCGGTATTCCTTGGGATCGATGCCCCATGCCTCGGCCGCTTCGTACAGGCCGGGCGGCACGTCGCCGCTGACGTAATCCTTGCGGCTGGTCGCCTGGTGCCCGATCATCCACATCGAGTTGTGGCCGCTCTCGTACATCTCGAACAATGTGGTCGGCAGGCCGTCGTTGATGAAGGTCGCCAGCTCGGGATGGATCGTGGGCAGGTGATAGCTCTCGTTGAAATTGTCGCGGATGATCTTCCAGTTGAACTCGCAGTCTGCCGACACGTTCAGCACGCGCACCCAGTTGTCGAGCTTGTAGCCCGCCAGCCTTTCGGGGAACGGCGCCAGCCATTCGGCTAGCGGGGCGATATCCTTGTCCATCGCCCAGAACACGAACGGACCCCAGGTTTCGCAGCGCAGTTCGGACAGGTGGACCTTGCCGCAGGGGCTGCCGCCGGGAAAATCGTCCTCGTCCTGGACGTGGACCAGCGTGCCGTCTGGATCGAATTGCCAGCCGTGATAGCCGCAGGTGATGCGCGGGGTCGATCCGACGTCGCCCAGCGCCAGCCGGTTCCCGCGATGCGGGCAGGTATTGTAGAAAGCGCGCACGCCGCCATCGGCCTGCTTGACCATGATGACGGATTCGCGCCCGAAATTATGGCGGATGAAGTCGCCCTCTTCCTCGAGGTCGGCGGTCACGCCGCCCAAGTGCCACACGCTGGGCCAGAGGTTTTCGTATTCCGCCTCCATCCACTCGCGCGAGGTGTAGCGGTCGGCGGTGATGGTATCGCCGCGAACGGGCTGGTCGTAATCCGCCGAATAGCGGGCGGCGCCGGATTGTACGTTCATGTCACAGGCTCCTGTTGTTCGGTTCGCGGTTCCGCCGTTTCGGGCCAGTCACGCGTCTGGCTGAAATCCTCGCCGCGGCGCGCTCCTCGCGGAGCGTTCGGATTGTCGTTGAAAAAGGCGCGGCTGCCGGGATTGTCGCTGACCCAGTCGGTGACCAGCCGGCGGCGCGCGATGCGCCATTCGCCGTTCCCGCGGGTGAATTCGTCGATGTAGCGTCCGGCGATGAACAGGTCGCGGACCTCGCCCGCTTCGCTGCGCACATCATGGAAGGCGCGGAAATAGCTTTCGCCGCTGGCCTTGCCCGATGCCGCGTCGCCGCCCGCGAATTCGATCCGCACCTGCCCCAACTGATGATGCGTCGCGTCCATGTCGGCCAGGAAACCAAGCGCGAAATCGGCAAATTCCGTGGGCGAGCCCGCCAGAAGGCCGCAATCGACATAGGCATCGGGATGAAACGCGCTGAGCAGGCAGTCGCGGTCGAGCCGGTCCAGCCCGCGCATGTAGCGGTGCACCGCGTCGGTGATGTCGCGCCGCGCGGCCAAGTCGCGGATCTCGGCCTTAAGGTCGAGCCCGGTTTCGTCCATCACGCCCATGTCAGCCATCCTGCCATCGCCATCCTTGCTTCCCTCCGGCCGCGATTCTGCGCGCGTACCAGTGCTTTTCCATGCTTGTACCCAGTATAGCCGGGCCGCCGGAAAATGAAACCGGCAATGCTGCCTGTTTTATTGACGGATCGACTGCGGCGGCACTACTGAAGGAAAGGATAGGTTCGGGCGAAGGGAAGCGAATGGCGGAGCACACGATGACATCGACACGGCCCGCCACGCGCAGGGCGCAGGCGCTCAGCCGGATGCGGCCCGGCGGCGGGCCGGACGACCGCCAGCGCTGGCAGCAGCGCAAGGCCTCTCTGACGCGCGAGGCCATTCTGGAAGCCGCGGTCGATAGCCTGGTCGACACCGGCTATGCCGGGCTTTCGACCAACGACGTCGCGCGGCGGGCCAGCGTGTCGCGCGGGGCGATGCACCATCATTTCGCCTCGCGCGCCGATCTGGTCGAGGGGCTGATCGAACATGTGTTCTATCACCGCATGCGCCAGTTCCTCGACGAATTCCTCGCCCGGCTGAAACAGGCCCCGCCGGGCGAGGACCCCTATCGCATGGCGATGGAACTGCACTGGCGTTCGGTGCAGAGCCGCGAATATGGCGCGTTCCTGCGCCTTGCGGTTGCGGCCCGCAGCGACGATGCGCTGGCTGCGATCTTCACCCCCGCCGCGCGCCTTTATGACGAGATCTGGCTGGGCGAGATGCACCACGCCTTCCCCCAGTGGCGCGAGGCGCCCGAACTGATGCGGATTGCCAACGATGTCACGCAGGCGGTGCATGCCGGCGTGCTGATCAATGGCGCGATCTGGGGCGACGAACGCAGCGCGGCGGTGCTGGAACGCGCGGCCATGCTGGTCGAGGATCTTGCGCAACTGGCGCAAGGTTAGGCCTTGCGAGTCGCTAGACGAAATCGGCCCGCTCTACATCGAGCAGGGACAAATGCCCGGCAAGCTGCCGCAAGGCCGCCTCGACCATGGCTCGCGGGGCCGCGCCGCCAAGTGACACCCGAAGCGCCTGGGCGGCGACCTTACCAGCCGCGAAACGGTCGGACGGGATCGCCCCCACGCCCGCGGCGGCCAGCTTTTGCGACAGCATGGAAGCCGACGCGCCTTCGGGCAGTTTCAGCCAGACATGATACCCCTGGGGATGACGGCTGATCGAATGGTCCCTCAGGATCCTGCCCGCAAGGTCCGATCGCCATTCGGCCTCGGCCCGCACGGCGGACATCAGGCTGTCGAAGGTCCCGTCGCGCAGCCAATAGGCCACCATCG
Source organism: Croceicoccus marinus (assembly GCF_001661675.2). Taxonomy (NCBI): domain Bacteria; kingdom Pseudomonadati; phylum Pseudomonadota; class Alphaproteobacteria; order Sphingomonadales; family Erythrobacteraceae; genus Croceicoccus; species Croceicoccus marinus. Next base: position 547,624 of record NZ_CP019603.1, on the reverse strand, counting down.
CGGCATTCAGGGGCGGAGGCATGACGGCGATGTCCTGCACCTCCGCCGTCAGCCGCAGCGTGTCGGTCACGGTCGGCGCACTGACAAAGGCAATCCTGAGCGCGGGGGAAATGATCTTGGACGTGCTGAGGATATGCCATGTCCGGTCGGGTACCAGGCTGGCGATCGCCGGCAGCGGATCCCTTGGCAGCAGCCCATAGGCATCGTCCTCGATAATCTGCAGCCCGTGGCGCTGCGCGACTTCGGCAATCCTCTGCCGTTCGGGAAACGGGATGGTCGCTGCGGTCGGGTTGTCGTTGGTCGGCACGACATAAAGCGCGGCAATATCGTTCTGCCTGCAAGCAAGGTCCAGCGCAGCGGCGGTCATCGCCTGCAGGGGCACCAGCTCTACCCCCAGGCGCGCGGCTATGGCGCGAAAGCCGGGATAGACGAACTCGCCGCAGGCAACCTTTGCGCCTGCGACCAGAATCGCCCGGGAAATGGCCATCAATCCATTCTGCCCGCCGGCCGACAGGGCAAATTGATCGGTGCTCCTCTTCAGTCCCAACCGCGCCGCAAGGTCGGCCCCCGCCTGGCAGATCACCGGATCGCCGCCAGCGGCCTGGTATTGAAGCAGCGCGCCCCCGCCCTGTCCAAGGGCCTGCTCGAACGCCTTTCTCATGGCATCCTGCACGATACCGCCCGACGGGACCGGCGGCGTGTTCAAGCCGGTATCGACCTGCGCGGCGGCCTGGACCGCGTGCGTGGCAGTCTCGCGCACGAAGCTTCCGGCCTTGCCGCGGCCATCGATCAGGCCGCGCTGCCGGGCGACATTATAGGCGCGGGTTATGGTCGTCAGATCGAGGCCAAGCGCCTGCGCCAGTTCGCGCTGCGGCGGCAATCGCGCCCCGGGCTTGAGCACGCCCGTCCCGATGGCAGCGGTCAATGCTTCCGCGAGTGCGCGATATTTCGGGCCGTTCCTTCCGTTAAGGTCAGGAATCCAGTCGGTCATTTCTGGCTTCGTCTTCGCGTGCATGCATGTCGGCCCACAGCTTCTCGGTCCCGGCCTCTATCGCGTTGTTGACGTACTGCGATGCCACAAGCCACCCCTTGATCGGGCGCAGCGGCAAAAGGCAGCCAAGACCCATCAGCGGCACGCCGATCAGGAACAGCACCGGGATTGGCAGGCCAAGCGAGACCTGAAGCCACACGACCACGAAGAGCAACGGGAAGGCCACGAAACAAAGAGAGAAAAAGGCCGGGCCGTCATCCGGGGAAGCGAAACGATAGTCCAGGCCGCATTTCTCGCACCTGTCGCTGATTTTCAGCCACGAACGGAACATGTGCCCTTCCCCGCAGCGCGGGCACAGCCCCTTCCAGCCGGATTTGAGGATCCATGCCCACTTGCCTTTTTCGGTTTCTTCCACGACTCATTGTCCATACATAACGAGGGTTATGTCCATACATATACCCCCGGCGAGCGAAAGGCAAAGAGGATTCGCCTTTCCGCTAACTCGCCAGCGGACCCATACAAAAGCGTAACCCCTGGTCAGACAATGTTCGAAGATCGCAGCGATGGCCGGATCGCTTCGCCGCTTCGCAGGTCAGCCGGTTTGCCGCTCGCCCTCGGGGAAGCGGAGCAAGGGTTGGAGCAGCGGAAACCGGTCGCCCTGCTGACGGCGTGCGAAACGCGTCAGGCCTGATCATCCATTCCGGACACGAGGCGGTGAACCGGGCCGACCAACGAACCCGGCCCACCGCCGACGATATGCATGACGCGAAGTCCGTTTCGGCAGCAAAGCGTGAAACAGCCCGGGCCGAACAAGCAATGCGGTCAGAAATCCAGCCCGACCCGAACGCCCATCGTGCGCACCGAATCATAGCTCCACCGCTGCACCAGGGTCAGCGCTCCTGCATTGATCCCGTCGCCTGCCTCGACCTCGATCGATACGGGGCGGATCTGGTTGAAGCAGTTCTTGCAGAACAGCGAAGCGCGCCAGTTGGCCCCCTCGATACCGATGTTCCCGTCGAAAGTGTCCCACGCCGGAATGACCGCACCGGGGGCATACTCGCTGAGCAGCGAAGAGCGATGGTAGTAGCTGCCGCCGATGATGCCGTTCAGCGCGCTGTTGAGCGGGAATTCGTAATCGGCCGACACGACCGAGGTGAACTTCGCGGATTGCGGCACCTGGCGTCCGGAAACGTCGAACGTACCCGTGGCATCGCAACTTGCCGCAACCTGACCGGGATAGCATTCCCGCCCGGTATAGGTGTCGTAAGTCGCATCGACATAGGAAGCGCTGGCTAGCAGGGTCAGGCCGCGCACCGGCTGGGCCTGGATATTGACGTCGACGCCCATCGTCGTCGCCTCGGCGGCATTTTGCAGAATGATGGTCTGCAGTGCGGCGTCGAAGGCCTGGACCTGAAGATTGTCGAACCTGGTATAGAACGCCGCCACGCTCAGGTTCACGCGGCGGTCGAACAAGGCCTGCTTGATGCCGATCTCGCCGCTTGTCGAGATTTCGGGTTCGACGGACAGATCCGCATTGGGCGCCGGTGAAGCGTTCGAGAAGCCGGGGCCCTTGTAGCCCTGCCCGGCGAATCCATACACCAGCGTTTCGGGAACCGGCTCCCAGTCGACGCCCAGTCTCCAGCTGAAATTGGTATTCCTGGCCTCGCCGGTCGAGCGGTTGTTCGGCACACCCAGCGTCACGAAATACGGCCGGGTATTCTCAAGCAGGTCGAGGGACACGTTATCATGGGTGATGCGGCCGCCCGCTGTCACCGACAGGGTATCGAGCAACTGGTAGTTCAGCTGGCCGAACACGGCCATGCTTTCGATCGTGTTCTCGCCCGCGTAATCCTGACCGATAAAGGCGACATTGCTGACGTTGCAGGCCGGCGGCGGTCCCGGGGACACCTCGACATCGACGCAGAAGGGAAAGCCGCCGGTCACGAACGGCGGTATGCCGCTGGCGCCCCGGCGATAGCCGGTAAAGTCGTTCCGCGAATAGAAGTAATACAGTCCGGCCTGGCCGCTCACCCGGTTGCTGTCGGGCAATGTCAGGCGAAGCTCGTTCGAGAACTGGTCGTAACTGCTCGTCGCGGCATTCCGGTTGAGGAAATCGGTGGGGGTGAAGTCGGAATCGAAAGTCTGGTCGAGGCTATAGGTCTTCCACGCGAAGATATTGCTGATCTCGAAGTCGTTATCGAACAGATACGACAGTTTCGCCTGGAGGCCGCCGGTCTCCAGATCGCGAAAATACGGCGCATCCACGACCGATGTCAGGTTGCGCGGCCCGGGTTCGACCCCCGCCTCCGCCAGCAGTTCGGGATATTGGCTGCCTTCGCCAAGCGACCGGTAGGTATAGTCGAAGGTGCCGGAAATGCCGCTGAAATTGCCATAGTCGCCGATGACATAGACTGAGAAGACGTCGCTGGGTTCGGTCAGGAACTTGGCGCGGAATGCATATTCCTCGACATCCGCTTCGGCGCGGCCGGGATTGACATTCTCGATGTTGACGATGGAATCCCGGTCGCCATAGATCGCGTTCATTCGCAGGGCGCTCGTCTCGCCGACGGGAACATTGATCGTCCCCTGGGTACGAAAGCCCAGCCCGTCGTCGCCATCGCGGTGCCGGGTCACGACCTCCGTTTCCATCGACGCTTCGAACCGGCCCAGCCGCGGAGGCGTCGTCGTGATATTGACGACGCCGGCAGAGGCGTTCTTGCCGAACAGCAGGCCTTGCGGGCCATTCAGCACTTCCACGCGCTCGATGTCGTAGAATCCGATGCTGGCGAAATAGCGTGCGCCCAGTACGACGTCGTCGATCACCTGCGTCACGCTGGGCTCCACCGTATCGGCATAGGTGGCAGTGCCGATGCCGCGGATGGAGAACTGGTTGTCCTGTCCCGCCTGCAGGCTGGGGGCAAGCTTGGTCACTCCGCGCAGGTCGTTGATGCCGCGGTCGGTCAGGATTTCCTCGCTGAGCACGGTAACGCTTACCGGCACGTCCATCACGTTCTGCTCGCGGCGCTGGGCGGTCACGATGATGGCATTTGCGCCCTCATCGTTCCGGGCCGACGCATCGCCCGCTTCCTGGGCATGGGCCGGCATCGTCGCGAAGATGGCTGCGCACGAGGCGAGAAGACGTACTGCAATCCTGTTGTTAGTCATGAAACCTCTCCCGTTATCTATCCTGGTTTTATTTGATCATCCTGGACATCATGCGTGCCGACACCGCGCCGGCGACGGACACCGCGCCAAGACAGGCAAAGCTGTTTCGAACGGAGCCGGACAATTCGCTTGCGAGCGTGAACAGCAACGGGCTGACGAACTGGCCAAGGAAGAAGCAGGCGCTCCAGATCCCCATGCCCCGGCCGCGATGCTCGGGCGGAAGGTGCGAGACGGTCCACAGGACCAGTGCGGGGATCAGGATCCCGGCACCCAGTTGCTGGACGAAGGCAAAGCCGGTCATCATCTCGGCAGATGCGCTGAATCCTATCCCGAACAGCCCGATGCCGAGCAGGCCAAGGAAGATGAAGAGCTGCCGGTCGGCGCTGAATTTGCGCGAGATCACCTGGAACATCGCCGCCCCAAGCACGACGCCGACGCTCGCTACGGATATCAGCAGGCCGACGCGGCCGGCCGAGGCCACCCCGACCTCGCCGAAGGCGCGGCCGATCTGGACGATGTAGACGTAATAGAGCGAGGCCGCGAACAGGGTGAAGCCCGCGCAGACCATGATCGTCTTCCATGGAAACGGGGAAACGGCCGTCCGGGCCCCGATCTCGGCCTTCACGTCCGGCTCGTGGATCAGGAAAATCATCGCGGCGGCAATCGGGATCGCCACGGCATAGATCGCGAAGGGATATTGCCAGGACTGCGCGGCAAGCAGGCCCGAGAAGAACACCGTCGACGTTCCCAGTATCGGCCCGAGCACGCCCTGCAATGTCAGCCATTTTCGCCGCTGGTCGTGCGCGAAATAATCGCCGATCAGCGTGTTCGTGACAGTAAGGATCGCCGCTTCGCAGAACCCCAGGGCCAACCGCGAGGCGAACAGGACCTCGATCGTGCCCGACACGAACGGCAGAACGCCCAGAACGCCATAGGCGAAGGTGGAGGCGATCAGCAGCCGCCGGCGCCCATAACGGTCGGCGATCCATCCCATGAGCGGCGAAAACAGCGCGATCATCAGGCCCGGCGCGGTGACGGCCAATGGAACCCAGGTCGTGGCTCCCGGCACATCGGCAAATGCGGCGATGATGCTGGGAACCGCCGGCGCAAGGCTGACGATCGCCAGCACCGGCAGGAAACCGGCCAGGACGATGATCAGCCCCTGCGGCACGCCGGCTTCCATGGCCGGGCGGGCTGGCGGCGCAGCCCTCGATTTTAGCGACATGGCTCCGACCCCCGGCCTTAGCGAATGATGGTGATGTGGCGGCGGTCGTGCACCGGGGTCGGCCGGAATTGCGGCGGGAAATAGGGGTGGCGAAGAAGCACCTCCACCTCGACCAGGTGAACGCCGGCAGCCAGCCCGCCCGGCTTGTCGACCAGCACCTCCATCGCCGTCCCCACGGGCCAGCGCACTTGCGTCTCCGCGTCCAGTTCCTGCAGCGAATAGGTGCGCCCTGCCATGCGATAGCGATTGCTCGCGGCGGGAAATTCGTGGCCGTCGACCACAACCCTTATCCCCTCCACCAACGAAAGCCGCAGGCCGCGGTAGTTGGGCTGCCGAACCCGCAAGCAAAAACCGGTACGCTGGTCTTCAGGACCGATGTTCGAGAAGCCGCTGCTCTGGATCGGGGTGTGTTCAAGCATGATCATGCTCCCTGCCGGCCTGGCCTGCCGCCTGTTCCCATTCGCGCTCCAGCTTGCGGATCAGCGCGTGCTGCCGCCGGACCTGCTCGATCGCGACCCACGGATCGCGCTTTCCCTCGTACTCGCTGGACAGATAGCCCGAGTAACCGAGCGACTTGAGCGCCGGCACCACCTTCTCCCAGGGGATGTTGTGGTCGTGCAGGTTCTCGTCGATGTGATGGAACTTGGCCTGGATGAACGGAGTATATTCGATCACTTCGGCCAGTTGCTCGACCGGGACCCTGATGCCATTGAGGAAACTCATGGCCCCCTCGCGCATTTCGGGTGTCTCGTGCTGCCAGAAGGGCAGAGGACGATCCTGGAAGATGCCGGTATCGATCAGCAGCCCGAAATGCCGCGTTCCCGTGCGCTGGATGAAATCGATATAGGCGTCCACGACCGGATGGCGGATCGGCGTGGGCGAATGGATTTCCGGAATGATCGTGATATCCAGCTTCGCGGCAAGATCAAGCACCCGTTCGACAGCACCCTCCCAGATGGGGTGCGGTGTCAGCTCGTCGTCGATCACGCCGAACTTGGGGCGAACGAACCTGAAACCGAGACGGCTGGCGTTTTCGAGGTCGAGAGCGAGCTGCTTCGCGCCCTCCCCCGCTGTCAGGTCGCGGCCGTTCTGGATGTCGGTATCGATCCAGCTGGCATAATTCGTAGGCTCGAGCCCGTATTTGTCGAGAAGCGCATACCAGCGATCCAGCCACGCCGGTTCGATGTCGGGATAGGCGGGCAGATGGGCCTCGCCCAGTATCTCGATGCCGGTCGAGCCTGTCTCCGACGCGTGATAGAACGCATCCTCGAGGTCCATGACCGTGCCGAAATCGTCGGTATAGCTGTAGAGCGAAACGCCATATTTGAACTGTGCTGTCATCGGCCCGCCGCCTCCCCGCGGCGATGTGCGGGAACGTAGGGCGGGGCGTCCTCGATCTCGGCAAGTTGTGAAATGATGTGCTGCGGCATGGCATCGCCGACCATCCTCTGCAGGAAGCCGGTGTGGTCGAAGACCAGGTCCCTGACCGGGCGCAGCGGCGCGGGCAGATGATGGAACATCCGCCCCGTGTGATAGGCTTCCTGCGACACGCGGGACGTATGCGGCTTGCGCCTGTCTTCATAGCGCTGCAGCGCATCGCGCACGGCTTGCGTGTCCTCGATGTCCGCGCCCGCCAGTTCGCGGGCCAGGAAATAGCCATCCTCGATCGACATGCCCGCGCCATAGGCGGCATAGGGCGACGTCGGATGCGCGGCGTCGCCGACCAGGGTGACGCGGCCTTTGGACCACTGCCCCATCGGCTCCCGGTCGCGGATCGGCCAACGCTGGAGATGCTCCCTCGGCGTCGCCGCGATAAGGTCGCGGACCTTTCTGGAAAATCCGGCAGCGCGCTCGACACAGAAGGCGTGGAGATCGGCGGGCGGAGGCGCATCGGGATCGCACGCTTCAAGCACCCACCATTCGTACCCCCACTTCCCCTCGTGGCGGATGGGGGTATAGCTCACCTGGGTGGTGCGGTTGTGCGACAGCACGCCAATTCCGTCTGGCGGACTGTCGAGGAACAGATACCCGCCGACCAGATGAAGCTTCTGGTGCCGGATCGGCTTGTCGCCCCACAGATGCTTGCGGACAAACGAGTTGATGCCGTCGGCGCCGATCAACACGTCTGCCTCGGCCTGATCGCCGTTCGCGAAGTTCAGGCGGACATGCCGGCCCCTGTCTTCGACGCAAGTCAGCTCGTGATCGAGACGAAGAACCCCCGGCGGCAACGCTTCGAGCATGCGCTGGTACAGCCCCCAGCGCAAAAGGCCGATGAAGCCGCCGCCATACTCGCGCTCCACCTCGTCGGTAAGCCTGATCTCCGCGCGCACGCCTCCCTTCGCGTTCTTGAAGAAGACCTTGCACGGCGCGCCCAGGTCGTGGGTGTCGACGCCTATCAGCTTCAACACCTTCTGCGGGGGCGGCCACAGGTTCAGGATGTTTCCGGCGGCCCTGACCTCGGCGAAACGCTCGAACAGCGTCACCTCGAACCCGACGCGGATTGCCGCCAGCGCCGCAGCCATGCCGCCCGGCCCTGCTCCGACAATGGCGATCCTACCCTTGCTCCCGGCCACCGATTCTTCTCCCGCCATCACTATCTAAGCTGTGATTAGATGGCTGTCTAATCACTGATTAGATTGTTGGCAAGCGGATATTCGTGGGCTAGGGCCGACCGACGGAACCGGTGAAACTTGGGCAAGGACGGGCGTGGCGGCGAAGTCGGAAAAATATCATCGCGACGATCTGCGCGGAGATCTGCTTCGCGCCGGCCGGCGATACATCGCCGAAAAAGGCCATCACTCGCTGTCGGTGCGAACGCTGGCGCAATCGGTCGGCGTGTCTCCGGGCGCTCCCTATCACCATTTCCGCGACCGGCGCGCCTTGCTCCTGGCTTTGGCAAGCGAGGGTTACGAGGAGCTTTTCGGCGCGGCGCATGCGTTCGTCGAGCCGGGGAGAACCCCGGAGGAAACCTTGCTCGAGATGGGCCTGCAATTCGTGAACTTTGCCGTATCGAGCCCGCGCCTGCTCGAACTGATGTACGAAAGCGAACTGACCAGCCCGGCCGTGGATCCGGTGCTGGTCAAGTACCAGGACATCGGCCATGCCGCGCTGATAAAGCCGCTGCGCGAGGCGCTGACGGAACTCGACGAAAACGAGATCGGGCTGCGCGGGCTGGCATACTGGTCTTCGATCTATGGCTTCGCCTCGCTTCGGCGCAAGCACATGATCGAAAAGATCGAACCGCCGGACATGGCGCAGGACCAGGTGGTCCGCCGGGTCATCTCGCTGGCCGTATCCGCGGCCCTGCGGATCGAAAGCGGCCGCCCTGCCGCTTAATTATAAGAAAGGATAGTTGCGCGCTGGCCAGCGGCGCGACCACTCTGCCGCGATAACACGCCAATCGTGGGAGAGAACAATGGCCAATGTCTATATCACCGGTGCCGGTCGCGGCATCGGCCTGTCGCTGGCGCAAAAACATGCCGAGGCTGGCGACCGCGTCTTCGCGCTGGTGCGCGACCCCGCGAAATCGGACGAACTTTCGCAGCTTGCCGGCGGTTCGGGCGGCAAGGTCACGATCCACCGGATGGACGCGGGCGACATGGCATCGATCCCCGATGCCGCGGCCGCCACCGGCAACGACAGCGTCGACGTGCTCTATAATGTCGCGGGCAACACCGGCCCCACCGATAACGAGCTTGAGACCGAGATCGACTGGGACGGCTGGGACAGCGCGTTCGACGTGATGGTCAAGGGGCCGCTCGCGGTGCTGAAAGCCTTCCTGCCGCGGATGCACGAAGGCAGCAAGGTCGTGAACTTCTCAAGCCAGTTGGCTGCCAGCACATGGCCGATGGGCGGCTATTATGCCTACGGCGCTGCCAAGGCTGCGCTCAATCGGCTGATGCGTTCGGTCGCCATCGATTTGAAGGACAAGGGCATCATCGTCGTCACCCTGCACCCCGGCTGGGTCCAGACCGACATGGGCGGCCCCGATGCCGAGATCACGCCCGAGCAAAGCGCCAGCGGCATCCACGCGCTGACGCAAAAGCTGACGATCGGCGACAGCGGCGACTTCTTCAAGTGGAACGGCGAACATCATCCTTGGTGATCTACACGCAGCAGGAGAGAGACATGCCCTTCACCGGCCCGCTGGAAGACCGCATCGCCATCCGCGAAGTGATGGAAAGCTACGCCTTCGCGGTCATGACCGTCGACGCCGAGCTATGGGCGTCGACCTGGGCAGAGGATGCCTATTGGGCGCTGCCCGAATATCCCGACCTGGGAGGGTTCGATGGGAAAAAGGCCATCGTCGACGCCTGGGTCGGATCGATGAAGGTCTACGGCCTCGACGACATGAAGCGCCCGATGGTCTATCTCGCCCATCCCGGCCGGATCGAGGTGGACGGCGATACCGCCCGCGCCACGACGATGACGATCGAGATCTACCAGCACCCCGAAACCGGCGAAACCGTGCACGGCAACGGCCATTACGAGGACGAATTGGCGCGCATCGACGGTCAATGGGTGTTTACCCGCCGCGAATATCGCATCTTTCACGAGCGGCGTCAGGGAGGCGAATAAACCCGCTCAGGAAGGATGCGCGGGCGGGAGGACGGGCGGCAACTCGCTCTCCCGCTCGTCGACCAGATAGGTCCGCATGCTGGCGCTGTCGAACAGGCGCTTCTCGTCCTCGGCGATCATCGCCGCGATCTCGGGATCCTGAAGCGAGGCGAAGAACGCCTCCATCGTGACCTTGTCGGGGAAATCCATTTCCATCACCACGTCGGCTTCCGCGCCATCGTCCGCGCGGCCGAAGGGCGTGGTGAAACGCCGGACATAGCGTGTGGCATAGCCCGACATCACCTTCTCGCCGATGCGAGCGTGGATTTTCTCATAGTGATCGACGAACTCGTCGTGGCTCATCCCCGCGCGGCGGCGGAAGATCGACAGCAAGGTGATCGTCATCGCGCGGCCAGCTTCACATCACCGGTTCGGGGGCGGATGGATCGCCCGTCATGTACCAGTTCAGCCATTCGTGAAAATACTGGTTCCCGCGCTCGTTCTTCCCGAAGATCAGCTCGTCATGCGCGCCCGATTCCAGGCCCTTCTGGATCTGCAGGCCGATGACGTAGTCTTCCTCGTACGTCACGTCGCGGAAGAAATTGACCATCTGCTCCAGCTTCTCCGCCTCTTCGTCGTCCCTGGGCGCTTCGCGGCACAGATAATTCAGCACGGTGCGGTTTTTGTCGGGCGTCGGCCCTGGAAACAATTGCGCGACCTGCGTGATCTCGGGCGCGACGAAGATCGAGACATTGGGAAACAGGATGCGGACAAAGTCATAGCCGTAATTCTCGCGCGTGCCCCATTCCTCGCGCGGGACCTCCTTCAGCAGGTTTCCGATCTCGTGCTGGGGAAAGCCGATCCGCATCGAAGGGCCATAGCCCTCGTAATGCATCGTGTTCGACGGGGTGCGCGGGAAGATCGTCTCGGGGTGCAGCGACTGGAAGTGATAGCCTTCCAGATAGCCGTCGAAGGCGATCTTCCAGTTCGCGCCATGGATCTCGCGGCTGCCGATGAAGTGCCAGTCGGCAAAGCCCAGATCCTTGAAGTCGTCCAGATAGCCGCGGAAATAGCCGTCGAGGTCGATCGAACCTTCGGGGTCGAGCGACACGAAGATCAGCCCGTGCCGCTCCTCGCACGGCAATTGCTTCAGCCCGCGCGCCGCCTTGTCGACCTCGCCAAAGCTCTTCTGGTCGTTGATGCCGATCAGCCGGCCGTCGCGGCCATAGGTCCATGCGTGATACTTGCAGACAAAGCGCGAGCAATTGCCGTGCCCGTCCTCGGCCACCGGCGCGCCGCGGTGCGAACAGACGTTGAGGAACGCACGCACCGTCCCGTCCTTGTCACGGGTGATCAGCACCGGCATGCCGACCGCGTCCATCGCCTTGTAATCGCCCGCGTTCGGCAATTCGGCGGTAAAGGCCAGCATCAGCGGCAATCTTTTGAAAACCCGGTCGATCTCCTGCCGGTACACCTTCTCGTCGCAATAGGATGCGGCGGGCACGGTCATGGTGTCCTTGCCCTGGAACGTGGTCTTGTTCTCGACATAGCCGATCATGGTTTCGGCCAGTTCGCCCAGATGTCCGATGCGCGCTGCGCGGTCCATCGCTCTCTCCCGGTGTGTTATGCATGGAATCCGCCTGAACGGGATTCCCGGTTGCACGCAGGCTGCCCCTTATCGGGCGGCAAGACAACCTGACGGGAATGAGAGGTTGCGCCCCTTCGCGAACGCCCGATCGCGCCCCCTCAGCCGCTGGTGGGACGGATCCCCATCGTCTCGCCCAGGCGCACCGCGCGTTCGGGAGCCCAGTCCTTGTTGAAGGCGATGGTGCCCTGCCCGAACAGCATCACGATGGTCGATCCCAGCAGGAAGCGGCCCATCTCCTCGCCCTTGCGCAGGAAGATGTCCTTGTCGGCATAGGACCATTCGGAAATCCGCCCGGTGCGCTTCGGGTTGACCACGCCGTGCCACACGGTCGCCATGCTGCCGACGATGGTCGCGCCGACCAGCACCATTACGAACGGCCCATGCTGCGGCGACTGGAATTCGCAGACCACGCGCTCGTTGCGCGCGAACAGGCCCGGAACGCCCCGCGCGGTCACCGGATTGACCGAAAACAGGCTGCCCGGAACATAGATCATGCGCATCAGCGTGCCGTCGCAGGGCATGTGCAGCCGGTGATAGTCGCGCGGCGACAGGTACAGATTGGCGAAACTGCCATGGCGGAAGCGCGCCGCAAGCTCCGCATCGCCGCCGACCAGCTGGGTCGTGGTAAAGCGGTGGCCCTTGGCCTGCAGGATATGGTGATCGTCGATCGATCCGAACTGGCTGATCGCGCCGTCCACCGGCGACACGAAATCGGCATCGGCGATGGGCCGCAGCCCGGGCTTCAGCGCGCGAGTGAAGAAATCGTTGAACGTCGCATAGCTGGCGATGTCGGGATTGCCCGCCTCGCCCATGTCCACGCCGTATCGGTGCACGAACCAGCCGATCAGCCGCGTGGTCATGCGCCCTCCCCTTGCGCCGGCCACCCCGCCGGCGATGGTGGTCAGGCGCTGCTTGGGCAGCAGATATTGAAGCAGGACTTTAAGACGATCGGACATGCTGTTCCATAACGCAGGCACGCCCGATATAGTGCCAGGGCCGCCAGCGCCAAGCCGGAATCGGCGGGAAAACGCCCCTGCGACCCGCGCGCGAAGCCATCGATCGCCAGCTTTCTGCCCGCTGCGGGGAACCTATCCGCCGCTGCGGCATCGGTTCGATGTGCCCCGCCTGCGCCTTTACGGCTCCCCCTTCCCATCAAGGAACCCGCCTTCATGCCCATCCGCCTCAAGCCCATCGCCCAGCAGACCATCGTCATCACCGGCGCCACCAGCGGCAACGGCCTCGCCGCCGCGAAAGAGGCGGCGGCGCGCGGCGCGTCGGTGGTGCTCGCGGCCCGCAACGAAGCGGCGCTGAACGAGATCGCCGCCGAACTTCGCGCCGATGGAGGCAAAGTTGCCATTTGCACCGCCGATGTCTCGGTGGAAGCGGATGTCGAGCGGATCGCGCAGACCGCGATCGACAGCTTCGGCGGCTTCGACACATGGGTGAACAATGCCGCCGCCGCGATCTATGGCCGCATGGACGAGATTCCGATGGAGGATCACCGCCGCGCCTTCGACGTGAACTATTTCGGCCTGCTCCACGGCTCGATCGTGGCGGCGCGGCACTTGCGCGGCAGGGGCGGCGGCGCGATCATCAACCTGGGATCGGTGCTGTCCGACCGCGCGATGGTGCTGCAGGGATCCTATTCGGCCACCAAGCACGCGGTAAAGGCCGCCACCGATGCGCTGCGCGTGGAACTACGGCAGGACAAGGCGCCGATCTCGGTCACGCTGATCAAACCGTCGGCGATCAACACGCCCTATCCCGAACATGCGCGCAACTACATGGACGAGCCTGCCCGCCTGCCCCCGCTGCTGTACGATCCGCGCCTGGTGGCCGACGCGATCCTGTTCGCCGCCGAACATCCGCGGCGGCAGCTTTATGTCGGCGGCAACGGCTATATGATCAGCCTTGGGGGACGTTTCGCCAAGCGCGCGACCGATGCGGCGATGAAGGGCCTGGGCAAGATGATGCAGGTCGATCCCGGCAATCCCGGCGATCCGGCGGCGCGCGACAATCTGTACCAGCCGCGCAAGGACGGGCTGGTCGAAGGCAGCCGCGACTATTACACGCGCCGCACCAGCCTGATGCTGGAGGCGCAGAAGCACCCGCTGCTCGCGCTGGCCGCGGGGGCGGCGGCGGTCGGCGTGGGCGCGCTGCTGTCGCGGGGGCGCGGCGCCTGACCCATAAAGACGTCAGGGCCGCACCCTATTATTTACGCCAATGGCCCCTGCCCCTTATTCGCTTCAGAACGGATGCGGGAAAGGAGCAGGATCGATGGACCGAGTGGAGGCGCCCTGGCGCTGGCTGGAGCGATTGCCGCCGCAGCTTGCACGATTTGCAGGCCAGTGGCGGGGCAAGACCATCGCCGATCTGGCGCGGGAGAGGGTGGACGAGGATCCCGGCTTCGTCGCGCTGATCGACGAGGGCCGCGACCTGACCCGGCGCGAATGGCTGGACGAGGCGCAGGCACTGGCGGGTGCGCTGCACGCGCGCGGCTTCGCGGCGGGCGATGTCGTGGCGTTCCAGACACCGAACTGGCACGAGGCGGCGATCATCGACCTTGCCTGCGCCATCGCCGGGCTGGTGCTTAGCCCCATCGTGCCGATCTACCGCGATGCGGAAGTGACGATGATGCTGGGCGACTGCCGCGCGCGGGCCCTGTTCACCTGCACCCGGTTCCGCCGCTATGATTTTGCCGAAATGGCGGACAGGATCCGCGGCGACCTGCCCGACCTGGCCCATGTCTTCACCGTGCGCGGCGACGGGCCAAACGATTTCGCCGCCATGGTCGAGGAAGGCCGCAGCCTTCCCCCGTACCGGCCCGAAGTCGACGCAGCCAAGGTGAAGCTGGTGCTTTATACCTCGGGCACCACCGGGCGGCCCAAGGGCGTGCTGCACAGCCACAACACGCTCGAGAATATCGTGCGCAAAAGCTATGAACACTGGCGCATCGGGGCGGGCGACACGCTGATCATGCCATCGCCCGTGACGCATGTGTCGGGCTATGCCAACGGGCTGGAATCGCCGCTGATCGTGGGCACGCGCGTCGTGCTGATGGAAAGCTGGAACGCCGATGAGGCCGTCCGCCTGATCGAGCGGTACGAGGTGGCGGGCACGGTCGCGGCCACGCCCTTCCTGGTCGAACTGGCCGATGCCGCGCGGCGGGCGGGCACGCGGCTGCCGTCGATGCGCATGTTCGCCTGCGGCGGCGCGGCGGTGCCGCCGGACCTGATCCCGTCGGCCAATTCGGCGTTCGACAATCTGCAGGCCTTCCGCGTCTTCGGCGCGAGCGAGGTTCCGCTGGTCAGCTTCGGCTGGCCCGACGATCCCGCGCTGGCCGCCCGCACCGATGGCGAGGTGGTGGATTACGAGGTGAAGCTGGTGGACGACGCGGGCGATCCGGTCGCGCCGGGCACCGAGGGCGAGATCCTGGCGCGCGGCCCGTCGATGATGCTGGGCTATGCCGACGCAGCACAAAGCGCCGCCGCCTTCGACGCGGACGGCTATTTCAAGACCGGCGACCTGGGCGTGCTGTCGGAAGAAGGCGCGATCACCATCACCGGCCGCAAGAAGGACCTGATCATCCGCGGCGGCGAGAATATCAGCGCGGTGGAGATCGAGGACGTGCTGCGCACCCATCCGCAAGTCCGCGACGCCAGCGTGGTCGCGATGCCGCACGAACGGTTGGGCGAAGGCGTGTGCGCCTATGTCATCAGCGAGGGCGGCGCACCGGACATCGCCGCGCTGTGCCGCCATGTGCAGGACAGCGGGCTGGCGAAGCAGAAGACCCCCGAACGTTTTGTCTTCGTCGATGATTTCCCCCGCACCGCATCGGGCAAGGTCCGCAAGGACCGCCTGCGCGCCGAAGTCGCCGCCCTGATCGAGCAGGAGAAAACCAGCGCTTAATCGCTGGCAGCGGCGGCGATCGAGGCCTGCATCTGGTCGGGCGTGGGATTGCCGCGCAGGCACAGCCCGCCGTTCACCTGCAGGTTCTCGCCCGTCATGAAGCATTCGTCGCTGGCCAGGAACACGGCGGCGGCGGCGATGTCATCGCTGGTGCCGTATCGGCCCAGCGGATAGCCGGGAAGGAAGCTTTCCAGCAGGCCGGGCACTTCGCCCGCCTCTGCCGTCATCGGCGTTTCGGTAAGCCCGGGCGAGATCGAATTGGCGCGGATGCCCTCATGCCCGAACTCGTTCGCGACGCAGCGGATGATGTGATCGGTCGCCGCCTTGGTGCCCATATAGGCGGAATGGTCCCACAGCATGATCTTCGCCGTCGCGCTTGAGATCTGGATGATCGATCCCCCCTTGCCCCCATGCGAACGCGCCATCTTGCGCACAAGCGCCTGATACAGCTGGAACGGCCCGATCAGCTGCAGCGCGGTCATCTGCTCCAGCTGCTGCCGCGTATTGTCGAGGAACGGAGTCAACAGGCCCCAGCCGGTCGCGTTCACCGCGATGTCGATGCCGCCCATCGCGTCATGCGCCTGCTCGACCAGCGCATTCACGCTGTCCTCGCGCGTCAGGTCGCAGGGAATCGCGGTCGCGCCGTTTTCCTTCGCGAAATCGTCCAGCACCGCCTGCTTGCGCCCCGCGACCGTGACCGCCGCGCCTTCCGCCAGGAAGCGGCGTGCCATCACCTGTCCCATGTTGCCTTCGCTGCTGGCGCCCACGATCAGCGCGCGCTTTCCGTTCAGCCTGGTCATCCTTGCTTCTCCCGTGTGTTTGCGCCTTGGGTATCACCGCGCGGCAGCGCGCAGCACTGGGCAAAAGGGCAGTCGATGCGGCGCGCGGGCGGCCCTAGTGTAAGGCTGCATCGAAATCCGCGCGCACGATGCGCGGAGCGGATCACACCAAGGGAAAGGATTGTCGCATGGACCTGGGCCTGAAAGGCAGGAAAGCCATTCTCATCGGCGCGAACGGCGGTATCGGCCGCAAGGTCGCCAAGACACTCGCGGCAGAAGGGTGCCATGTCGCGATCTGCGGCCGCACGCAGGACAAGGTCGACACCGTCGTCGGCGAACTGCAGTCCAGCGGCGTGACCGTGCATGCCAAGGCGCTGGACGTGACCGACGCGGGCGCGGTCCCCGCCTTCGTGAAGGAGGCAGCCGACAAGCTCGGCGGCTGCGACATCTTCATCAGCTTCACCTCCGCCAATCCGGGCGAGGACACCGATGATGGCTGGGAAACGATCCTGAAGACCGACATATTGCCGATGCGCCGCGGGATCGAGGCGGCCATGCCGTTCCTCGAAAAATCGGATGCGGCGTCGATCATCTGCATGAGCTCGACCGGCGCGGTCGAGGAATTCATGGGCGTGCAGCCGTATAATTCGCTGAAGGCGGCGGTGATGAATTATGCCGCCGCGCTGTCGCAGAACCTTGCTGGCAAGGGCATCCGCGCCAATTGCATCACCCCCGGCCCCGTGATGTGCGAGGATGGGCCATGGGCCTATATCCGCGACAACATGAAGGAGTTCTACGAGGATACGCTGTCCAAGATCCCGATGGGCCGACTGACCGACGGGGACGAGCTGGCCCGCACCATCGCCTTCATCGCATCGCCGAGCTGCAAGGCGATGACGGGCGCGAATATCGTGGTCGACGGCGGCTATACCAAGCGCGTGCAGTTCTGAAGCGCGAACGGGCGGGGCCCACGGCACCGCCCGGACCCGTTGGCATCAGCCGATCTTCAGGATCAGCTTGCCGGTGTTCCGGCCCGAAAACAGCCGCATGAACGCGTCATAGCTGTTCTCGATGCCGTGCTGCACATCCTCGTCGATGCGCATGCGGCCCTGCTGCATCCATTCGGCGATCTGCGCGCCGCCTTCGGCAAAGCGCGGGGCATAGTCCATCACCAGGAATCCGTGCAGCGTCGCTTCCTTGACGATGACCTGCCACAGGTTCTTCAGCCCGTGCGGCTCTACCGCGTTATATTCGCTGATCAGCCCGCACAGCACGATGCGCGCCTTCTTCGCCAGCTCGAAGATCTCGGCCTCCAGGATCTGGCCGCCCACGTTCTCGAACACGATGTCGATGCCGTCGGGCGCGGCGCTGGCCAGTTCGGCGCGCAGGGCGTCGTGGTCCTTGCCGCGATAGTCGATGGCCACGTCATAGCCGTAATCCTCGACCAGGCGGCGGCATTTTTCCGGGCCGCCCGCGATGCCGATGGTGCGGCAGCCCATGATGCGGCCGATCTGGCCCACCACCGATCCCACCGCCCCGGCGGCTGCGCTGACGCATAATGTCTCGCCCTTTTGCGGCCTGGCCACCTCGGTCAGCCCGAAATAGGCCGTCAGCCCCACCGCGCCCATCGCGGACAGGAATCGCGAAGGGCTGTCCGCCAACGACACGTCGACCGGCGCGGTGAAATGGCCGGGCTCGACCGCGGTGTAATCCTCGATCGCGTTCAGGTTCATCACCCAGCTTCCGGCCGGAAAGTCGGGATTGTCGCTGGCATGCACCGTGCCCACGCAGGTCGCGCGCACCGCATCGCCCAGCGGGATCGGCGGCATGTAGCTTTCCTCGTCCGACATCCAGCCGCGCTGCGCCGGGTCGAGCGAGCAATAGACGTTGCGCATCGTGAAGCCGCCCGGCGGCGGGGCGGGGATGTCCTCCTCCACCAGTTCGAAGTCTTGCGGCACGGGGTCGCCCTGGGGCCGGCGGCGCAGGATGAAGCGGCGGTTCTGGGTCATGATCTCTCCTGTCAGCTTTGGCCGTCATGGTCGGCAGATGGCCGCTTCCTGGCACCTGACACAAAGCACAGTGACGCTTTGCCGGCAAAATATACGACAAGATGAACAGGGACCGGCGGGACACACCGCCGGCGGGAGAGGGAGAATTTCAACATGGCATCCGGATTTGCACGTGCCGTCGCCGCCGCCGCCCTGGCAGGATCGGCGATGTTCGTCACACAAGCCGCTTGCGCGCAGGCCACGAACCAGGACACCGACCTGGTCCCCGATCCCGAAGGACCCACCCCCGCCGCCGGCCCGGTCGAGGGCAGCACCGATCCCAACGCTATCATCGTTACCGCCCGCCGCCGCGAGGAAGCGCTGCAGGACACACCCGTCGCCATCACCGCGATCAATGCCGCGATGCTGGAGAACAAGAACTCGCTGAACATCGGCGACCTTCAGGGCGAGGCGCCCAACCTGCTCATCACCCAGCAGAACTCGGGCGCGGCTGCGGCGAACCTGTCGATCCGCGGGCTGACCTATGCCGATATCGAAAAGTCGCAGGAGCCCACCGTCGGGGTCGTCATCGACGGCGTGTTCATCGGCACCAATACCGGCCAGCTGCTGGATTTCTTCGACATCGAACAGATCGAGGTGCTGCGCGGGCCGCAGGGCACGTTGTTCGGGCGCAACACCATCGGCGGCGTCATCAACATCCGCCGTACCCGCCCCACGTTCGAAACCGGCATCAAGGCCGAGGCGTCCTATGCCAAGTTCGGCACCTATAGCGCGCGGGCCGTGCTGAATTTCGGGATCGGCGACGTCATCGGCGTGAAGCCGTTCTATTTCTATAACGAAAGCGACGGCTTCTACCGCGACGGACAGACCGGCGAGCGCCGCGGCGGCGCGACCAACCATAATTTCGGCGTCGCCATCGCGGTCCAGCCGCACGACGATTTCGACCTGCTGCTGACCGTCGAGAAGCAGGTGCAGGACTTCGAAGTGGTCAATTCGGTGATCACCAACGATACCGAGCTGTTCTGCGGCTTCGCCCCGCCCGAGCTGTGCAACCGCAACACCACCGACGACCTCTACACCGTGTTCGGCCAGCCCGCCGGCGGCAGCTATGAAGCGCCGTCCATCACGGCGGAGGCGAACTGGGACACCGGGCCGATCCTGTTCACCTCGGTCACCAGCCTTCGCAAGTCGAGCGAGAACCAGACCCAGGATTTCGATTCGACCTATACCGACCTGTATTACCCGCGCCGCATCCAGGATTATCAGCAGTTCAGCCAGGAACTGCGCGCCGCGGGCGACCTGTTCGACGGATTCGACTATGTCGTGGGCGGCTATTATTTCGATTCCGAGTTTGACCTGGTCCAGTACACCAAGGTCTTCGGCTTCGCGCCCGCCGTCGATCCGATCGACTTCGACAATAATCCGCAAAGCGTGCGCGGAACGACCAAGAGCTATGCCGCGTTCGGCGACTTCAACTGGGCATTTGCGGAAAACCTGCGCCTGTCGTTCGGCGGACGCTGGACGCGCGATGAAAAGACGCTGCGCAACAGCTTTGCCCAGCTTGGCCTGATCGGCGAGGGCGACGACAGCTTCAGCAAGTTCACGCCCAAGGTGGGCGTCGACTGGCGGCCCAATCCCGATGCGATGTTCTATGCCAGCTGGTCGCGCGGCTATCGTTCGGGCGGCTTCAGCCCGCGTGCCGCGACCGCCGAGACGGCATCGACGCCCTATGATCCCGAAGTCGTCGACAGCTACGAGATCGGATCGAAGCTCGATTTGCTGAACGGCACGCTGCAGTTCAACCTGGCGGGCTTCATTTCGAAATATGACGGGCTGCAGCAGAACACGACCATCCCGGGCGGCCCCACCGGCAACCAGACCATCACCAACAATGTCGGCTCCGCCACGATCAAGGGGATCGAGGCCGACGCCAGCTTCCGGCCGGTGCGCAATCTGCGCATCAATGCCACGCTGGGCCTGCTCGACGCGCAGTTCGACGATTTCATCGCGGGCAATATACTGAACGGCGTGATCCTGCCGTTCGACTATTCGAACAACGACCCGATCTACAGCCCCGACGTCACCGCCTCCGTCGGCGCCGAATACGCGCAGCCTGTCAGCTTCGGCGAGCTGGTCGGCACGGTCGGATACCGCTTCATCGGCAAGTACGACCAGCAGATCTCGCTCGGCCCGCTGACGGGCGATTTGGTGAACGGGCCGGTCATCGTGAACGGCAACGATCCGCGCGTGCGCACCGATCAGCAGAACCTGCTCGACGCCTCGCTCACCGCCAATTTCGAGATCGGCGATGCCGAGGCCTATGTCAGCGCGTTCGGCCGCAACCTGCTTGACGACAGGGGGACGACCGCGGCCTTCACCGTGGCAGGGCTGTTCTCCTTCGCCTCCGCGCGCGAACCGCGGACCTATGGCCTCACCGTGGGCGTGCGCTACTGATCGCAGACAGCAAGGAAAGACCCCCCAATGCCAAGACTTGAAGGAAAGATCGCGCTGGTGACCGGCGGAGCCTCGATGCCCGGCCTGGGCAGCGCGACCGCGATCCGCTTTGCCGAGGAAGGCGCCCATGTCGTCATCACCGACCTGTCCAAAGACGGCGCGCAGAAAATCGTCGACCTGATCGCCGAAAAGGGCGGTTCGGCCGAGGCGCTGGCGCATGACGTGTCCAGCACCAACGACTGGGACGACGTGTTCGGCCATATCGAGGAGAACCACGGCGGGCTGGACGTGATCGTCAACAATGCCGGCATCGCGATCCTGCGCCCCATCGTCGACTACACGGTCGAGGAATGGAACCGGCAGTGCGACATCAACCTCAACAGCGTGTTCCACGGCACGCAGCGCGCGGTGAAGCTGATGCGCCGCATCGGGCGCGGCGGGTCGATCATCAACATCTCGTCGATCGTCGGGCAGGTCGGGGTGGCGAACACCGCCGCCTATGCCGCGGCCAAGGGCGGGGTGCGGATCTTTTCCAAGACGGTGGCGCTGGAATGCGCGGCCGACAATATTCGCGTGAACACGGTGCATCCCGGCATGATCATGACCAACATGCAGAAGACCGCGCTCGAGGATAATCCCGAGATCTATCACCAGCTGGTCGCCAGCATCCCGATGGGCCGCTTCGGCGAGCCCGAGGACATCGCCAACATGAACCTGTTCCTGGCCAGCGACGAAAGCGCCTATTGCACCGGGGTCGAGTTCACCGTCGATGGCGGGATGATCACGCAGTAAACGCGCCGCGCGCCGCCTGTTCTATTCGGGCAGGCGGCGCGCGGTCCAGCGGATCGCGTTCTCGACCAGCTGCCGGTAATGGGGATTGCCGTAAGCCCCCGCCCCGTCGCCCGGCTGCAGATAGACAAGGCGGCTGCGGCTGACTTCCTTCGCCCAGCCCACGAGATTGCTGCCTGGGGCATGGTCCCACCCCTCGCGCGAATACATCTCGCCGCGCACCGCGTGTTGCGCGGAAAAGAAATGATCGCGCGTATATTTCGCGTCCGAATGCAGCAGCGGAGTGACCTCACCGTCGAAGATCTCGGCCAGATAGGGCTCGTCGGTCAGGGTGAAGCTTTCGGGCAGGCCCCGCGTCACCGGATGGTCCGCCGCCGGGGTCAGAAGCTGCGTCACGTCGTGGGCATAGCCGCTGTCCAGCACCGCTTCGCCTCGCACGGTGCCGGGATGATAGAGGAAGCGCCCGCCCAGCATCTCGCCGTAGAAATCCCATGTCGGCCAGCCCGCCAGCGCGTGATGCAGCGCGACGATGCCCTTCCCTTCCTCCAGCAGCGCGGGTAGGCCCTTCGCCAGTTCCTCGGGCGGGTCGACATAGGCGGGCGGATCATCGGGCGCATCGAAATCCAGGCCCGGCATGTCATACAGCACCAGCACGTCGAAACCGCGCATGGCCGCGGGGTTCATCAGCAGCGCGGCTGCGGGCTGGTCGACCATGGTGACGGCGATACCCTCCATCCCCTCGAACATCGCGGCAAAGGCGTTGCGGTCGAACGGATGGCCGCGCACCGCGACCAGGCACTGCAATTCGCTGCGATAGTCGATCGTCGGCACGCCCCCGTCCTTCAGCCGTTTTCGGTGCCGAGATCGACAAGCACCTTGCCGGTATTCTTGCCGGTCATCATGCGGGCATAGGCGGTCAGCACGTTCTCGAGCCCCTCGGTCACGTCGAAGGGCAAAGTGATCTTGCCTTCCTGGTACCAGCGCTTCATCGTGTCGTAATATTCCGGCCCGCGTTCGGGCACGTCGGGCAGCAGGAAACCCTCGATCCGCAGGCGGCGCATCAGCACCTGGTCGTAATTGCTGGGGCCCGGCGTCGGCTCGTCCGATGCGTAATTGGCGATCATGCCGCACACCGCGATGCGCCCGTGCAGCGCCATGTTCTGCAGCACAGCGTCCAGGATCTTGCCGCCCACATTCTCGAAATAGGCGTCGATCCCGCCGTCCAGCTTCGCCAGCTCCGCCGCGACATCGCTGTTCCTGTAGTCGATGCACTGCCGCGCGCCCAGGTTCTCCACCACGTGGCGGCACTTGTCCGGCCCGCCCGCGATGCCCACGACATTGGCGCCCAGGTTGCGCCCGATCTGGCACGCCAGGCTTCCGGTTGCGCCGGCCGCGGCGGACACGACCAGCGTCTCGCCCTCCTTGATGCCCAATATGTCCTTTACGCCATATAGCGCGGTCCAGCCGTTGAGGCCGAGCGCGCCGAAATGCTGCCGCTCGTCGTCGATGTCGTCGTCCAGCAGCACCGCCCAGGCGTCGTCGGGGCGCACGGTGGAATAATCCGCCCACTGCCCGAACACCCGCACCAGCGCGCCGACGGGAAAGCGGTCGTCGCGGCTTTCGGTCACCCGGCCCAGCGCCTGCCCCGCCATCTTGGACCCCAACGGGATCGGCGGCTGATAGCCGTCCTCGCGAGAGTTCATCCACATGCGCGTGCCCGCGTCCATCGACAGGAAGCGCGTCTTCAGGCGGATCTCGCCATCCTCCAGCGGGGCGAGCTGCTCCGCCGCCATGCTCAGCGCAGAGGAGAAATCCTCCCCCTCGGGCCGTGCGTCGAGCTGCCAGTAACGGTTCTTAGTCATGTGATGATCCTTTCCCTTGGCGCAAAGACTGCACAGCGCGCGCGGCGCTGACCACCTATCCTTCTCGTTAGGCCTGTCCTTCTTGTCAGGGGCGCCTCTCGCGGGGTGGTGATACGCATTGGCGCAGCCCGAGAAAACAAGGGGCAGGCCCGTACAATGGCACGGGCCCCGCCTGACAGGGGAGAGGAAGAACCATGACCATACGCAAATACGGCCTGCTTGCCGCGACCAGCCTTGCCGGCGTGATGCTGGCCCAGCCCGCCGCCGCGCAGACCCAGACCCTGGACGCCAATGACGGAGAGGTCGAGCAGCCCCTCCCCTCTGCCAATCCGCCCGAGCGCGGCGGCCTGACCGAGATCGTCGTCACCGCCCGCAAGCGCGAGGAAAGCGTGCAGGACGTGCCCGTGGCCGTCACCGCCATTTCCGAACAGGTCATCCAGAACCGCGACATCACCAGCGTCGAGAAGATCGCCGCCATCGCGCCGCAGTTCAACGTGGGCCGCGCCTCGAACGGATCGGGCGCGCAGCTTACCCTGCGCGGCATCGGCTCGTCCTCCACCTCGATCGGGATCGAGCAATCGGTCGCGGTCGTCGTCGACGGCGCCTATTACGGACAGGGCCGCGTCATCAACGAAGGCTTCTTCGACCTTGGCCGGGTCGAGGTGCTGAAGGGCCCGCAGGCGCTGTTCTTCGGCAAGAACGCGACCGCGGGCGTGATCTCGATCACCACCAAGGACCCGGGCAGCGAGCCCGAGTTCATCGTGCGCGGCGGATACGAGTTCCAGGCCGAGCAGTACAAGATCGAGGCGATTGCCTCGTACCCGCTGACCGACCGGCTGGGGATCCGGCTGGCGGGCCGCTATACCAACATGCAGGGCGGCTATTACACCAACAGGGCCGAGCCGTTCGACTATACCACGGTCGATTTCGCCGACCTGGCCGCGGGCGGAGCGGGCAATCCCGAAACGTTCACCGCCCAGCCCGCCCCGCGCGAACAGCCCGGCGAGGAGGAATTCCTGGGCCGCGCCACGCTGAAGTTCGAGCCGACCGACCGGCTGACCATGACGCTGAAGGGCAATTACGACATCAACACCGCGAACAACAACTCGTGGAACTATGCCGCCTATCGCTGCGGGCTCGACAGCGGGCTGTCGCAGCTGACCGGCCAGCCATGCGAGCGCGATTTCGTCAATTACCAGAACAATCTGCCGGCCGAGATCGCCGAGGATTTCCCGGTCGCCAAGGACGACGGCAGCCTGTTCAACCGATACGAATCCGCGTCGGGCACGCTGAATATCGTGTACCAGGCGGACCAGCTGCAGATCACCTCGGTATCCAACTACCAGTGGACCAACAACAAATGGGCCTGCGCCTGCGACTTCCAGTCGGGACCGGGTTCGAACTGGGCGACCGAGGATTCAAGCTGGGACGCCTGGTCGCAGGAACTGCGCCTGCTGACGCAGCTGGACGGGCCGATCAACGTGATGATCGGCGGGCTGTACCAGAACACCAGGCGCGATTTCGACCAGTACATCATCCTCGGCAATATCCGGAACAGCGCGGCCCCTCCGGGCTTCGAATATGTCGGCACGTCCAAGACGAGCTATACCGACGGCGAGACCTTCGCGGTGTTCGGGCAGGTCACGCTGGCGCTGACCGACACGATCGAGCTGGCGGGCGGCGCGCGCTATACCGACGAGACCAAGGACAGCTTCTTCGTCCAGCCCTACAACAATCCCGCGCTGACCGGCATATTCCGCCCCGCCGACGCGGCGGACGGGCTGGGCGTGATCAATGCCTCGCAGCATTTCCAGGACATCTCGCCCGAAGCGTCGCTGACGTGGCAGCCCACGCCGGACCTGCTGCTTTATGGCGCGTACAAGACCGCCTACAAGTCGGGCGGCTTTTCCAACGGCGGCATCAATTCGCAGTTCTCGCCCGATCCGGTAGGCGACCTGACCTTCGATCCCGAAACGGCCGAGGGGTTCGAGGCGGGCATCAAGTCCACGATCCTGGACAACCAGCTGCGGCTGAACCTGATCGCCTTCACCTATGACTACAACGATCTGCAGGTCGACTTCTTCAACTCGCCGATCTTCGCGTTCCAGACGCTGACCGCCGATGCCCGCACCCGCGGCGTCGAGGTGGAATTCGAGTTCGCGCCCTATGCGGTGCAGGGGCTGAACGTGTACGGGTCGATCAACTATACCGACGCCGAATACACCGACTTCCCCGCGGGGCCCTGCTATGCGGGCCAGACCCCCACGGCGGGATGCACCCCGATCAGCGCGATCGCCGCGCGCCAGGACCTGACCGGTACCGAACTGTCGGTCGCGCCCGACTGGACCGGCAATCTGGGCGTGTCCTATGACCGGGACATCGGCACCGACTACAAGATCGGCTTCAACATCGATTCCAAATATTCGGACAGCTACAATCCCTCGGGCTTCGGCAATCCGCTGGCGTGGCAGGGCAGCTATGTCACGCTGGATGCGGGCGTGCGCTTCGGCGCGGCGGACGACAACTGGCAGATCGCGGTGATCGGCAAGAACCTGACCAACGAATTCTATGTCACCGGCGTGGTCGACGGGCCTTCCACCGGCGGCGGCACCGGCACGCCCGGCGGCTTCCCCGCCGACCAGCTGGGCTTCGGCAACCTGCCCCGCACCGTGCAGGTAGAGGTGACCAAGCGCTTCTGAACTCCTCGGGGGGCGTGTATCCCGCGCTCCCCGCCCTGTCGAAGGGGGAGGCCGCCCATGCAGCCTCCCCCTCTTTTTTCGTCCGGGATCGTCAGCCCGTCAGCAGCCCTTGGGCCGCACCTGCTTGTGGATGTTGCGGAACGACCGGCGCGAAAACTGCCAGCGTCCGTCCATCTTGACGCATTCGTCGTCGTACTGGCCGCGGTCGCGCACCGTATCGTCGCCCTGATCGTACACCTCGGCGGTATAGCTGCGCATCCTTGCGCGGTTCCCCTCGACCTCGATCGAACCGGGCCAGGCGTGGAACATGATGCCGGGATATTGCTCCATCGCGGTGACCCACAGGCCCACGATGTTGTCGCGCCCCTGCTGCGGGGGGAATTCGGGATAATCGGGCATTTCCCAGCGCGCATCGCTTGCCCAGGTCGCGCCCCAGGCATCGGCATCGCGCTGGGTCACGGCATCGGCATAGGCGTCCAGCAAGTCGCGGATCGCCTGGATGTCGGCATGTGGTCCGGTGAACGGCATCGTCGTCTCCCTTGGGTTCTTTTCAGGTGTCCCAAGGGTAGCGCGGCAGATGCCACGCGAAACTGGCTGTTCCGTCAGCTTTCGACGGGAAGCTCCTCCATGCCCGGTTCCTCGTCGGGGACCTTTATCTCGATCTGCCCGTCCTGCGTGCGCAGATCGAAGGTGCGCAGGTCGCGGTAGGTCCCGCCGATGCAGCGGCCCGTCGCCATCTCGAACCTTGCGCCGTGCAGCGGGCACATCACCGCCCCGCGCCGGATCCGCCCGCCCGACAGCAGCGCCGCCTGGTGCGTGCAGCGGTCGTTCACCGCGTGCAGCCCCTCGTCGGTTTTCGCGACCAGCACGAACCAGCCCGCGATCTTCGCGGCCAGCTTGCCGTCTTCGGGAAATTCGTCCTCGGCGATCAATGGGTGCCAGCTTTCGCTCACGATGGGGCCAATCCTCTCTGTCTTTTTCGTTTTCCTGCCTAGCGGGCGGGCGCGGGGGTTTCACGCTATTAAAACCGATAGCTATCGCAAGCCGCGCGAATTGGCGAGAAGCTGGATCATACACCAATAAGAGCGGGAGAACGGACATGACCCCCCAGCAGATGAGCACCTTCATCGACGAACTCTATGCCGCGTCCGGATCGGGCGACTGGGACAAGGTCGCCAGCATGGTCACCGACGACCTGGTCATCAGCGAAGCACCCGGCCTGCCGATGGAAGGGACCCATACCGGCAAGGACGCGCTCAAGAACCTGTATCTCGACGTGTTCGCCATGCTGCAGGTGGAATCGCTGGAAATGGTCGAACGCACCTTCGGCGGCGATCATGCGTGCTGCATATTGAAGATGCACTACGGCAAGGGGCTGGAACCGGCCGAGCTGGTCGAGATGTTCCGCTTCGAGGGCGGCAAGGTGGCCGAGATCAAGCCGTTCTACTACGACCCCGCCCCGGTGCGGGCGGCAGCCGCGGCGTTCAGCGGATCGTGACGGTGACAGGCACGGCGCAGCACGAATTCTTCGGCGTCACCGAACGCGCGCGGGAAATTGGCGACAAGGTCGAACGTTTCGTGCGCGAGAAGATCGCGCCCTACGAAAGCGACAAGCGCCGCGACCATCACGGCGGCCCGACCGAGGAACTGCTGCACGAGATGCGCGGCCTTGCGCGCGAGGCAGGCGTGATGACGCCGCATATCATGGAGGACGGATCGCACCTGTCGCAGGTGGACACGGCATATGTTCTGATCCGCAGCGGGCTGTCGCCGCTGGGTCCGCTGGCCTGCAACACCATGGCCCCGGACGAGGGCAACATGTACCTGCTCGGCCATGTCGGTTCCGATTTCCTGAAGGAACGCTTCCTCGGCCAGCTGGTGTCGGGCGATGCGCGCAGCGCGTTCTTCATGACCGAACCGGCCGACTGGGGCGGCGCGGGGTCCGATCCCTCGATGATGAAGACGATCTGCCGCCGTGACGGCAACCATTGGGTCGTCAACGGGCGCAAGACCTTCATCACCGGCGCGCAAGGGGCCAGGGTCGGCATCATCATGGCCCGGTCGGAAGAGGAAGGCGCCGAAGGCGCCTGCATGTTCCTGGTCGACCTGCCCGACCCCGCGATCCGCATCGACGAGGTGCCCAACACCATCGACAATTCGATGCCCGGCGGCCACGCGACCATCACCATCGACAATTTGCGCGTCCCCGCCGACCAGATGCTGGGCGAGGCGGGCGAAGGCTTCAAATATGCGCAGGTGCGCCTGTCGCCCGCCCGCCTGTCGCATTGCATGCGCTGGCTGGGGGCGTGCATCAGGGCGCAGGAAATCGCGGTCGACTATGCCTGCAGGCGCGAGGCGTTCCGCAAGCAGCTGATCGACCACGAGGGTGTGGGCTTCATGCTGGCGCAGAACTGGATCGACCTCAAACAGGCCGAGCTGATGGTATACTGGTGCGCCTCGGTGCTCGACACCGGGGATCTGGGCACAACCGAAAGCTCGATGACCAAGGTGGCGGTGGCGGATCTGTTGATGCGGATCGCCGACAATTGCGTGCAGGTGATGGGCGGCACCGGCGTCACCGACCGCACCATCGTCGAGCAGGTATTCCGCGAGATCCGCGCCTTCCGCATCTATGACGGCCCGACCGAGGTGCACAAATGGTCGCTGGCCAAGAAGCTGAAAAAGGCATGGAAAGCCGAGCAATGAGCGACATCGCCGAGGCCAATACCGGCACTACCCCGGTGCGCGATGGCTATGAGATCGACCTTGCCGCGCTGACCCGCTGGATGGAGGCCCATGTCGAGGATTTCGCTGGCCCCATCGCCATCGCGCAGTTCAAGGGCGGCCAGTCGAACCCGACCTATCGCCTGACGACGCCCGGCCGCAGCTACGTCCTGCGCCGCAAGCCGCCGGGCGAGCTGCTGAAGGGCGCGCATGCGGTGGAGCGCGAGGCGAAGGTCATGACCGGCCTGGGCAAGGCAGGTTTCCCGGTACCGCGCGTCTTCGGCGTCTGCACCGACGAGGATGTAATCGGGACCTGGTTCTTCGTCATGGACATGGTCGAGGGGCGCATCTTCTGGGACGCGCGCCTACCCGATGTGTCCGATGCCGACCGCCCTGCCTATTTCGATGCGATGAACGCGACCATGGCCGCGCTGCACGGCGTCGATTACGAAGCGGTGGGCCTTGGCGATTACGGCAAGCCCGGCAATTATTTCGCGCGCCAGATCGGCCGCTGGTCGAAACAGTATCTTGCCGACGAGGAAGCGGGCCGCGATCCGAACATGGACCGGCTGGTCGCATGGCTGCCCGAAAACATCCCCGATGGCGACGAGACTTCGGTCGTCCACGGCGATTTCCGCTGCGACAACATGATCTTCCACCCGACAGAGCCGCGCGTGCTGGCCGTGCTGGACTGGGAGCTGTCGACCCTGGGCCATCCGCTGGCCGATTTCGCCTATCACGCGATGATGTACCGCATGCCGCCCGACATCGTGGCGGGGCTTCAAGGCGCGGACCTTGCGGCGCTGAACATTCCGTCAGAGGACGACTATGTCGCCGCCTATTGCCGCCGCATGGGGCGCGACGGCATCCCCAACTGGGATTTCTACATCGCGTTCAACTTCTTCCGGCTGGCAGCGATCTTCCACGGCATCAAGGGCCGGGTGATCCGCGGCACCGCCGCCAATGCGCAGGCGCGCGAGAGGGCCAAGGACTTCCCCCGCCTCGCCGCACTGGCGGCAGAGGCGATGGAGCGCTGTAGCTAGCCCAGTTTCCGAACCGGGTCGCTGCCGTCCCATTCGGCGGCGGCCTGCTTCATCATCGCGAACAGCTCCGGGCCGCCCGCCCCCAGCTGGACGAATTCGCAGATGCCGCCGGGGCCATAGCCGGGATCGGCATAGATCACGCGCCCGTCCTCGCCCACGTTCCCCTCGACCACGATGGTCGCGCCAGCGTCCTGCAGCACCTTGCGCACTTCCTCGATGTCCTCGACGAACTGGCAGGTGTGGTGCATGCCCTCGTGGATCGCATACTTGCCGGTGTAATGCGCGGGCGCGTCATTGTCGGGGCGCACCAGCTCGATCTGGATGTCGTTCCAATAGGCGATGGCGACGCTGAATTCGGCGTTGCTGGGCTCGCCCATGTATTTCATCTCGCCCAGCCGGATGTTCTCCAAAAGGAAGAACGGGCCCACGCCCATGGTTTCGGTCCAGTATTCAAGCGCCGCATCGAAATCACGCGGCAGATAGGCCTGCTGGATGACCGGGCCCAGCGCCGCGATCGTGCCTGCTTTCGGCATGAAATCCTCTCCTTGTTATGCGGGTCAGGGTGATGCGGTCAGGCGAAAAGCTGCTCGGGATCTTCCATCAGGGTTTTCAGCGTCTGCAGGAACTGCGCGCCCGCCGCCCCGTCGATGGCGCGGTGGTCGACCGACAGGGTCATCGGGATCATCGTGGCAAAGACCGCCTCGCCGCGCTCGTCCTCGACCAGCCTGCGCTCGGCAGCGCCCACGGCCAGGATCGCGCCCTGCGGCGGGTTGATGATGGCGTCGAAATTGTCGATCCCGAACATGCCGAGGTTTGAGACGGTAAAAGTCCCGCCGTCCATGTCCTCGTACCCCAGACGCCCTTCCTTGGCCTTGTCGATCAGGCCCCTCGTCGCGCTGGCGATCTGGTCGATCCGCATCCGGTCGGCCTGCCGCACGATGGGGGTGACGAGGCCCTTGGGGCTCGCCACCGCGACGGAGATATCGGCGTGGGGGAAGCTGTGGATCTCCTCGCCGTGAAGCTGCACGTTGACGTCGCGGTGCCTCGCCAGCGCCTTGGCACTGGCCATGACGATGAAATCGTTGACTGACGCCTTCGTCCCCAGCACCATGTTCGCGGTCTTGCGCACCGCCAGCAAGGCGTCGGCATTGACGCTGATCCGCAGGTAGAAATGCGGAATGTCCTGCTTGGCCGCGGTCAGGCGTTTGGCCACCACCTTGCGGATCTTGTCGAAGGGCTGGATGTCGGGCTCGTTCGCCACCGGCACGAAGGGCGCGCCCGGCGCCGGCGCCGCGGAACCCGTGTCCTGCGGAACCTTCGCCAGCACGTCCTTCTTCGAAATGCGCCCGCGCGCACCCGTGCCCGAAACGCCGTTCAGGTCGATGCCGTGGATCGCCGCGATGCGCCGCGCCAGCGGGGATGCGAACGCGCCGTCTTCCCCGGGCAGAACGGTGGTGCCCTTCAGGCTGGGGCTGGCGGGGCCGCGCAGCGCCTGCTGCACGTCCTGGAAGGTGATGCGCCCTCCCCTGCCCGATCCCTCGATATCGGCGATGTCGACGCCCTCGGCCTCGGCCAGCCGCCTGGCCTCGGGGCTGATCGGGCGGTTGGTGTCGATGGTGATGGCTTTGGGCTTGTCGCTTTCGCCCTCGATTGCCGCTTCCTTGGGCTTGGCCTGCTGCTTCTTCTCGCGCCCCTCGGCCACGCCGCCCTGGGCGGGCTTGAAGTTCGCGACGAACGCGTCGATTTCCTCGTCGCTGGCCGAACCGTCGTCGAACACCGCCAGCAGCGCGCCGACCGGCTCCGCCTCGCCCCCGTCCGCGACCACGATGCGGCGCACGGTCGCATCATATTCGGCCTCGACCTCGTTGGTGATCTTGGCGGTCTCGATCAGGCAGATCAGCTCGCCCCGGCTAAAGCTGTCACCCTCGGCGAATTTCCATTCGGCGACGGTTCCCTCGGTCATTTCGATGCCCCATTTCGGCATCGTAAAGGCACGGATCTTTCCCATGTCTCGCGCCTCCTCAGTTGTAGGACAAGGCCTTGCGCACGGCAGCCTCGACCTTGTCGGGATTGGGAAGATAGGCGCTTTCCAGCTCGCGCGCGAAGGGGATCGGCGTGTGCGGGGCGGTCACCATCTGGACCGGCGCCTTCAGGCTGGCGAACGCCTTTTCGGCGACCAGCGCGGCGATGTCGGTGGCCAGGCTGCAGCGCGGCGGCGCCTCGTCCACCACGACCAGGCGGCCGGTGACTTCGACCGAATCCAGGATCGCCTCCTCGTCCAGCGGGCTGGTCGATCGCAGGTCGATCACGTCGGCCCCGATGCCATCCTCGGCCAGCGTGTCGGCGGCCTGTTCGGCCATGCCGACCATCATGCCGGTGGCGACGATGGTCACGTCCTCGCCCGCGCGGGTCAGGCGGGCATGGCCAAAGGGGATGGTGAAATCCGGATCGTCCGGCACCTCGCCCTGCACGCCGTAAAGCGCCTTGTGCTCCATGAAGATGACGGGATCGTCGGTGCGGATCGCCTGCCGCAGCAGGCCCGCGACATCGGCGGGGGTGGTCGGCATCACCACCTTCAGCCCCGGCATGCCGGTCAGGATCGCGTGCGGGCTCTGGCTGTGCTGCGCGGCGGCGTTATAGCCCGCGCCATAGACCATGCGGATGATCGCGGGACAGCGCGACTTGCCGCCGAACATGTAGCGGAACTTGGCGATCTGGTTCCAGATCTGGTCGAGGCTGACCCCGATGAAGTCGGCGAACATCAGCTCGGCGATCGGTCGCTTGCCCGAAAGCGCAAGTCCGCCCGCCGCGCCGACGATGGCGCTTTCCGATATGGGCGTGTCGATCACCCGGTCCGCGCCGAATTCGGCGAACAGGCCGGTGCTGGTCGACCAGATCCCGCCGATGGCCTCGGGCCCGCCATCGGTGCCCATGCCGCCGACGACATCCTCGCCCAATACGACCACGCTGTCGTCGCGTTTCATTTCCTGGAAGATCGTGTTGCGAACGGCGTCGCGATACATCATTTTTGCCACTGGATCGTCTCCGCCGGATCAATAATCGATATAGACGTCGGTCAGGACGTCCTCTGCCGTGGGCCGGTCGGCCGCGCGGGCGGCGGCGACGGCATCCGCGATGGTCTTGGCCACTTCCTCGTCCACCCTGTCGAGGTCGCTGCCTTCCAGCAGCTTTGCCTCGGTCACGGTCCTGCGGAAGTTCTTGATGCAGTCGCGCTCCGAACGGATGCGGTCCATCTCGCCCTTGCCGCGATAGCGCTGGGGATCGCCCTCGAAATGGCCGTAGAACCGCTCGGTGTCGAACTCGACCGCGGCAGGGCCGTTTCCGGCGCGGACATGTTCCAGCACCTCGCGCATGGTGTCGTGGACCGCGCTGAAATCGGTGCCGTCGGCGCGCCACACTTTCATGCCGAACGCCTCGGCCCGGCTGGCGATGTCCCTGCTGGTGCCGACCGCGTATTTGTAGCCGGTGTGCTCGGAATAATGGTTGTTCTCGAACACGAAGATGGCCGGCGCGTTCGTCACCACCGCCATGTTCATCGCCTCGAACGTGGTGCCCTGGTTGCAGGCTCCGTCGCCCGAAAAGGCGATGGCGACCTTCAGCTTGCCGTCCTTGTCCTTGCCGTCCAGCTTGGCCGCCATGGCCGCGCCGACCGCGATGGGCGCGCCCGCGCCGACGATGCCATTGGCGCCCAGCATGCCCTTGTCGGTGTCGGCGATATGCATCGATCCGCCCTTGCCCTTGCACAGGCCTTCGCGGCTGCCCCAGATCTCCTTCATCATGCCGGTCACGTCGCAGCCCTTGGCCAGGCAATGCCCGTGGCCGCGGTGGGTGGACACGATCTTGTCGTCGTCGCTCAGATGCTCGCACACGCCGACCGCGACGGCTTCCTGCCCGCAATAAAGATGGGTGAAACCGGCGATCTCGCCCGTGGCGATCTCCTCGTGCAAAAGCTCCTCGAAATCGCGGATCGTCTTCATCCGGCGATAGGCACCCAGCAGGTCCTCACGGCTTAATTGCATGCGTCACTCTCCGGTTTTGTCATGGGTCCCTCAAAGACCCAGTACGGTCTTGGCGATGATCGTCTTCTGCACTTCGTCGGTGCCTCCGAAGATCGTCCACGCCCTGCTGTTGAGATAGCGCGCCGAGGCGACCTGCGCCTTGGGGCAGATGAAGGCCGGCGGCGCATTGTCGCCGTACAGCGGCCGCGCGGTCGGCAGTTGCAGCCCGGCGGGGCCGAACAGGTCGACGGCCAGCAGGTCGATGTCCTGCCGCAGGTTCGACGCGATCAGCTTTGTCAGCGAGGTAAGCGGGCCCGGATTCTCGCCGCGCGCGATGCGCGACAGGATCTTCAGCTCGATCATCTCCAGCGACTGCGCCTCAAGCTTCAGCCCGGCGACCCGGCGGCGCCAGTCGCGGTCGTCCGCCAGCCTGCCGCCATTGCCGTCCGACATGTCGCGCGCCAGTTCCTGCAGCTGGTCGAGGTCATAGGACAGCTTGGGCGCATGGCACGAACCGCCGCGCTCGTTCTCGAGCAGGAACTTGGCGATGGCCCAGCCCTGCCCTTCCTCGCCCACCAGGTCGCTGGCGGGAACCTCGACGTTTTCCATGAAGACCTGGTTGACCTCGTGGTCGCCCGCCAGGTTCAGGATCGGGCGCACCGAGATGCCCGGCTGGTCGAGGTCGACCAGCAGGAAGCTGATCCCCGCCTGCTTCTTCACGTCGGGATCGGTGCGGGCCAGCACGAACATGCGGTTCGCCCAATGCGCGTGGGTGGTCCAGATCTTCGATCCGTTGAGGATGTACTTGTCCCCCTCCCTCACCGCGCGCGTCTGCAGCGAGGCGAGGTCCGATCCCGCATTGGGTTCGGAAAAGCCCTGGCACCAGTAATCCTCGCCCGACAGGATGCGCGGCAGGTATTTCGCCTTCTGCTCCTCGGTGCCGAAATTGAAGATCACCGGCGCGACCAGCTTCAGCCCCAGCACGGTCAGGTTGGGCGCACCCGCCAGCGCGCATTCCTTTTCGAAGATATAGCGCTGCGTGGGCGTCCAGCCGGTGCCGCCGACGTCCTTAGGCCACTGATACGACAGCCAGCCGCGTTCGTTCAGCACCGCGTTCCAGTCCTGCCCGATCTCCGGCTCGACGAACACGGTGGGAGAGGACGAGGCGCCGTCGCGGATCCGGTCGGTCAGGTTTTCGGCCAGGAATGCGCGCACCTCGTCCCGGAACTCGGTTTCCTGGGGGCTCAGTTCGATATCCATCTCATCGTTCCAATATGGTGACGGCGGACACGCCCGGCGCGCCGTACACATGGCTATAGGCGGTGCGCGGATTGCCCTGCACCTGTCGGTCCCCACCCTGGCCGCGCAATTGCACGACATTCTCGTAAACCTGGCGCAGGCCCGACGCGCCGATCGGCTCGCCGCAGGCCAGGCAGCCGCCGTCGGTGTTGACGGGCAGTTTCCCGTCCAGTTCGGTCAGCCCCTCGGCCAGCCAGCGTTCCTGCTCGCCCGGCTGGCAAAAGCCGTTTTCGGCCATGTGCATCAGCTCGGCCCCGGCCTCGGTATCCTGCAATTGCGCGACGTCGATGTCGGCGGGGCCAAGCCCCGCGATCTCGAAAGCGTCGCGGCTTGCGATGCTGGTCGCGGTGCCGCCGCCGTCCACGTCGGTGCTGGGGGCGAAAACCTCGAAACTGCCGGGCGGGCGGGTGCGCATCGTCGCGGCCTTCAGCCGGATCGGGGTGATGCCCAGCTCGCGCGCCTTCTTCTCGCTCGCCAGCAGCAGCGCGACCCCGCCCTCCGCCGGGGAACAGAACATGTATTTGGAATAGGGATCGGACACCATCGGCCCGTCCAGGATCACGTCGAGCGGCACCGGCTCGCGCCGCCAGGCATGCGGTGCGCGCGATCCGTTGCGGAACGCCTTTTCGGCGACCAGCCCCAATGTCTTTCGCGAAATGCCGTTCAGCGCCATGTAGCGCATGATCTTGCAGGCGAAGAACTGGGTGGTGACCATGTAACCCGCATCGCCGTACCATTCGGGCAGGTTGTATTCGGCGGGCTTGGCATCGAACGCGCCGCGCGGATGCTTGTCGAAACCGACCGCAAGGCCGATGTCCGCCTCGCCCGACTTGATAGCCATCTGGGCAGAGAACAGCGCCGACCCGCCCGCCGCGCAGCCATTGCGGACATTGATGAACTGCACGCCGGTCAGGCCCAGCTGGTCGACCATGGTGTCGGGATTGCCCGCCGCGTCGGACGCGCCATAGGCGAATTGCACGTCGCCCCACTCCAGCCCCGCGTCCTGCAATGCCTGCCGCACCGCGAACACGCCCTGGTCGACCCCGCTCATCCCCGGGGTGCGGCCGAAAGGGTGGATGCCGATGCCGATGATGCACACGTCGCCCATCACGCTGCCTTCCTGCTGGCGGCCGCAGCGGGCCGGAACGCGGGGATCAGAACGGTCTCGCCGTCCGCCTTCTCGAACGGGGCGGGTTCGAACTCAAGATCCATGCCGATCTCGATCGCGCCGAAATCCACGCCGGTCAGCCGCGCCTCGACGATGGTCTGGCCGGGCAGCTCGACATAGCCCAGCGCGAAGGGCTCGAACGCCTCGGGCCCGGCATAGGGGGGGCTCTTGGGCCGGAAACGCTGGATCGTATAGCTCCACAATGTACCGGTGGACGACAGGGGCACGGGTTCGAAGCGGTCGCTTGCGGGACAGGGAAACACGATGCGCCCCGTCTCGCGGTCGCGGCCCCCGACCAGGCGCGGGGGGTTGTCGGGCGTGAACAGCCCCTTTGCTATCGCATCCATTCCAATCCCCTCCCGCCCGTTCGGCGGGCATGATTCGTCTTGTCGTTCATGCATCTAAGCGCAAAGCGACCGGCGATGCATGCTGCCCAAACTGCTAGGCAGCATCGGCGCAGCGGATGGGCGGGCCGGCAATGCGAGGAAATACGCAGGCCGGTCAGCTGACCGAAAGATAGCCCAGCTGCGCCGCCTTGAAGACGGTCTGGCTGCGGTTCACCGCGTTCAGCTTGGTGGAGGCATTGTGGATATGGAACCGCACCGTCGCCCTGCTGCGCGAGATGATCATGCTGATCTCCATGTCGGTCTTGCCGATGGCGGCCCAGCGCAGGCATTCCACCTCGCGCTTGGACAGGCGCGATCCGGGGGGCAGCGCCTCCATGTCGGCCATCGCGCGGGTATAGCTGCGGATGAATGCGCGCGCATAGATGCCCAGCATCGCGCCATGCTTGTCGAACTCTTCCGACAGGTCGGTGCGCGAGGTGTCGACGGGATTGAAGCTGACCGCGCCGATCTTGCCGAACACCATGTGCACCGGCACCACGATGGCCGCGCGCGTGCGGGCGCGCGTCTCGAAATTGGCAAGGTCGATCGATTCGAGATAGGGGTTGGGGATCGGCAGATGGAACCCGTCGGGATTGATCCAGAAGGGATCGTTCTCGAACCGGCAGGCCGAGGTGATCGGCGATTCCAGCGCGATGCGCGGGCTGCGCCACCACGCATTCTCGCTGTCCGACCAGCCGAATATCTCGCTGGCCAGTATGTTGCCGTCGGCATCGACGGGGGTGCGCTTGTCCGCGATGTCATGCGCGGGCGCGGCACGCATTTCGTGCTGCGCCGCGATTTCCGCAAGCGCGGTCGCCGCCCGGCGAATATCTTCCGGAGCGGCGACGGTTACGTCCTCCAGCCGGTCGATCACGAATTTCGTCATGTTTTTTCCTCTCCCCCGGATGGCGAAGGATAGGCCGCGCCTGCCCAAAGGACAATGCGCGATTGGCCGGTTCGCCCCGCATTTCGGCCCACCCTAACATTTTGCAGAGCCTTCGCCGCGCCGCATTGCTGCTACCAACCGGGTCGGAGGAACGCACCCAATGAACTTCGAACTGACCGAAGACGAAGAAATGCTGAAGGCCGTGGTCGAACGGTTCGTGGCCGATCACTACGATGTCGAGAAGCGCCGCAAGTACCTGAAGGAACCGGGCGGCTTCAGCGGCGGCAACTGGGGGGTGCTGGCCGAACTGGGCCTGCTGGCGGTGCCCTTTGCCGAGGATGACGGCGGGCTGGGCCTCGACGCGACGGCGCTGTCGGTGGTGTTCCAGGCGCTGGGCCGCGGCATGGTGGTCGAACCCGTGCTGGAAAGCGCGATCCTGCCCGGCCTGTACCTGGCGCACGGCCTGTCGGGCGACCTGCGCGAGCAATGGGTGACCGGCGTGCTGTCGGGCGAAAGGCGCGTCGCGCTCGCGCGGCAGGACGCGGGGCTGTACCAGGACGACCAGACGGTGCGGGCAAAGGACGCGGAGGACGGCGCGGTGCTGAACGGCCAGAGGCCCTTCGCCATCGCGGGGGGCGAGGCTGACGGCTTCATCGTCGGCGCCGAAGACGGATCGCTCTATCTGGTCCCCGCCGATGCCGCGGGTCTTGAGATACGCGAATGGCGGCTTGCCGACGGCACGCACACCGCCTCGCTGGAATTCGCCGATGTCGCGGTTCCCGCCGCGCACAGGCTGGACATCGCGCCCGAAGTCGCCGCGCGGATCGAGACGCTAGCGGCGCTGGCCCGCGCGTCCGAGGGGCTGGGCATAATGGACGCGATGTTCGACGAAACCCTTGGCTATCTGCGCACGCGCGAACAATTCGGCACGCAGATCGGCAAGTTCCAGGCGATCCAGCACCGCATGGCCGCGCTCTACGCCACGCTGGAACAATGCCGCGCACTGGTCGAGACCGCGATCGTCGCCGAGGGGACCGACCGCTTCGCCGACGACACGTATGGCGCGCGCGCCTTCATCGCGCAGCATTCGCTGACGCTGGGGCACGAGATGATCCAGATGCACGGCGGCATGGGCATCACCGACGAGCTGTCGATCGGCCAGGGACACAAGCGCTTGCTGGTGCTGTCGCGCTGGCCCGAACCGCCGCTGGCGACGCTGGACCGCTACGCCGCCGCGCTCTAGGCGGTTTTCCGCACCCGACTACCGGGCCGAAGGGAATTCCTCGCCAAAGGGACAGGCCTGCGCGCGCCCGGCATTTGCTAGTCTCTCCGCTCGGCAGAAAGACCGCGCCCGGCCCTGCCCGGCAGCGCGGCCCAACCGGGAGAGCAATCCATGAACCAGCAGACAGCCGTTCCGCCCCCGATGGACGGGCGCGATCCGTCGAACCTTCGCGGCGACGCCATCACCGGCGACCGCTATTTCTCGCGCGAATTCGCGCAGAAGGAATGGGACCATCTGTGGACGAAGATCTGGCATATCGCCGGGCGCACCGCCGACATTCCCGAAGCGGGCGATTTCGTCGTCCACAATTTCCTGAAGGAATCGGTGATCGCCGTGCGGCAGAAGGACGGCTCGGTCCGCGCCTTCTACAACAGCTGCGGGCACCGGGGCATGCGCATGGTCGCGGGGACCAGCTCGGTCGCGTCGTTCCACTGTCCCTATCACGGCTGGCAATGGGGCATCGACGGCGTGCTGGAAAAGGCGCAGGACGCCGATGTCGATTTCGCACGCGGCAATCCGTGCGGCAAGCTCAAGCTCAATGAACTGCGCTGCGACACATGGGGCGGCTTCGTTTGGTACACGATGGACGACGACGGCCCTTCGCTCGAGGAGTATCTGGAACCGATGGTCGCGCTCTATCGCGGCTATCCGATGGATACGGCGGTGCGCGTCGCGTGGTACCGCATCGAATTGAACGCCAACTGGAAATTCGTCACCGACAATTTCTCGGAAAGCTATCACACCCGCACCGCGCATCCGCAGGTGCCGCCATGGATCGACCAGGACGTCGACTCCGCCCGGCACGAGATGTGGCCCAAGGGCCATGGCCGCACGGTCCAGCCGATGCGACCCTCGCTCTCCGACCGGCCCGAAGGCGGCGGCAATGCGATGTTCGAGGCGGAATTGCGCAAGTGGGACATCGATCCCGGCAAATACGACAGCTACGAGGATTTCGCGTTTCAGGGCTGGAAGGACCTGAAGGCCGCCAAGCAACGGCTGTGGGCCGAAAAGGGCTATGTCCACTACAAGGACATGAACGACGAGGAGATCACCGACAGCCCGCACACGGTGATCTTTCCCAATGTCACCATCAGCTTCCTGCCCGACAATCTCATCTTCTTCCGCTCCGAACCGCATGCCGAGGATCCGGAGAAGTGCTATTTCGACCTGTGGTGCATGGCCTTCCCGGTGGAAGGCCAGACCGAGGTGGAATCGATCATGGCCGGCCCCAAGCCGCTGCGCGAGGTGCTGGAATGCGAGCACCGCCGGTTCGACGGCGGCAACGGCATTCCCGAACTGCGCGACCAGATCGTGTTCCAGGACATGGAACTGGCCGAGAACATGCAGGCGGGCATGCATTCGCGCGGCTACAAGGACGCCTATCTGTCCGACCAGGAAACCCGCGTGCGCTTCTTCCACGAGGTGCTGAACGACTGGCTGGAGGGCCGCCGCCCCTGACCGGGCGCGGCTTCACCCCCGCAGAGGCCGTCAGAGCCCCTCTCAGTGCAGTCCGGCCATCTCGGCCAGCTCGGACCCCAGAGCGGCCAGGCTTTCGTCCTCGTGCGCTTCCGGAGCGCCGATGGCGGGTTTCTGGTGGACATGCTCTCCGCTCGTCACCGCATGCACCAGGAAATGCCCCAGATCGGCCTCGCGGCAGCGGAAGGCGCCCTTGGGAAGGATGCGATCGCCCACCAGCAGTTTTCCGGTGGCGGGCTTGTCCAGCAGCCAGCCGGGGCGCACCGCGATCCAGTCCAGGTCGGGTTGCGCCTCAAGCATGGCCTCCATTTTGCGCATCTCGGCAAGAATATTGTGGAGCGCCGCAACGACTGAACCCCGGAACCACATCGGCAGTTCGGGCTGTTCCTCGACGAAGGCGGCGGAGATCACGGCGATGCGCCTGATGCCCGCTTCTCGGGCGGCCTGGGCGATGCGCTGCGTGCCCTTGCTATAGAGCGGCGGCGGGTTCAGCGCATTGCTGGGCGTGAACGCCACGCCCAGCGCCGAGATCACAGCATCGCATCCCTCAAGCGCGGGGGCGAGGTCATCCTCCATCACGTTTGCGGCGCGATAGGTGACGCCGTCCAGGCGCTCGTCGTCTTTCGGCGGGTGGAGGTCGATGGCGACGACGTCCAGCCCCATGGTCAGGGCATGGCTGACGGCATGGCGGCCGGTATGGCCGCCCGCTCCGAAGATCGCGATGGTGTGTGGCTGCACGGGCGCCCCCTTTCGGCGATTGCTGGCTTACGATGATCGAAGCGCGGCAGCGGGCGGGCGGTTCCCGGTCGGGGACAAGCCCCCTCCCCTCAGGTCCCTTCCCCGAGGCTCCTCCCCCCGGCCCTATGCCGCACGCAGCCGATAGAGCGCCGCGCCATGCGCGGGCAGCATCGCGGCGATGCGATCGTCGGCCCGGCCCAGGTCCCGCCCTTCCCACAGATCGCGCAGCATGACCGGTCCTTCCGCACCGATCTGGCGCAGCATGACCCCGGTTTCGCGCGCGCTGTCGGTCAGGTTGAACAGCGCGAGATAGAGGTCGTCCCCGTCCTCGGCGCGGGCGGTCCAGACGCGCTGGCCATCGGCCACGAAATGCGGGCGGTTGCCGATGCTGCGCTGGTTCACCTGCAGCACCTCGCGATTGGTCAAAAGCGCCAGCGTCGCCGCGTCGAGGTGGCGCAGATCCCCGCCCATGATCAGCGGCGAACGCGCGATCGACCACAAGGTCATCAGGGTGCGCTGCTCGGCCGGCGTGAAGCGGCTGTCGCGCTCGCCCAGCGCTAGTCGGCCCAGCGGCAGCATATCGGCATCGGGCCATGCGCCCGGCGCGCGCCACGGGGTCCAGTTCTCCAGCCGTGTGAACTGCGCCTCGAGCAGCGGCCATTCGTCCCAGAAATCGTCCGAGATCCGCCACATCTGCGCATGGCGGCGCACGTGATCGCCGCGCAGCAGCGGCGTCTCGCCCGGCGAGACGCTGAGGACCATCGGCCGCCCGCAGCGCGCGATGGCGGTCGCCGCCGCCTCGATTTCGGGCGCGTGCGGGTCATAGGGGCGGCTCATGTCGTCCATCTTGATGAAATCGACGCCCCATGACGCGTAGAGCCTGAACAGCCCGTCGTAGTAATCCTGCGCGCCGGGTTTGCTCATGTCGACGCCGTACATATCCGGATTCCAGGCGCAAGTGCTTGATATGTCAGCAATATCCCTTGCGCGCAAATCCGTGCCATGGATGGGCAGGTTGCGCCGCACCGCTTCCCTGGCGATGCCGCGCATGACGTGGATGCCGAATTTCAACCCCATCGCATGGATCTGCCGCCCCAGCGGCGCGAAGCCCTCCCCTCCCCCGGCGGAGGGAAAGCGATTGGGCGCGGGCACCAGCCGTCCATGGGCATCGAGCGCGGGGACCGGGGCGTCGTTATAGACATAGCCGCTGGCCTCGGGCTCGTACCACTGGATGTCGACGGTGAAAATGTCGTAGCCGAAGGGCAGCAGCCGGTCGCGCATGATCGCGGCGGTTTCCAGCGCCTGCGCCTCGTTGATGGTGCCGGCAAAGCTGTTCCAGCTGTTCCAGCCCATCGGCGGCCGCTGCGCCAGCATGGCTGCGGAGGGCGCAGCGTCGGCGGTGCTGGCCAGCGCGCCCGTACCCTGCAGCGCCGCGGGGGTTGCAGCGGCTGCGATCAGCATGTTGCGGCGTGAAATGTCCATGCGGCGTGTCCTCGTACCCTTCGGCTATCGTTGTTGTCCGAGGATCAGGCGCGATGCAAGCGGGTGAGCGCTCTTCTCCCCTTCACCAATCCAAATGGATTTCATCGAGGTTAGAGGGCTTTAGATTGGTTTAGAAAAGTTAAGCGCCGCTGCAGGTCGGTCAGCTGGCGAAATCCGACGAGTCGCGCGTATACGGCGTTCCCGATGTGCCGATCATCCGTTCCCGAAAGGTCGAGCGCGTGTTCTCGAAGTGTCGACGGGGCGTTCCCGATATGCCGAACACGGTTCCCGATGTGTCGACGATGCGACAGAAGCGTATATTTTGCCGCCCGCTTTGAATCACTTTCGTTCGATCTCCTGTGCAACTCGTTCAAAGCGGCGCAGGTTCCCGGTTGTGCCTGTGGATAGATCGCGTGGACGCGACACTTCGGGAACGCCAAGGCCAGCGAAGCCGATTTCGGTCGCGTGACGAAAGGGGCAGGATGCACAGGAACGCAGGCCCGCAGAGCCGGGCAATCAGCCGCGAAGCTGGTGGCGGTGCTTTTCGTGATGGCGCTTGACCCAGCCGATGAAGGCCTTTTGCCAGTTGGCCGGCAGGCGCGCGGCATCGGCATCGACCCAGCGTTCGAAATCGGCGTGGAGCGCATGGAGGTCCCAGCCCGGACAGGCGGTTCGCAGATGCTCGATCGTGTCGTCGGTCATGTAGCCGCGCGTCGCGGCATCCGACAGTCCGGCGATGGTCGACCGGATCAGCGCGGCGGCATCAACGGGATGATCGCCCGGTTGGGTGGCCGAAACGTTGGCGCGGTGCTTCGGCTTGGACGCGGCAGCCACGGGATCGGGTCTGGCTTCGCGCAATTCGCCGGTGGCTCGTTTCCCCGGGGAAACATCGTTGGCGGGGCTGGTGCCTGCTGGTTGGAGCAGATCCAGCGCTTCGGGCGCGGCCTGGCGGATCTCTGCCCCATCCTTGCCGTCTATCCGGCGCATGCGGACCAGCGGGTCCCCTCCCCTGCCCTGCTCCAGTGTCAGGCCGTAACCCGGCAGCGCGTTCTTCTCGACCAGCTTGAGCATCTCGAACTTGAAACGGCGATATTGCCCTTCGGCGCCCGATTTCTCGAACAAGGTCGGCAGCGCGATGGCGAAGCCCGCCTCCCCCGCCCCGCCCGCATGCTTGCGCGCAACCCTGTACAGCCAGCGCTCGCGCCCGCCGGTGATATCGAAATAGGCGCGGTCGATGGACAGCACGCCGCCCTTCATCATCACGCCTTCCCAGAACCAGTTCGACAGCTCCAGCGTCATACCGCGGCTGCGCTCGGTCTTCTCGTCCACCAGCTGCGTCCAGCCGTCTAGCCACGAGAAGGTTGCCTCGCGACGGTTCTCCGCCCGGATATTGGTCTTGATCGTGGTCGACACCAGCCTGTCTAGGGCCTGTCCCAACAGTTCATAGGCGCGGCCCGTCGTGGGGCGACCGATTGCGCGCAGCAAATCATAGGGCATCAGGTGCAGCTTGCGCGGCACGTCATTGACGCCGCGCCGTGCCATGTCGGCAAGCTGGCTGGCGCAATAG
The DNA here is from genome assembly GCF_001661675.2 of Croceicoccus marinus. Classification (NCBI taxonomy): domain Bacteria; kingdom Pseudomonadati; phylum Pseudomonadota; class Alphaproteobacteria; order Sphingomonadales; family Erythrobacteraceae; genus Croceicoccus; species Croceicoccus marinus. The sequence goes on along the minus strand of NZ_CP019603.1, from coordinate 503,467 downwards.
ATCAATATGTCCGCGTCCCAGATCGTGGCCATGCCGTAATCGGGATTGGCACTGACATGCACCCACATCTTGCCGTCGGGGCTGGTATAGTCGATCGGCTTGACGCGCTTGGACTTGGCGAGGCTGAAGAACGGGCGTTCCATCATCTCGCGCTGATCGCGGATCGGCAGATCGGCGAGATAGGGGAGGAACATGTCGAACTGTTCGGTCACCGCCTCGCGTTTCGATTTCGTCATGGATGCACTCGCGGGGCGGGGGAGGGGAGGGCAGCTTGCCTGGCAGCGCCGAACGCCGACTGCGCGCGTTTCCCCGGGGAAACATGCGGCGTCTGGCGTACCCGAACGGGGAGCCTGGACATCATCGTTTCCCCGGGGAAACGGGAGGCGGCCCCAGCCAATCCTGACGGGCAAGAGGGCTGGGCCGCGCATCTCACCGCTGCAGCCCGCGTCCTTCGCCGTCGAGTTCCGACAGCGCGTCTCGCACCCGGTTGATCAGATCGTCCTCGGACAATCCGTGCCCGGCGTGCAGTCGCAGGGTAACGCCCTGGCGGTTGGCGCTTTGCACCGTAATCGCGGGGCGGCCATGCGCGCCTTCCAGCACGAATTTCTCGGGTGCGTCCTTTTCGGTCCCGGCGGACAGCAGCTTTCCGATCACCTCGGCAGAGGGGAGGGGAGGGCGGCCGGTCTCGCGCCGGGCTTCCTGGTCGCGGGCAAGCCTTGCAGCCTCGCGCCGGATCGCGGCGGCACGGTCCTTGTCGTCCAGCGCCTGCGCCAGCGGATAGGCGGGCTTCAGCTGCACCTCCGCCGGAGAGGCGAACGCGGCAATCACGCCGTCGGGGATCTTGGCGACCTTCAGCATCTTGGACAGCCAGCCCTTGGACAGCTTGAGCCGTTCGGCCATCCGCGTCAGGTGGTTGCCGTAATGTTCGGCCAGCGCGGCGGCGTAATTGCGCGCGCGCTCCAGGTCCGACACATCCTTGCGGGCGCGGTTCTCGATATCGGCAAGGCGAAAGGCCGCCTCGTCGTCGAGCTCGACGATCTGCGCTAGGAACTTCATGTCCGGCCATGAATTCGCGCGCAGCCAGCTGATCGACCAGTGGCGGCGCGTGCCCGCGATCACCTCGTATTCATGGGTCGGATCGCCGTCGATACGGCGGACCACGGCGGGGACCTTCTGGCCGCCCTCCGCGATCAGCGAATCGATCAGCTCGCGGCAATTATCCTCGGTAAGGTGTTCATAGCTGCGCGCATTGCCCGCCCATGGCCGTACCCGCGCGGGATCGAGCAGCATCTGCGTGACCTGCCGCACCTCGCCATTGGCCACGCGGGCCAGCGCGCTTTCGCGGCCCAGCAGCGTCATTGAACCGCCGCGCCGGCGCGAAGCCGCCAGAGGGGGCTCGGGGGCAGGGGAGGGGGCGATGGTCTCGGCGGCAGGCGCCGGCGATTCGGGGGCTGCCGCCTCGTCCTCGTCATCGCCCAGCAGATCGGCCAGATATTCGGATTGCTTACGCGCCATCTTTCGTCCTTTCGGGAACGGCGGGCCCGGCTATCGCGAGGGCGGGCGAGTAGGAAAATAAAATCTTGGGCGGTGGGGTGCGATCAGGCCGCATTGACGATTGCCTCCTCGCTCGCCGGTTCGGCGACGCCCCAGCCCCGGCGGACCAGCGCCTCGACCTGTCCCAGCGCCTCATCCAGATTGGCGCGGCAGCGCTTGTGCGTGCGGGCGGTGCCGATCGGGCGCTCCAGCTCGTAGATCGTCATCATGCGCAGCGCTGCATGGCTGATCTCGGCGCTTTCCAGGATCGGCACGGGCAAAAGGGCAGGGCCGAAGCTCTGCTCCATGATCTGGCGCACCATTGCGTGGCTGGGATCGTTGGCGTCGAACTTGGAGCAGATCAGCCGCACGAAATCATATTCGACCGCGATGCCCGCATCCTGCAATTGCCCCGTCACCTGCTCCATCATCGAGAGGAACTGCACGGTCGAGCAGAAGTCGGGCGTGGTCGCCGCCAGCGGCACCAGCAGCGCATTGGCCGCCTGCATCACCGCCAGGCTGATCGTCCCCAGCGCCGGCGGCGGGTCGAGCAGCACGATGTCGTAGTTCTGCGCAAGCTCCATAAGTCCTTGTTTAAGCTTGCGAAAACGGCTTGCCAGCACCGATCCGCCATCCGACCCGGCGGCGGCCAGTTCGTACTCCACGTCGAACAGTTCGAGGTTGGACGGGATCAGGTCGACATTGGGCCAGGGCGTGCCCTGCACCGCGTAATCCAGCGTGGACTGCGTCGGCTCGATCGACAGATAGGGATAGAGCGTCTGCTCGCGCGTGACGTTGAAATGGGGGTTGAAACCGAACAGCGTGGTGGTCGTCGCCTGGCTGTCGCAATCGACGACCAGCACGCGGTAGCCCTGGACCCCGAAATAATGCGCCAGATGGGTGGTGACGGTCGACTTGCCGACGCCGCCCTTGAAGTTCTGCACCGCGATCATGGCGGGCACGTCCAGCGGCGCGCGCGCCGGGCTCGCGCCCAGCACGTCGCGCATGACCAGCAATTGCTCGATCGTATAGCCGGGACGGCGGCCGTTCTCGGTCGGCGGGGGAGGGGGCAGGCGTCCGTCCTCCTCTGCCATGCGGATCCGGTTCGTGCTGCAGCCCAGCAGCGCAGCAGCCTCGGCAATGCCATAGCGGGCGAGCAGCCCCTTGCGCGCCTCGGGAAGAAATGCCTTCTTGCGAAGCCGCTCGATCATGCGCTCGCCCGCTTCGGCGAGTTCGCTGATCCTGTCGATTTCTGAATTCATTTTTGGTCCCGCGATGGATTTGAAGCTTTTCGCGATTATGCTGCGCTGAAATGCTTCAATGCGCAAAGGGGGTGGCGGGTTATCCACATGATCGCCCCGCAAAAATCCTCGGGTTGCAGCGCCCGGACGCGATTCGCTTGCAAAATTGAACATACATGCTCCATTTGAGGCGGATCGCGGCGTCACGACCGCGCGCAAGGATGGAGGGGCCTGGAATGGGCACGAATGTCGCAGGCAGGGTGCTGCGCCATGGGCTGGCGGTGCTGCTTATCGTGCTGGGGCTGGTGCTGGGCGCAGGCGGCGCGCGGCTGCTGATGCTGGGCGGATCGCCCTATTACCTGTGCGCGGGGGCGGTGCTGCTTGTAAGCGGAATCCTGGCGTTCCGCGGCCGGGCGGCGGCGCTATGGCTCTATGCCGCGTTCCTGCTGGCGACCCTGGCCTGGGCGCTGGTGGAGGCGGGGTTCGCGTTCTGGCCGCTGCTGCCCCGGCTGGCGGGCCCGGCGGTGCTGGCGCTGGTGCTGGCGGTTCCGTTCGTGCGCCGGGCCGTCGCGGGGGACGGGGCCCGCCGCGCCGGGCAAGCCGTCCTGGCGGCGGGGCTTGCAGCGGCGCTGGTGCTGGCGGGAAGCTATGCGGCCAGCGATTCGGGAATGCGCGGCGCCAGCGAAATTGCTGCGGCGCACGCGTCACCGCCGGGATCACCGTCGGCCCATCTGGACGCTGCGGCGGAATGGAGCGCCTATGGGCACGATTCGGCGGGAACGCGCCATTCGCCCGCCGCGCAGATCACCCCCGCCAATGCCGCCCGCCTGACCGAGGCGTGGCGCTATCGCACCGGCGACAGCAATGCCGCCCGGCCCGAGATCGCGCAGGTGATGTCCTTCATGGCGACGCCGCTGATGGTGGACGATACGCTGGTGTTCTGCACGCCGGTCGGCGCGGTGGTGGCGCTGGACCCCGAAACCGGGGCGCCCTGCGCCGACTTCGGCGACGGGGGCACTGTCTCGCTACTGGAAGGGCTGGGCGAGTTCGATCGCGGGGCGACCTATACGACGTCGCCGCCGGTGGTGATCGGCGATACGGCGGTGCTGGGCGGCTATGTGCGCGACAATTTCACATCGGCAGAGGCGTCGGGCGTGGTGCGCGCGTATGATACCGGCACGGGCCGCCTGCTGTGGGCGTGGGATTCGGGCATGGCCGACGACGCGCCCCCCCTGGGGGAGGGGGAAACCTATACCCACGGATCGCCCAATGCGTGGAGCGTATTGAGCGCCGATCCCGCATTGGGGCTGGTTTATGTGCCCACGGGCAATGCCACGCCAGACCATGTCGGCACGCATCGCAGCCCGCAGCTTGAACGCTATGCCAGTTCGGTCGTGGCGCTGGACGCGCGGACGGGGCGCGTGCGATGGCATTTCCAGACGGTGCGGCACGATCTGTGGGACTATGACGTGCCCGCCCAGCCGGTGCTGTTCGACTTTCCCGCAGGTTCGGGAACGGTGCCCGCCGTCGCGGTGCCGACCAAGCGGGGCGAGATCTTCATCCTTGACCGCCGCACGGGCCAGCCGTTGACGGGGGTGGAGGAACGGCCCGCCCCGCAGGGCAAGGTGCCGGGCGAGCGCTATGCCGCGACCCAGCCCTATCAGACGGGCTTTCCCTCGTTGATACCCGCGCGGCTGCGCGAAAGCGACATGTGGGGCGCGACGCCGTTCGACCAGATGCTGTGCCGCATCCGCTATCGCTCGCTGGACTATCAGGGCGATTTCACGCCGCCCTCGACCCGCGGGGCGCTGCAATATCCGGGCATCTTCGGCATGCTGAACTGGGGCAGCGCCAGCGTGGACCAGCGCCGCGGGCTGATGCTGGTGAACAGCTCGGCGATTCCGCAGATGGTGACGCTGCACAAGCGGGACGAAATGGCGGGGCAGGAAGCGGGCAATGCCCACACGTCGGGCATGCTGCCGCAGCTGGGCACCGATTACGCGCTGACGATGGAGCCGATGGTGTCGGTGCTGGGCATACCCTGCACAACGCCGCCGTGGGGGCACCTGACCGCGATCGACATCGGCAGGCGCGAAGTGGCGTGGCAGGTCCCGCTCGGCACGTCGGAGGATATCGCGCCTCTGGGCATCGCGGTGCCGGGCATCTTCAGCATCGGCGGGCCGATCACCACCGCCGGCGGGGTTACGTTCATTGCCGCGACCCTGGATGATTACCTGCGGGCGTTCGACACGGGCACGGGGCGCGAATTGTGGCGCGGACGGCTTCCCGCCGGGGGGCAGGCGACCCCGATGGCCTATGTCTCGCCGGCAAGCGGGCGGCAGTTCGTGGTGGTGGCCGCGGGCGGGCACGGGTTCCTGGGATCGACGCCGGGCGATTACGTCGTCGCCTATGCGCTTGCGCGGGGGGAGGGCGAGGAGGCGCGCTAGGCGCGGCCTTCGAAATCCTCGCCCGCATCGCGCTGCGCGCGATTGGTGGATGCGCGTGCTCCGATGTCCGACATGCCCAGCCTGCCGTGGATCTCTCCCAGCAGCCGCAGCGCGCGTTCCTGCGGCTCGCCCGTCAGCACGATCGCCGCGCTTTGCAGAAAGCTGCAGCGCAGTTCCATGCGGCATTCGTCGCTGTCGGTCATGCCGATCGCCCAGCGGCGATAGACCAGGAATTCGCCCACGACGTGCCGCTGCGCGACGCGTTCAAGGTCGAGATCGCCGCGCGTGTGCCCGGCCGCGATTTCCAGGTCGAGCCAGTTGCGGAACCGGTTGTAGGCGACCGAGCGCAATTCGCGAATTTCCGCCCGGCGCGGATTGAGCGAGAAGTTGAAGCCGATGGCGACGCGGGCATATTCGGTGTCGCGCTCCATCTCGCAGACCATCCAGTCCAGCTCTTCAAATACGGTGTCCAGCGTATAGGTGCGGTTCTGCCGCGCGATATGGCCGCGCACCTCGCGCATGCGGTCGGCCACGGTGGCGAAGATCACCCCGTCCTTGTCGGTGAACAGGCGATAGATCGTGCGCGGCGCGACCCCCGCCTCGCGGCAGAGGCGGGCGATGGTCAGGCCCTGTTCGCCCGCTTCGCCCAGCAGCCGGTGCGCGCAATCGATGATGCGCTGGCGCCGCTCGGCCATGGCGGGGCTGGTATAGCGCTTGGGAACCCGCCGCGACCCGCCCTTGCGGGTCAAATGCACCTCGCTTCCAGGGGCGTCGGCGCCGTCTGCATCGGGCGCTGCGTCGGACCCTGATGCATCGGGGGCATTGTTGTGCGGTTCGTTCATCGTCGTGCGATCCTTAGCTTCCTGCGCCCTTGCGCGAAAGACGACGAAGAAAAAAACATCTATGTTTGTTTTTCACTTGGCGAAAATGATTATCCATGTTCTTTTGTTTGCACTGCTCCGTAAAGGGGCGATGCAAAGCCGATTCGCGCCGAAAAGAACCGCGGACGGCGACATGGAGAGGGAAAGCCGATGGGTGGATTCCGCCGACAATCGAGTTGTGCCTTGCGCCTGGCAGTCGCAGGGCTTCTTTGTTCCGCCAGCAATGCGGCGCTGGCGCAGACCAGCGATGCGCCGGCAGATACCGCTATCGACCCCGATACCGCTGTCGACCAGGGCAACCCGCTGGGGCGCGAGGAGACGCTGGGTCCCGCGCAGCCGGATTCCGTGCAGGGCCGCTCCCAGGGGCAGGCCACGGGGCTTGAGGATATCGTCGTCACCGCCCGGCGCGTGTCGGAATCGCTGCAGGAAACGCCCGTCGCCGTCACCGCCTTCACCTCGCAGGCGATCGACAACAAGTTCGCTGCCGACATACGCGCGCTGGCGGGCGACGTGCCCAACATGGTCATCACCAACGTGCCGGGCTTCAACGCGGCATCGATCGGCATACGCGGCCAGTCCACCGGCGACATCATCCTGACGTTCGAGCCTGCCGTGGGCGTCGTCGTCGACGATTTCGTGCTGGGCCACGTCCAGACGCAATTGTTCGACCTGTTCGATGTCGAGCGGATCGAGGTGCTGCGCGGTCCGCAGGGAACATTGTTCGGCAAGAACACTGTCGGCGGGGTGGTCAATGTCATCACCAAGCGGCCGGAAACCACCTTGGGCGGGCAGATCCGGTTGGGTTACGCCAGCTTCGACACCAAGGACGTGAAGGCCTCGCTCAATCTGCCGATCACCGACGGGCTGTATTTCCGCTTCGCCGGTTCGTTCCAGGAGAGCGACGGCTATTACAAGCTGACCAAGAACAACGACGTGGACGAGCCGCAGGGCCGGCCCGCGACGAACGATAATTTCGGCGGCACCCGCTATTTCAACGCGCGCGCCAAGCTGCTGTGGGAAGCCAGCCCCGATACCGAGTTCATGCTGACATACGAATTCCTGCGCGACCGTGGGGATTCTCCGCCTTCCGTCAACGAAACGCCGCCCGGCTTCCTCTTCGACGTGGTGGGCTTTCCCGGCATCCAGACCGACGGAACCGACCCGTTCAACACTGGCACCACATTGTGCGAGGGCGACATCGACGCGGAGACATGCCCCGGCACGCTGCTGGGCCACCGGATCGACATCGACGGCGCCTATCTGCGCGGCGAACACAACATGCTGGGCCTTGGCACGATCACCGCGGTGGGCGGCTTTCGCCGGGTCAAGTCGATCCTGCCGTCGGACTACACCGGCGAGAATGCCTATCTGTTCGTGTCGACCCGCAACGACGTGCGCGAGCAATACAGCTTCGAGACGCGTTTCACCTCCGACTTCTCGGACCGGTTCGGCTTTACCGTCGGGGCGATGTACTGGGGCCAGACGCTGGATGCGCGGGCGACCAGCTTCCTGGGCTTCCTGCGCTTCCTGGGCGATCCGACCGCGCTGAGCGATCCGAACCAGTCCACCGCCGACTACAAGGTCGACAGCTATGCGGTGTTCGGCGAGGCGGAATACGATATCAGCGATCCGCTGTCAGTGTTCTTCGGCGCGCGCTATACCATGGAGGACAAGAGCTTCTCCGTCCGTCCGCAGGTGCGCCGTTCGATCATCGAGACGGGATTTTGGCCCGAATATTCGGACTCCGCCAGTTTCGAGAAGCCGACGATCCGCGCCGGTTACCGGTGGGAAATCACGCCCGGCATCAACAATTACTTCACCTATAGCCAGGGCTATAAATCGGGCGGATACAACGAGCAGGCGATGTCGGCCACATCCGCCCTGCCGTTCGAGGAGGAGACCGCAGACAGCTTCGAGCTGGGCTTCAAGACCGAGACGCCGGACCGCCGCGCTCGGCTGAACCTTGCGGGGTTCTATGTCCGCTACAACGATCTTCAGCGCGATGCGGTGGTGCCCTTCGTCGATCCGATCACCGGCCTGCCGGGGCAGGAGACGCGCACCACCAACGCCGGCAAGGCCGAGGTCTATGGCATCGAGGTCGAAGGCAGCGCGGTCCCGGTCGAGGGGCTGACGCTGGGCGCGTCGCTGGGCTGGCAGAAGGCCAAGTACCTGGAATTCTTCACCGACATCGACGGCGACGGAACGAACGAGGACGCGTCCTTCCTGGGCCTGCGCAACGTGCCCGAATGGACCGTCGGCGGGAACGCACGCTACCAGCTGCCGCCGTTCGATTTCGGCGAGATCGATATCGGCGCCGACATCAACTATCAGTCGGAATTCGAATCCGTCACGCTGAACGCGCCCTTCACGCAGGGGCAGGCGCGCACGCTGGTGGGGGCGTCGATCAACTGGACCGATCCGTCGGGGCTGCGCGTCTCGCTCTATGGCCGCAACCTGCTGGACGAGACCTATCGCGTGGCGGCCAATTCGGTCGCGGGGCTGTTCAACTTCACCAATTACGCCCCGCCGCGCTCGTTCGGCGTGGAACTGTGGCTGGATTACTAGGCCATGGCCTGCCGCTTCTCCCCGGGCCTGCCCGCAGCGTCCTTCCGCCTAGCGCGGCAGGCGGTGCGGGCGGCCCACCCCCTCCGGCACCATGTCGAAGGCGAGGCTGATGCGCTCTTCGCTGAAGGGAAAGGGCAGCGTGCCGTGCCACAGGAACGAGGGGAACAGGATCATGCGTCCCGCCCGGGGACGTATGATCCGCGCCGTGCCGCCGCCGCCCAGCTCTTCGGGCAGCAGGCCGATGGCGAAGGCGCCTTCGTCCTGGGTGCCGGGCATGTCGGACGGGTAATAGACGCCCGACAGCCAGTTGGGCGCGTGGATATGCGGATCGACCGCGCCGCCGGGGCCGAGCAGCGTTCCCCACAATGTCAGCGACCATTCGGCGGGCCGCGCCGCCAGAAAATCCCGGCCCCCTTCGTCGTCGAGGCTGGCGGCATGATCGGCCAGCGCATCCCTGGCAAGACCCGCCAGCGCGGCAAGAGCGGGGGTGCGCGCCTCGGCGAGGTCTGCGCTCTGCCGGCCCTTGCGCGTTACCAGCCCCTCGGGCTCGAACGTCAGCGAGGGATCGGCACGCAATTCGCTTTCCAGCGCGGCGTTGAAGTCGGACAGCGCGGCGAAGCCCGGAGGCGGGGCGATATCGATGATCTTCACGAAACGGTCGTCGCCGCCCAGCCTGTCGCGCGCCTCGCCGTCGCCCATGCGGTCGAGCGCGGCGACGAGATAGGCGAGCGGAGTCGTGCTGCCGGGCTGCGCGTCCAGCAGGCGGCGCGCGACGGGCGGGACCTCCTCCGCTCGCCCGCGCTTCAGCAGCAGGCGCATCAGGTTGACGCCCACCGGGTGGCTGGTGCCGCGATCCAGCGCAGCGCGCCAGATGGCGATGGCGGCATCGTCGTCGCCCAGCGCCTCGCTCACCATGCCCGCGATATTGGCGGCGCGCTGGTTCGCCGGGTCGGCGGCCAGCACCGCGCGCGCATCGGTCAGTGCGTCCTTTGTGCGCTTCAGGCGGCGCAGCGCATCGGCGCGGTTCAGCCGCGACTCGTGAAAGGCGGGGCGCAGCGCAAGGGCGGCGGCATAGGGGTGCAGCGCAGCCTCGTCATCGCCGCAGCGGGCGAGCGCGACGCCCAGATTATTATGCGCGCCCGCGTCCTGCGGGGTCAGCGCCACCGCCTGTTCCAGCACGGGTACCGCTTCGCAGGCGCGGTCCGCGGCGATCAGGCAGGAACCCAGATTGGCAAGGCTTGGCCCATGCTGCGGCCTTGCCGCCACCGCCTGCTGCAGCATGGCGACTGCGCGGCCGTGCCGCCCCCCAGCCTTCAGCATCAGCCCCAGATTGACCGCGCGGGCCGGATTGCCCGGATCGGCGGCATGGGCGGCGCGCATCGCGGCGATGGCATCGTCCTGCGCGCCGGTCGCCTGCAGCGCCATGCCGCGTACCGTCAGCGCATCGGCATCGGCCGGGTCACGCTGCAGCAGCGGGGCGACCAGCGCCAGCGCGCGGCCTGCCTGTCCGCCGCGCAGCGCGGCCACCGCCTCTGCCAGGATCTCGCTTCTCATCGGCCTTCAGCCATCAACGAAGGGATAGTAACTGCATGATTGCCATACTCATGACCGTACTCGTCAAGCCGGGCAAGGCCGAACGCTTTGCCGAGCTGGTCACGCAGCTGCGCAAGGACGTTCACGCCAACGAACCCGATACGCTGGTGTTCGAGGTGCTGCGCGACAACGGAGCCGCGAACCGGTTCCATTTCGTCGAGGTGTTCGCCGACGAAGCGGCGAAGGAGCGTCATGCCAACATGGACTATCACCTTGCCATGTCGGACGAGGGGTGGGCCTGTCTGGCCGAGGATCCGATGATCCGCGAATGCGACCCGCTGGGCAGCTTCGCCCGGATGGGAGCGATGCAATGACGGGCGCGCTCGACGGGCGGATCGCCCTTGTCACCGGATCGACCGGCGGGATCGGATCGGAAATCGCCCGCACGCTGGCGGGCGCGGGCGCGCATGTGATCGGCGCGGATATTCCCGAAAGCCCCGGGACCGGCGAGGGGGTGGCCGACTATCACCAGCTCGACGTGACGGACGAGGCCGCGTGGTCGCGCGTGATCGGCGCGGTCGAGGCGGAGCACGGCCAGCTCGACATCCTGGTCCATGTCGCGGGCATCGTGGTGGTCGAGAAGCTGGAGAACACCTCGCTCGCCGACTGGAAGAAGCAGATGGCGGTCAATGTCGAGGGACCTTTCCTGGGCACCAAGATCGCCGCGCAATTGATGCGTCGCAGCGGCGAGAAGCTGCCGCACGGCGCTGCCATCGTGAACATCGCGTCGGTCGCGGGGCTGATCGGGTCGCCGCTGCACACTGGCTATTGCGCGTCGAAGGCGGCGCTGACGATGATGACCAAGGCCGCGGCGCTGGAGTTTTCGGCCCTTGGCTACAAGATCCGGGTCAATTCGGTGCATCCCAGCGGCGTCAACACCGGCATGGTCGACCACATCATGCAGCGCTTCGTCGACGAGGGCTTTGCCGAAAGCGTCGAGGCCGCGCGCGAGGGACTGGCCCCGGCGCATCCCATCGGGCGGCTGGCGGAACCGGAGGACATCGCCAAGGCGGTGCGTTTCCTCGCCAGCGACGATGCGGGATACATGCACGGGTCGGCGCTGGTCGTCGACGGCGGGTTCACCGCGCAATGAACGATGATGCGCCCTTCGCAGGCCGGACCGCCATCGTCACCGGGGGCACGTCGGGCATCGGCGCCGCCGTCACGCGCTTGCTGCGCGAAGGCGGTGCGCGTGTGGCAGTCCTTTCCAACGAAAGCGAGGACAGCCTGCGAAGCGCGCGGGAGGCGGGCGAGATCGACGGTTTCGCCTGCCTCGACATTGCGGACAATGCGGCCGTCGAAGCCGCGGTCGCCCGGCTCGCAAGAGAGCTGGGGCCCGCCACGCTGCTGGTCAACAATGCGGCGGTGTGGCAGCCCAATCCCGTGCCCGACAGCCCGGTGTCGCTGTTCGACCGCCATGTCGACGTGAACCTGAAAGGCAATTTCTATGTCGCCAATGCGGTGCTGCCCGCAATGATCGAGGCTGGGGCGGGCGGCATCGTCTTCGTCGGATCGGTCAGCGGCACCGCGGGCCGCGCGGGCGACAGCGCATACAGCGCGTCCAAGGCGGGTGTCGCCATGCTGGCGCGCACATTGGCCGCGGAACTGGGCGCGAAGGGCATACGCATCAATTGCGTGTGTCCCGGCGCGGTCGCCACCCCGCTGACGGCGGGCCTGCGCACGCCCGAGGGCGAGAGCGCTATCGCCGCGCTGATGGACGGCCACCCCAGCCCGCGCCGCCAGTTCTTCATGGAACCCGAACAGATCGCCGACCTCATCCTCTTCCTCCTCGGCCCACGGTCCAGCGCGCTGCACGGCGCGGTGATCGCCGCCGACGAGGGCCTGACCGCCACGATGTGACCGCCGTATTTCGAGACAGGAGTGAAAGCCATGAGCCACAAGCACGATGCCGGCCAAAGACACGATGCAGGAAAGCCCGGCGACCTGATCGTCAATATCGACGATACCGAGCCGCTGATGCTGGGCACCGGCACCAGCATCCGCCTGCTGCGCTATAGCGCCGAGACGGGCGACTGGGTGCTGTTCGTCGAGATGGAGCCGGGCGCGACCTTTGCCCCGCACTGGCACCTGGGTCCGGGCGAGTATTTCGTCACCAAGGGCGAGCTGATCTATGATGTCGGCTCCGCGCCCAAGGGCACATACGGCTATGAACCCATCGGGTCGCGCCATGCAGAGGCGCATTGCAAGGAACGCACCGAATATCTGTTCATGGGCCACGGCGCTGTCGCCTTCACCGGCGAGGAGGGCGAGATCCGCTTCGTCTTCAACCATGAATTCCTGCGCGACCTGTCCGAAGGGAAGATGACCAACGACATCTCGAACGAAGGGGCGGCCAGGGACAAGGCTGCCGCGGGGAAAGAAGGCAGGGAAAGGGCGCCGGCATGAGCGATCCCAACCCCCGCGCGGCGCGGCTGCGCATGAAGATGGCTGAGGAAGGCCTGGGCGCGGTTGTCCTGACCCATCCGCACGATGTGCGCTATGCCACGGGCTATCACTCGATCCTGGAACGCTGGACCCAGCAGGAGCCTTTCGCGGGCGCGATCGTCTTTGCCGACGAGGCAAAACCGGCGATACTGGTGATCCCGGAGGCGAACCTGGGCATCGTGGCGGTGCTGAACCGGGATGCGCCCGTCTGCAGCTTCGACGAGATCCGCACCTTCGACATGCTGAATTTCTGCGAGGTCAGCCGCTATGTCGATCCCGACCGCAAGGGCGGGCAGCTGGCCGAGGACGCGATGGCGCTGGCCGGGTCGATCCGCGGCGAGTGCCGGGGCGACATCGTTGCCGCCATCGGCGCGGCTCTTGCCGATCACGGCATGGCGGGCAAGCGGATCGGCTTTGACAGCCATCGCATTTCCGCCGGGATCGCGGGCGGCCTGCCGCACGAGTTTTCCGACTGCCTCGACCTGCTGATGCGGGTGCGCGTGGTGAAGACCGCGCAGGAGCTGGCAACCTATCGCAAGGTGGGCGTGATGGCCGACCGGGTGATCGCGCATGCCGGATCGCTGCTGGGCCCGGGCGTGGACTGGAACGACGTGCAGGCGGGCATCTGCGATTTCATGGTGCGAAACGGCGTGGTCCCGGTCGACGAAGGCGCGATGCTGTTCGGCGGCAGCTACGAGGATGACGAGTTCATTCCCGACCTGTTCCGCACCACCGGCAATCGCGCCTTGCGCGAGGGCGATATCGTGATCCTGGAAACGCAGGGCGTGCTCGACGGGTTCTGGATCGACATCAACCGCACCGCCGTCGTCGGCCGCGCGAGTGAGGATTATCGCCGCCTGCACGACATCTTGCGCGACGCATTCCTGATGATGGTGGACCGGCTGCGCCCCGGCGTATCGACCAGCACGCTGCCGATGATCGGATACGAGCATCTGAAGTCCAAGGGCGTCGCCACGCCCGAGAAGCTACTGGTCGTCGCGCATGGCATCGGGCTGATGCCGCTGGAGATTCCGCTGCCGTTTCCCGCCACCGGGCTTGCGGGGGTGAAGCAGGGCTTCGTGATGGAGGAGGACATGCTGGTCAGCCTGGACAGCCTGTTCTTCGGCGCCAAGCTGGGGCCCTGCCACATGGAGAATGTCTATGCGGTCACCTCCGGCGCGCCCGAGCCAATGTACGCCACCCCGCTGCAACTGATCGAGACAGCCAGAGAGGCCGAACCGGCGCTGGGCTGAAAGGAAGGGATATTTCATGAACGACACGCCATCCAACATCCGCAAGCTGGAAAAATACCGCCGCATGCAGCGCATCCGGCAATTCGAGGATCTGGCCGAATCCATCCACGCGCAGGGCGAGATACCCGGCGCGCTGCACACCTATGCGGGGATGGAGGCGTCGGGCGTGGGTTCCTGCATGGCGCTGCGCGGCGACGACTACATGGTCGGCAACCACCGCAGCCATGGCCACCCCATCGCCAAGGGCGCGGCCATGCGCCCGCTGATGGCCGAACTGCTGGGCAAGGCGTCGGGCGTCTGCAAGGGGAAGGGCGGTTCGATGCACCTGTCCGATTTCTCCATCGGCAGCCTGGGCGAGACGAGCATCGTCGGATCTGGCGTGCCGGTCGCCGCCGGCGCGGCGCTGGGCGCGAAGCTGAAGAAGACGGGGCAGGTGGCGCTTTGCTTCTTCGGCGACGGCGCGACCAGCGAGGGCGCGGCGCATGAAGGCATGAACCTGGCCGCCGCATGGTGCCTGCCCGCGGTGTTCGTGTGCGAGAACAATCTTTACGGCATGTCGACCCCCGTCGGCGACGCGGTGCCCGTCAAGGACCTGGCCGACCGCGCCAAGGCCTATGCGATGAAGGCGATCATCGTCGACGGGCAGGACGTGGACGCGGTCGAGCAGGCCGTGACCGAGGCGGTCGACCACGCGCGTTCGGGCAAGGGCCCGGTGTTCGTCGAGACCAAGACCTATCGATACGGCGACCACGCGGTGAACATGGGCCGCAACCTGACTCCGCGGCAGGGCGAGGAGGAGCACTGGAGATCGCGCGACCCGCTGGTGCTCTATCGCCAGCGGCTGGAGGAGGAAGGCGTCGATCCCGCCGTGCTCGACACGATCGAAAGCGAGACCGCCGACGAGGTCGCCGACGCGATCCAGTATGCGCGCGGTGCCGCCTATCCCGAAGCGGAAGAGGCGTTCGACGACGTCTTCACCGACCGTCTGCCCATTCCCGACCATCTGACCGCCTGACGCGGCCCCCCAATCAGCGGAGCGAAAATCCATGGCAAAAGCCACATTCCTGGAAGCCATAAGACAGGCGCAGCAAGAGGAGCTGGAACGCGACGACAGCGTGTTCATGATGGGCGAGGACATTCGCTGCAATGTCTTCGGCACCACCACCGGCTTCGTCGACACATTCGGCAAGGAACGCATCCTGGACACACCGATTTCCGAAAACGGCTTCATCGGCGCGGGCGCGGGCGCAGCCATGGTCGGCATGCGGCCGATCGTGGATGCGACGATCTCGTCATTCCTGTATCCCGCGATGGACCAGATCTGCTCGATCATCGCCAAGTCGCGCTATATCTATGGCGGGCAGGCGAAGCTGCCGCTCGTGATCCGGTCGTGCATGTTCTATGGCAATTCCAATGCCGCGCAGCATTCGGACCGGCCCTATTCGATGTTCATGAACATGCCGGGGCTGAAGATCATCGCGCCCGCAACCGCCTATGACATGAAGGGCCTGCTGAAGGCCGCGATCCGCAGCGACGATCCCGTGCTGTGTTTCGAGGACAGCACATGCTGGACGTCGAAGTCGGAGCTGCCCGACGATCCGGATTTCCTGATTCCCTTGGGCAAGGGCGACATCAAGCGCGAGGGCAGCGACATCACCGTGGTCGCGGTGGCGGGCGCGGTGCCGATCGCGCTGAAGGCGGCGGCGATGCTGGAAAAGGAAGGCATATCGCTGGAAGTGGTCGATCCGCGCACGCTGGTGCCGCTGGACCGCGAGCTGATCCTGCAGTCGGTACGCAAGACGGGCCGCGCGATCTGCGTCGATCCCGCGCACCAGACCTGCAGCGCGGCCAGCGAGATTTCCGCCCATATCGCCGAGCATGCGTTCGATGCGCTGAAGGGACCGGTGCTGCGCGTGACGACGCCCGACACGCATCTGCCGTTCAGCCCGCCGATCGAAAAGCCGCTCTATCCCAGCGCCGATCGCGTGGCGGCCGCCGCGCGCAGGCTGATGAATGCCGAGCAACCGGTCGCGGCCTGAGGGGAAGACGAAACATGGCAGATATCGACGTGATGCTTCCGCAGTTCGGCATGGGCATGCAGGACGCCGAGATCGTGCGCTGGCTGAAGCAGCCGGGCGACAGGGTCGAGGAAGGCGAACCGCTGGTGGAGATCGAGGCGGCCAAGACCACGGTCGAGGTGCCCGCACCCGCCAGCGGCATATTGAAGGAAATCCTGGCGCAGCCCGAGGAAACGGTGGAGGTCCGCGCGAAGATCGCGGTCATCACCGCCTAGGCAACCGGCCATGAGGGGGAAACGGATCGCCGCGGCGGCGGTCCGTTTTCGCCGTTGGCCGGTGCCAGCGCGCGGCGGTTCTCTACAGCTTGATCGTGCGGACGACGGGATGGCCCGCGAAATCGCCTGCGATGGCGGCGACATGGTCGTAGAAGGACCGCAGCTGGTCGGTCGCGGCGTAGAGTTCGGTCATCATCCCGCACAGCGCGGTGGTGTCGGCGAAGTGATAGACGAAACCGTCCTCCATCACGCCGCGAAACGCGCTGGGATAGCCCGCGGCGGCCCATTGGTCGGCGGCGGCGTCGGCATCGTCGACGAAGATCGCGGTATGGTGCGGGCCGAAGCGTCCCGACCCCTCGGGATAGAGGTCGTGAAAGACCGATGGGCCGGGATTGTTCTGCTGGACGAACTCCACCATCACATCACCCCACTGGCCATAGGCGGAGCTGTGGTCGAGATGGGCGGGCTGGCCGCGATAGGTCGCCTGCGCCAGCGGAATGTTCTCGGCCAGCAGGAACGGGCCCGACCCGTGCGCCGCGTGATGCGCGTGCGCCGCGGCCCAGGCGTCGGGCACGAAGAAGGCGATCTGCCGGATGGGGGAGGGGGGCAGGGCCATCAGGCGGCCGGCGCTCCGTCCGCCTCGGCGCCCTGGGCCAGCAATCTCTCGCGCAGCTTGAACTTCTGGATCTTGGATGTCGACATCGGCCATTCGCGCACGAAATGCACGCTGCGCGGCACCTTGAAGCTGGCAAGGAAGCCGCGGCAATGCTCGATCAAATCGGTTTCGCTGCAGTCCTGCCCGGCGGCCAGTTCGATGAAGGCGGCGGGCACTTCGCTATAGCGCGGATCGGGCACGCCGACGACCTGCGCCAGCTTGACCGCCGGATGGGTCTGCAGATGCGCCTCGATCTCGGCCGCGGCGACGTTTTCGCCGCCGACCTTCAGCATGTCCTTGGTCCGGCCGTGAAACATCACGTTGCCGCCCTCATCCACGCTGCCGAGGTCGCCGGTGTGGAACCAGCCGCCCCGGATCGCCTCGGCGGTCTTGTCGGGCGACTTGTAATAGCCTTTCAGCATGTTGGGCCCGCGCAGCACGATTTCGCCCTGTTGGCCGGGGGGGCAGTCCTTGCCGGTTTCGGGATCGACGATGCGGATTTCCCATTCCTGCAGCGGCTTGCCGCAGCGGCCCGTGCGTATCTCATAGCTGTCGTCGAGGCGGCTGGTCGACACCGTGCCCGCGCCTTCGGTCAGGCCATAGGTGCCGACCTGGATGGTGTTCGGCATCGCCTTGGCCACGGCCAGCTTGATCCATTCGGGCTGCACCGCGAAATTGCTGTTCATCACCCGCAGGCTCGACAGGTCGGTCGAGGCGAACCTGTCATGCGTGATCAAATCCTGCATGATGGTGACGAAGCTGGGATAGGCGATGGTCCCGCCCTCGCGCTCCAGCATGTCGAGCGCGACGCCCGCATCGAAATGCGGCACGGTCATGTATGCGCCGCCGCGGTCGAGGATCATCACCATCGGCAGGATTCCCGCGATGTGATAGATCGGCAGCGGCGACCAGACCTTGTCCTCGCTGGTGACCTCGTAACGCGTGCCCAGGTTGCGGCTGTTCGCGACCTGCCCGCGGTGGGTGATCAGCGCGCCCTTGGGATGTGCGGTGGTGCCAGAGGTGTAGAGGATCATCGCCACGTCCTCGTCCCCTACCGCGTCGATGCGGCGGTCGATCTCCTCTTCGGCAATGTCTTCGCCTGCCTGCAGGATCGCCTCGGGCGCGGTCAGCCCGGGCTGGCACGGCGGGTCGAGGCAGATTAGCTGCCGCAGGTCGAGCGCGTCCTGCAGCGACAGCCGCGAGGGATCCTGGTTTTCGCCCAGGTCGGGAAACGCCTTTTGCAGGCGGTCGGCGAAATCGACGTTCTCCGCTACGCGCCCCGTCGTCACCAGCATGACGAGATCGGCATTGGCGACCAGATAGCGCAATTCGCCCGACTGGTAGCGCGCATTGACCGGCACGGCGACCGCACCCGCCATCAGTATGCCGAAGAAGATCTCGAAGAAATCGATGCGGGTGGGCAGCAGGATGCCGACATGCTCGCCGGGCTTTACCCCCGCGGCGACGAAGCCTTTGGCCCAGCGGCGCGCTGCGCGGTGCAATTGTTCGTAGCTGCGGCGATCATCGGGAAAGACGATGGCATCACGCTCTCCATTCGCGAGGGCGGATGCGCGCAGCATCTTGCCCATG
Organism: Croceicoccus marinus; assembly: GCF_001661675.2. Taxonomy (NCBI): domain Bacteria; kingdom Pseudomonadati; phylum Pseudomonadota; class Alphaproteobacteria; order Sphingomonadales; family Erythrobacteraceae; genus Croceicoccus; species Croceicoccus marinus. Next base: position 484,971 of record NZ_CP019603.1, on the reverse strand, counting down.
GACAAATATGGCGGCGCTTGCCCCATGATCGCATCCTTTCTCCGTCGACGCCGAGCGGTTGGACCCGCTGATCTCTGTTCCGTCGCCAAGGATGATAGAGCGCAGGGACAGGAAAGCAAAATAAAAACAAACGTTCATGTTTGTTTTGATTCGTGCCATCATCGCGCCCGAAGAACAAAAGCGTGGAGAGACAGATGGCGGAAGATCAATTCGCAGGGCGACTGGCCGTGGTGATCGGCGCGGCGGGCGAAGGCAACATGGGACAGGCGATCGCGCGTCGGCTGGCGGCCGAGGGGGCGACCTGCCTGGTCGCGGGCCGCCACGCCGAGCCGCTGGAGGCACTGGCGCGCGAGATCGGCGGCCATGCCGCGGTCTGCGACATCACCAGCGAAAGCGACCTGGCGGCGCTGGGCACGCAGGCGCGCGGACTGGGCGGGGTCGACATCGCGGTCAATGCCACCGGCTGGGGGCTGATCCAGCCGTTCCTGGAGACTACGCGCCAGGATCTGGACAGGATGGTCGCGCTGCAGTTCACCGGTGCGTTCCAGTTCTACCAGGCGATGCTGCGGGCGATGAACGATGGCGGATCGCTGATCCAGGTCACCAGCGCGACCGCCACGATCATGCTGGAGGACCACGCTGCCTATATGGGCACCAAGGCGGGGGCGGACCACGTGCTGCGCTGCGTGGCGAACGAGTTCGGCCACCGCGGCATCCGCGCCAATTCGATCGCGCCCGGCTTTACCGCCACGCCGATGACCGAGCGCGCGGCGCGCAACGCAGCCATCGTCGACTGCTTTGCGCAAGCCTATCCGCTGGGCCGCGTGGGGACGAGCGATGATGTCGCGGCGGGCATCGTCTGGCTGGCGTCCGACGAATGTTTCATGACCGGCGAGACGCTGCATGTCAGCGGCGGACTGCGACTGCGGCGCAATCCCACCACCGCCGAGATTGTCGAGGCTGCCCGCAAGGCCCGCGCCGCGCGCGAGGACCAGCGCGCCTGAACGCGTGGCTCCCGCCAGATAAAAAACATTCGTGCTTGTTTTTTCGCTGCGCTGTTGCGATGATCGCGGCACAGAAGGGAGCTGAAGGCCATGGAACTCAACCGCGACACGATCGCGCAGGTGCAGGACGCGATGGATTTCGAACGGTCGCGCAAGACGCCGCCCGAGGATTTTCCCGCGCTGCCCGACATTCCCGGCTGCCGCTATACCGATGCGGAGTTCCTTGCGCTTGAGGAAGAGCGGATGTGGAAGCGGTCGTGGCGCTATGTCGGCCATACCGACCAGCTCCCCGAAAACGGCAGCTGGTTCGTGACGCGCGATACCGGTTCGCCCATCGTCGTCACGCGCAACATGGATGGAAAGGTCAAGGCGTTCTACAACACCTGCCAGCACCGCGGCGCGCCGCTGGTGACCGAGGAGAAGGGCCAGTCGCGCGGTTTCGTATGCGGCTATCACGGGTGGAGCTATACGCTGGACGGGCGGCTGGTCGCGGTGCGCGACAAGCGCGATTTCGTCGAGCTCGACATGTCGTGCCGTTCGCTTGTGGAGGTGCGCTGCGACCTGCTGGGCACGCTGATCTTCCTGAACGAGGATCCCGAGGCGCAGCCGCTGAAGGACCATATCGGCCCGATGGCGAAAGAGCTGGAGCAGTACGATCTGGGCAATCTGCGGCTGGTGGACAGCAAGCGCTATGACGTCGATTGCAATGTGAAGGTGCTGCTCGACGCGTTCCTGGAGGTGTATCACATCTCGTCGATCCACCAGAACACGGTGGACCGGTTCCTGGATCATCGCGGCATGCTGGTGACCTTGTGGCCCAATGGGCATAGCCGGATGATGACGCCCAACCGGCGGCCCGACTGGACCGATCCGGGCACCATCGGCATGCCCAAGATCGAGACGATCACCCCCGTTCCGGCCGAAAACAACGTCAGCTATCACATCTTCCCCAATCTGGTGATGCCGCCGTCGGACAGCGGCATTCCGCTGCTGCAGTTCATTCCGCGCGGCCGTCGCAAGTGCGAGGTGGTGTCGAACTGGCTGGCCCCCGATCACGATCCCGCCGATCCGCACCCGCTCTGGAAGACGCGGATCGATAACTGGACGCGCATCCTTTACGAGGATCTGCAATATGCCCCGCAGATCCAGGAATCGCTGGAGAGCAAGGGCTTTCGCGGGATGCCGCTGAACTATCAGGAGCGGCGCATCTATCACTGGCACGAGGAGCTGGACCGCCGCATCGGGCTGAATGTCGTGACCGAACGGGCGCGGGTGCAGCAGGTGCTGAAGGACCAGGTCACGGGCGGCTGATGGCGGACGAAGCGCTGGCCGAGGAATCCCGGAACGCGCGGTCCTATACCGGGCCGCCGCGCAGGCTGGAGCGGGAAGGGCTGTTTGCGCTGGAGCGGCAAGGCGATGACCGCTTTGTCGCGCCTCCGCTGCCCAGCGCGCTGATCCGGCTGTATGGCGGGCAGGTGATCGCGCAGGCGCTGACCGCGGCGCAGCGCACCGTGGAAAGCGGCAAGTGGCCCGCGCATTGCCATGCCATGTTCCAGACGCCGGGCGATATTGCCAAGCCGATCAGCTATCATATCGAGCGCGATTCCGACGGGCGCAGCTTTTCCGCGCGGCGGATCGTGGCGCGGCAGGGCGAAGCGATCATCCTGGCGATGAACGCGATGTTCCATGCCGAGGAACCGGGTGCGCCCACGCATGGCGCCGCCATGCCGGATGTGCCGCCGCCGAGCGATCTCCTCTCGATGGAAGACGTGCTGCATGGCTCGACCGAACTGGCCGAGCGGCACGAGCCTTTCTGGCTGCGCGACCACATGTTCGAATGGCGCCCGGTCCAGACCTTTCGCATCGACGCCCGCCCGCCCGAGCCGGGCGTGCAGCAGTTCTGGGTGCGGCTGAAGGAGCCTTGGGATGGGCCCGCCGGCGATCATTTCGCGCTGCTGGCCTATATGACCGACCTGCATCTGCTGCATGTCGGCCTTGCGCCGCTGGGCATCGGCTTTGCCGCCGACCGGCTGCAGACAGCCTCGCTCGACCATTCCGTGTGGTTCCACCGCCCGGCGCGGCTGGACGACTGGATGCTCTATTCGCTGACCAGCCCGTCGGCGGCGCAATCCATCGCGCTGGGCACCGGCAATCTGTTCACCCGTCAGGGCGAGATCGTCGCCAGCACCGCGCAATCGGGCCTGATCCGCCTGCTGGACGAGGCGAGGGTGGACCGGCTGTGAGCGGCACCGACCCCAACCGCCCGACGATCTGCTTCGAGGATCTGGAGGTCGGCGATTTCCGCAAGTCGCGCAGCCGCAGCGTAACCCGCGACGAAATCGTCGAGTTCGCGCGGCAATACGATCCGCAATGGTTCCACTCCGATCCCGAAGCCGCGAAGGATTCGGTGTTCGGCGAAGTGGTGGCCAGCGGCATTCATGTGCTGGCGATGTGGCGGCAGCTTGATCACGAGATCAACAGCGACATCGATTACGTCTGCGGCATCGGCTGGGACGAGATGCGGCTGCACCGCGCGATCCGGTCGGGCGACGTGATCCACGTCACCTCGCGCATCGTGAAATTGATCCCTTCGAAATCGCGCGACGATCGCGGCACGGCCCTGACCCGCTATGCCGTGGTGCTGGAGGATGGAACCGAAGCGGTGACCTTCACCAGCATCAACCTGGTCTATACCCGCGAAGGGCGGCGACGGGATTAGACGCTGGCGACTGCGTGCCGAGGGGGCGCGCGTCGGTGGCTCTGCTGCGTCACGCGGTAACAGCGGATCGGCGGGACATGACAAGAATTGGTCGTTCACCTTTGCATCCCATTCTGGTCGTTTGCCTTCCTTCGTCGAATCTTTTCCGAAAGCGTTGGGGCGGACGCCCCTGACGGCATCGCTGTGCCAGAGTGGAGGTGTAAAAATACCACAGCAGGAGGCGTCCATGGATGAAGGTGGCACAGCTGGCATAGATCTGGCGAAGTCGATTTTCCAGTTTCATGGAAAGGATCGTCTCTCGCCTCCGAGCTTGGCGAGGCGGCCGAGTTCGTCTCCCTCGACGTAACGCGGGAGGAACAGTGGATCGCCGCGTTCGAATATGTCGAGGACCTGAAGCTGGATGCGTTCCGGCACGAACTGGACGTGGACCTGCTCGGCGTATTCCTCGGCTGCAAGCACGTTATCGGCTTGATGAAGCGCACGGGCGGCTCTGTCATCAACATCGCTTCCATGGCCAGCATCCGGGCCGAGCATTACCTCGTCGCCTACAACGCTGCAAAGGCCGGCGTGACCCATATGACCAAGTCGGTCGCTCTCCATTATGCGCGCCAGAAATACGGGATGCGGTGCAATTCGGTCCATCCCGGAGTCATCCATACGCCCATCCTCGACAAGGTCCTGGCACAGTCCGACGATCCGGACGCGCTCTATGCCGAATGGGTCGCCGGACATCCCGTGGGCCGGATCGGCAGACCGGAAGAAGTCGCTGCCCTGTGCCTCTACCTCGCCAGTGACGAGAGCGCCTTTGCCACGGGCGCGGAATTTGTTCTGGATGGGGGTTCATCGCTTTAGAATTGCGGACGAACACAGACGTTCGATCTGGCAATGAGCCATCGGCCTAGTCGCTGATCTTCCGTCTATCTGGCGGCCTGCCGCTGCGCCGCTATATTTTTTGGGAGTTGCCGTACCCGGCGGTAGCCCCGATCCCAAGATACATAACAAACGAGCGGGGAGTATGCCTCCATGACTTCTGAAACAGTATCGTGTCCGGCGAATGTACCTGCTGACCGCGTCGTCGAATTCGATGTATACGCGCCGCCCGGTGGCGAAAGCGACTATTTCGCGGCCTGGGCGACACTGCGCGGCAAGCATCGCCTCGTGTGGACCAGTGCCAATGGCGGCCACTGGATCGCGACCGACGGCGAACTGACCCGTACGATATGGAAGGACGCAGAGACCTTTTCGAACGAAGCTCTTGCCGTCACTCCGGGTCTTGGTGAGGTGATGCGCTTCATCCCGCTTCAGCAGGACGCGCCTGAGCACAAGCCGTTCCGGACGACCGTGATGAAGGGCTTCGGCAATAATCACGTGATGGCCATGGAGCCCGTGATCCGGGCGGTGACGCGCGACCTCGTCGCACAGCTGCGTCCGCGCGGCGGCTGCGAGTTCATGCAGGAATTCGCCGAGATCGTCCCGATCCACGTCTTCCTGAGCCTGATTGGCGTTCCGACCGAGGACCGCGCGCGTCTTCGCCCGCTTGGCCAGCAACTGACCCGGCCCGACGGCACGATGACCGTCGAACAGCTGCGGGACGCGGCCGACGATTATTTGCGTCCCTATGTGGAAGAGCGTCTGGCCTCGCCGGGATCGGACCTGTTCAGTCGCATTCTGGCAGTTCCGATCGAGGGGCGGCCCTGGACCTTCGAGGAAGCGCGGCGCATGTGCCGCAACCTTCTGTTCGGCGGGCTCGATACGGTCGTGTCGATGTTCGGCAACATTTCCCTGCATCTGGCGCGCCACCCTGCCGACCAGGGCCTGCTTCGCGAACGTCCCGAGTTGATGCCGCAGGCCGCCGACGAACTGATGCGCCGCTATCCCATGGTTTCGGTGACACGCAACGTGGTACGCGACATCGATCTGGACGGCGTGACGCTGAAGACGGGCGACCTGGTCTACGTCAACAGCTCGATGCACAACCTTGATCCGGCCTGTTTCGAGGACCCGCTCACGGTCGACTTCGAACGCAACCTTTCCCCTGTTCGCCATACTACGATGGGAGCCGGGCCGCACCGCTGCGTGGGTGCCGGTCTGGCAAGGCTGGAAGCAATCGTGTTCCTCGATGAATGGCTCTCCGCAATCCCGGCCTTCCGGGTTCGTGAAGGAACAAGCCCAACCTATCGGGCGGGGAACGTTGGCGCGCTGACAGACCTTCAGCTCGCCTGGGACTGAAAACCCCAACCGGGCATCCCGGCAAAGCCGAAACCGGGCTTCGGAAGTCGTATGATCTCGCGCATTGTTCATGGGTCGGTGCTGGCGGACAAAGCGAAGCTCGCTCAGGCCCGGGACCCGTAATCCATCCGACTCAGAATGCGAAGGGCACCCGCAGGATGGTTCGCAGGTCAGGCGAGTCTTCCGTGGCTCCGACTTCCACAGCCCAGTTCAGGCTTGTCCTGTCGCTGATCCGGTAGGTCACACCGAACAGCAGGCGGCCCAGCTGCAGGTCGCGCGAAACGATGTCGCGCGTGTCCGGCCATGCCGGGGTCGGGTCGAGCAGGGCCGTCGTGGTCCGCGTGCCGAACGCCCAGTTATGGGCGTATCCCAGGTTCACGGTCGTGCGCTGATTGAATGAGATCCCGATCCCGGCCGAAGCCGTGATGGCATCGCCCGGATCGATACGGCTGACGCGAACGGGCGGGATGACCGTATCGATCGATCTGGCGACATTGACGTTATAACCCAGCGTTCCGAACAGCACGACGGGATCGCTGGGCAAGATGGCCGTGAGGCTGGGTGAAATACTATAGAAGCCTGCGCCGGTCGCCACCTCTTCCGCGCGGCCAAGCTCGTCACGCGACACGGCGAACGGGCTGGATCCGGTGGGAAACACGCCTTGCAGGTTCGCGATGACATAAGGCGCGCCGTTGCGCCCGTCGATCAGCTGGTATCGCGCCGTGACTTCAAGATCGCCAAGGCCGAAGCCATTGACTGAATTCTCGATCGTTCTGGCCCCGTCGTTGTTGGTGCTGCCCGGCACCGGCGCGATGATGGAACTGTCGCTGCGATAGACCAATGGCAGGCGCGCGCCGATCTCCAGCCGGTCGGCAACACCGTATCGCATGCCGATGCTGCCGGTCAGGACATCCTGTCGGCTCTCGTTGATATCAAACACGCCGATCAGCACGACCTCGGCCAGTCTGACGCCGCGAAACACGGCGCGGCTGCGATCGGCGCGCGTATAGTCGAGCTGCGCTTCCGCGATCAGGCGCCCCCGCGGCGTCACGACACTGCTCGTATTGTCGAGGACCGCGATCTCGATGGGCTGGTCCTCGTCCTCCGGGGCCTGTCCCACGCGGACGAGAGGTACCGGCGCGTCGGCGGCAGGGGACACCCCCGAACCACCATCGCGATCGGCGGAAACGGCGGGCGCATCGGTTGCGACAGCAGCCGAGGCGTATGCGGTGTCGAGGCGGCGACGCATCTCGGCAATCTCGCCGCGCTGCCTGTCGAGTTGTTCCTGCTGCTGCGCGATCATAGCCATCGCCCGGTCCAGCTCGGCCCGGATCGCGGCAGCATCGCTTTGCTGGGCGTGTGCGGGATGGGTTAGCATCGTGCCACCCAACATCGCCGCGAGGCCGAGCCTGGCCTTCCCCAACCCGATTTGCCCAGATCCGATCTGCCCGAACATGCCCCGAATTGTTCCCCTCACCTGCTTCCCCCAACATAATCAGAACCGCGATCCGACGGCCAGAAGGCCGATATCCTCCACCCTCAGCATCGACGATCCGATCAGGTCCGGCCCGGCATTGCTCAGGTCCATGTACAGGGTCGTGCTGGTCTCGATCGCTCGGTCGCTGCCGCTATTGAGGATCGTCGCGCCCATCGCGCTGCCGGTCAGGTGCATGACGCTAAAATCCAGCCCCTGCAGTTCGACGCCGCCGGAGCCGCCGCCTTCGCCGACCTGTCGGACAACCCCGTTCGGCGTGGCAGCGGAATTGGCCAGATCGACCGCCTGCAACCCCGGTATGGCGGCTGGGGCACCGTTCCTGCTGTCCTTGGACATGATGAGGGAAACGGCCGGAATGGTGGCGGTCACGGTCATCCCGTTGCGCGGGTCATAGCTGACGCCCGGTGCGGTGCCTTGGGTCGTCTGCGCCATTGCCGGCGAAGCGATCCCCCCGCCCCCGACAGGCGCATAGGCGGTCACCGTCGGCGCAGTTTCGGCAATTCGCGTGATGGTCTGAAGTACCACGCGCCCGTCAATGGCGGTGACGGTATCGACACTGAGCGACACGTCGATGCCGCCGGGAAGACGGATGCCGCCGCGCTGCCGGGCCAACACCTCCTCGGACAGTGCGGCCACACCGAAGGGACCTGGCGACGCTTCCGGCGCCGAAGGCTGCACGGCGGCCGCTTGGAGGACCAGGAGCGCCTCGCCGATCATGAGATGTCCCGGTAGAACGGAGCGGTAAGCGAGAGGGCCTGCTGGCTGATCGGATCAGCCATGAACGTGCCCACTGGCGCGCGTGCATAGCTGGCCCATTGGGGTCCCGTTCCAAAGCTGCGTCGGGCACGGTCCTGATCGTCCGTCAGGACGAAATATATGCCGTTCCACGCTCCTTGAAACTCTTCGCGCGACATGACGTCGAGGCCGAGCGATGGATCGCCCAGCAGCACCTCGTCACCGCGCACGCCCTTGACGACGACGAAATGGCGGTAATTCCTGACCGAGATGAGCGCGATGCCCGGCACGCCGGTCTCGGCGATCTGGTCAAGGTCCACCTGGTATCCGTCGGCGGCCAGCCCGCGGCTGGCCAGCCAGCGCTTCATGTCGAGCAGCGAGAAACCGACCTTGCGTATCTGGTCGCGGTCCCCGCGCGCCCACATGCCGCGGAATGCCAGTTCCTCTCCGACGTCATAATCATAGTGATACCGCAATAAAGTAGCGAGCGCCGCCGAACCGCAGCTGAAATCGTATTTCTGGCGAATGACCCCGGCAAAGCGGGTTTCCTGCATGGACGCGAGCGGCAAGGCGAAATCGCTGCTGCCCGACGTGCCGGCCGTGAAATGCCTGGGCCCGTCCGTGACCTGCGCCCCGCATCCGCCTAGCAGGAGCGCGATCGCGATTGCCGATGCAGGCTTCACGGTCCCGGCGTGATCGAGATGTTGACGTTCATCGCCGCGTTGATGGCGACATTGTGGCCGGTGTTGATGTTGAGGATCGACAGGCCGGACATGTTCTGGAATGCGTTGCCGTCGATCTGCGCCGTCCCGGTGACGGCATTGTCGCCCACGCTGTTATGGGCGACGGCGGCCTCCAGTTCGGCCTGCGAATATTGCGAAATACCCTCCCGGCCGGCGGTGGCCTGCAACGCGTCTTCGGAAACGGCAGCGCTTTCGAATATCCCCGGCCCGGACATTTCGCCAGGAGCCTGGACGGCTGCGTCTGCCGTGGGACCTGTCGCCATGTCCTGCGCGCTGGCCGAGTGGACAGGAATGACGAGAAGCGCCATCGCCATCGCCGCTGATCTGGTCATGATGTCCGTCTCCCCCGCATGATCCGGCCCGTCCTTTCGGAAGCGGGCCGGTCATTGCCATGGTTATCGTGAGATCATTTCGTATTCAGAAGCTCACGTCGCGGGTGGAGACGGCCACCGATACGTTTGCCTGCTGCATAGAGCCGACGCCGGTATTCTGGTTGAGCGCCTGCATTCCGGCAAAGTTCTGGAATGAACTGCCGCTGTTCGCCAGGCTGTTGTTGGCCGTTGAGCTGTCACCATCCTCGTTTCCGGCGCCATAGCTGACGCTTACGCCGGTCACGTAGCCCGACAGCGTTGCCGAAGCGACGATGGCACCGTCGCCGAACACCGATGCCGAGTCGGACGCGGTGGTTGAATTGTCGTTGCCGGAATCCGCAACGCGAATGGAGTTGTCGGAATAGTCGTTACCGGAATCGGCGATGTCGATCGAATTATCGGAATTGTCCGAATTGTCCGAACTGTCATTGCCGGAGTCCGCGACGCGGATCGAGTTGTCGGAATTGTCATTGCCCGAATCCGCGACGTCGGTCGAATTATCGGAATTGTCATTCCCGGAGTCGGCCACGTCTATCGAATTATCCGAATTGTCGTTGCCGGAATCGGCGACGTCCGTCGAGTTGTCCGTCATCGAGTTGTCATTTCCGGAGTCGGCAACGTCGATTGAGTTGTCGGCCGTCGAATTGTCATTTCCGGAATCGGCGACGTCGATGGAGTTGTCGGTCATCGAATTGTCGTTGCCGGAATCGGCGACGTCGAGCGAATTATCGGAATTGTCATTGCCCGAATCTGCGACGTCGATCGAATTGTCCGTCATCGAGCTATCGTTTCCGGAGTCTGCTACGTCGATCGAGTTGTCGGAATTGTCATTTCCCGAGTCCGCGATTGAATTATCGGAAGAATCGTTTCCCATGTTGTTGTTGCTGGTGGTCGCGGTGGACCCTTCGTTCGCTCCTGTCTGTCCACCGCTTGCAGCACTGTTGGTGGAGTTGTCGGAGAAGTTGCGGTCATTGTTCGTGTTGTCCTGCGCAAGCGCCGGTCCGGCAATCAGCAGGGCTGCGATCGAGCAACCGTACAAGAGTGACTTTTGCATCGTCTGGCCTTTCTCTTCCGTGGAATGGCCACCCGCCCCCGTTTGTCTGACGAGTGGAGAACCGCCTCGCGGTCCAGGCCCACTATTTGCCAGCGCGGCACTTTTTTCTGCCCCCAAAGCTAGCGCGATCCATACCCCCAAATGAAGGTGAACCACCGTTCAAGACCTAGGAATAAGCGCGAATCCGGCTGTTTGCTCCGACGCCTATCGCGCTCTTTAACAGCAGCTGTAACAAGTCTGTCTGCCGGTTCGTTTCGGTCTTCGCGAAGATCTGCTTGAGATAGGACCGCGCCGTCTGATCCTGAACGCCCAGACGTTTGGCGGCCATCTTGATGCAATCTCCCGCTACGAGCGCGCAGGCAAGCTGGGTCTCGCGATGCGAGAGGCCGTAGAGATCGCACACCGCTTCCATGATGGCGGAAAGATCCTGTTCCGGGTCGAAGATCCAGGCGATCACGGCGGGCTCTCCCGATTTCGCGCAATTGGAAGGCGGCAAGGCGCTCAACACGATCGTCAGGGCGCGGCGATGCGGCCGGGGCAGCGCGAGCATGGGATTTCCCTCCGACCGGCGGCCGGCACTGTCGCAGACATGATCGATCGCGGTCTGCAGACGAAGCGTATCGGCCATGGATGCGCACACCATCCGTTCGCCGCACCGGCGCAGGCCACTGCGCTGCGAGAAAACGGCCTCCGCCTGGCTGTTCGCGTAGATTATGTCGGCGCTGCGGTCGAGAAGGACGGTGGCAATGCCGCTCCGCTCAATCGCCAGGTTCAGGCTGCGCGCGAGCGAGAGGAATTGCCGATCGGCAAGCCACTGGCTGAAATAGGCCAGAACGAAGGGCCGCAGGGTTTCAAGCGTCTTCGTGCATAATTGCACCGTGCAGTCGTTCATTCTGGAAAGGGTTCCGGTCAGCGTCAGGATGCCGTTCCTCAGCGGCATTGCCGCCGTAAAAGTTCGATTGCTCCACCAGATGCGCAACCGCTTGTGCTGGAAGGGCCTGGCTGTGAGCTGCGCAAGACCTGTTACGGCATGACTGCGAGATCTGGCCAGCGCCGCGCCCGATCCGGGGTGATCGCACCCCAGCAGCACGGGATCGGCACCGACTTCGTGCCACTGCACCAGCATGCTTTCCGCCGCGCATTCCCGACGCAAATCGCCTGCTATCGCATCCGGAATTTCATGATCGTCCGGCAGGATGCCGGGCGGACCTTCCGCCAACGAAAGAAATTCCATGGACCAAGCTGGCGTTGCCGGCCCGGTAACCGAAGCTAGGTCATCATATTTCATGTTTGCCACCCCAGAACTCAAGTCATGCTCTGGAGAGAGGAAATCAGATCGACGGTGCCGGAAAAAGCGTCAGAGTCTGATTCAAAACTAACCGATGTGATTTCATAGCCTTGTGATGCGGCGCGTGAGGAGCTGGATCGATGCGATGAACAGCCACGCGGTTGCCGAGGCGATGGTCTGCTCGAAGTCCTTTGCGAGACGCCGGTTTCGGTTGAGCCATGCCAAAGTGCGCTCGACAGCCCAGCGGCGTGGGAGAACCACAAAGCCCTTTGCTTTGTCGGACCGTTTGACGATTTCGATGGTCCACTTACCAACCCTGCGCAACGCCTGACGGAGCTTGTCGCCAGCATATCCGCCATCGGCGAAGACATGCCGTAGCCACGGGAAGCGATGGATGATTTCGGCGAGCACCAGCGGTGCGCCATCACGATCCTGGATGTCGGCGGTGTGGATTACCGCATGAACGAGATTTCCATCGGTGTCGGTGAGGATGTGGCGCTTGCGTCCCTTGATCTTCTTGCCTGCGTCATAGCCCCGTGGGCCGCCACTTTCCGTGGTTTTGACGCTCTGGCTGTCGATCACTCCGGCGCTTGGCGACGCCTCGCGGCCTACAGCTTCGCGCCCGATCAGCAACAGGACATGATTGAGCGACAGCCACAGCCTGTTATCACGCCACAGGTAGAACCAGCGCCGCACCGTCGAGACTGGCGGAAAGCAGGGCGGTAGCATCCGCCATGGCAGTCCGCCCCGCAGCAGATACAGGATCGCTTCGACAATCCGCCGCAGCGGCCACTTGCGAGGGCGGCCAACATGAGAAGGTGGCGGGAAGAACGGCTCCAGCACCGCCCATTCGGCATCGGTCAAATCACTTGGCAATGCCAGTTCCGCGCGGGCATACAGTGCGCGAGTGGTGTCGGTCCACATCGTTGATTTCCTTTGGTTCGTTGCAAAACCGCTGAATCAACGACTTGGGTAAGCGTCAAGCTAACCAGCTGATACCACTCAACTTAATTTCGGATCAGGCTCTCAGTCGGCACGTTCAGGATGTTCCCCCTCCACAACTCTGATGCTTTTCGCCATGCCCGTAGATTGTGCGCCCCAGTTCACTTTTCTGCATTGATTGCTTGCCCTGACGATGTCGACCAAGGAGCCTATATTCTCATACGAGAATCTTTGCCTATCAGTATCGGCCTATATTATCTTTGATTTATCAGGTTGCGATAATTATTATTGGGTATTGCGCCCATTTCGGCCGCACATCCCGGACATGACAATACTCCGTTGTACGAATGTTGCCGGACAACATGGGCTTTGCGATTCGGCCTCGGCGGCAATACTCTCGACCAGATGATGCCGCGATTCGACCGGGCGGAGCTGGCGCATCACGCGACGGCCAACTTCCGCGGGTCCGAAGCGGCGCGCAGGAGTTCGGAAGGCCAAACCCGATGCCTCTCCGAAGCCGAGGTTCTGCTTGGCGTTTGAACCCCAGGCTAGCGACGCCGGACCGTTCCATTTCCACATTCGTTCATCGGAGACGAAGATCTGAAAGTTCGCATGTGAAGCGCAGGTTGCTTGACTTGAGAGCGGGGGCATGGCGGCAATGACCAGATGGCTGCACCGCCAGCTATGCTCTCTTTTGCCTTTGCGACTATATCAGAACCGCTGCTCGGCGCCTCGAAACGACGCTGCAATCGAAAGCGCAAGCCTTCGCCGCCGAAGCCGTCAGCCCGCTCCCGCGACCTCCAGCCCGTCCAGATCGACCCCGCGGTTCCCGACAGCGGTCGCCGCCAACCGGCGCGTTCAGCGCCTCTGGTCGAAGCGGCGGCCCAGCATGGCGCTGGCGATGTTCACCTTCTGGATGTCGATCGCGCCGCCCGCGATGCCCCAGCCCCAGCTGTCGCGCAGGCGCCGTTCCATCGGGAAATCCTTCGAATAGCCGTAGGCGCCCATCAGCTGCATGGCATCGCCGCACACTTCGCGCGCGATGGCGTTGGAAAAGCACTTGCCGGACGAGGATTCTAGGATCGAGGGCAGCCCGTCCTCTGCATTAGACGCCGCGCGCCAGATCAGCAGGCGGGCTGCCTCGGTCTTCATGTACATCTCGGCCAGTTTCAGCTGCACGGCCTGGAACTCGGCGATGGGTTTGCCGAACTGAACGCGTTCCTGCACATAGGCGGAGACATCCTCCAGCGCGCCGGACGCCTGACCCAGCGCCATGGTCGCATTGCCGCAGCGTTCGAGGTCGAAGGCCTCCATCAGCTTCTTGAAGCCGCCGGCGGGCACGATGATATTGTCCGCCGGCACCTCGCAATCGTCGAAATTGAGGTCGGAGGAGGGGATGCCGCGAAAGCCCATCAGCTGTTCGTTCGGGCCGAAGGACAGGCCCGGCGCGTCCTTTTCGACCAGCACCGCGCCGATGCCCTTCGCCCCCGGATCGTCGGACAGGCGGCAATAGACCACATAGGCATCGGCGTGCCCGCCGCCCGAACACCAGCGCTTGGTGCCGTTGATGACGAGGGTGTCGCCCTTTACCGCGCCCCTGGTCTTGAGGTCGGTGAGCGCGCTGCCCGCGTCGGGTTCGGACATCGAGACGGCGACGATCATCTCGCCGCTGCAGACCTTGGGCACGATCCGCTGCTTCAGCGCGTCGGAGCCGAAATGCTCGATCGCGCGGACCGGGCCGACCGAGGATTCGAAGATCGGAAACGCGACGGCGGAGGAAATCTTGGCGAATTCCTCCAGCACGACCAGCGCCTCTATATTGCCGAGGCCGAGACCGCCGAGGTCGGCGCCGACATTGATGCCGAGGAAGCCCATGTCGGCGTAACGCTTGATGAGTTCGCGCGAAGGGGGCGTGTTGTCGCGTTCGAGCTGCGCGGCGATGGCGGGCAGTTCGGCCCGCGCGAAATTGCGCGCGGCCTGCTGCAGCTCCTGCTGCTCCTCGGTCAGCCTGAAGTCCAAGACCTGCTCCCTCTCGTCAGATGTCGCCGGGCTTCTTGCCGCCCGGTCCGTAGATGTAGTCGTCCAGCACCTTGTGGAAATGCCGGATGCGCAGTTCCTGCTCCCCGATCCACAGGCCGGGGAAGGCGTCGGAATGCATGCCCTTCTGCACGGTGGGCAGGTTGAACGCGTCCTGATCCAGCACCTGCCCGATCGAGCGGTCGCCATGGCAGAAGCGGCGATGTTTCGGGCGTTCCGGCCATTCCTCCCCATCGGGCACCAGTTCCAGAACCCAGATGTCGTAGAGCATCTTGTTCGGATCGGTCGGGTGCGGACGCTGGCGGAACATCATAACGTCGTCGGCATGGACGTTGAGCGAGACGTTCGGAAAGATCGTGTAGTGGTAGTCGTCGGTCAGCTGGTCGTCGTTGAGCTCGGAATAATCCTTGCCCTGCTGCGGCCCGTGCTCGCGCTTGAAGCGCTGGACGTCGCGGCGGATGTCGCCGACGCGGCCTTCGTATTCGGCCGGGTCCATGCCTGCCGCGCGCATGATGCCGTCGATGGCGGGCGGGATCGTGCTGGGCATCGCGACCCGCGCGCTGACCGCCGCGAAGGGCACCAGATAGCGGCTGTGCCTGTCATATACGTCGATCTGCGCGCTGGTATCGTCGAGATACCATTGCAGCTGCGGGTGGATGCCCTGCACATGATAGACCTCGCTGAAGGCGTCGACGCTGGCCTTCCAGTTGCAGTCCCACTCCACCGTGACGTCGCGCACCCATGCCATGCGCTCCATGTGATAGGGGTCGAGGTGCTGGGGTATGATGCCGAGGAAGTCGGCCAGCGGCTCGACATCGCGGTTCAGCGAGAACCAGACGAAGCTGCCCCATTCCTCGCACGGCAAAGGCGGCAGGCCGCCGCCCCTGGGGCAGCCTTGCGGAAACGTGTCCATGTCGGGGATGCGGGTGATCCTGCCCGACCAGTCATAGGTCCAGTGGTGATACATGCACTGGAAATGCTCGGCATTGCCCAGCCCCTCGGGCCGAAGGCGATTGCCGCGGTGCAGGCAGACATTGGGAAAGGCGCGCACCGATCCGTCGCCCTGCCGCACGATCAGGACGGATTCCTTGCCGATCTCGGTGCAGATGTAGTCGCCGGGTTCGGGAATGTCGCAGGACCGGCCGCCCAGCAGCCAGACCTTCGTCCAGACATGCTCCCACTCCTGCTTCATGAAGGTTTCGCTGGTGTAGCGGGCGGCGGGAATGATGTCGTGGCCCAGATCCGGGTCCTCGGCCTTTTCGGCAGGGGTGCCGTCCGGCCAGTCCGCCGGGTCCACCCGCTCTATCGTCTGCTGTCGCTTGACGTCCACGGCCGGGTGCCCTTCCTCAGAACTGCGTCCGGTTGGTGTAGCCACCGTCGATCACCAGGTTCGACCCGTTGCACCACTGCGCGGCGGGGCTGGCCAGGAACACGATGCAGCGGGCCACTTCCTCGGGCTTGCCCAGACGGCCCGCCGGGTGCTGGCGCAGCTGCGAATTGTAGAATTTCTCCATCGTGCCTTTTATCATGTCCCAGTTGCCGCCCTCGAACTCGATCGGGCCGGGGGACACGATATTGACCCGCACGCCGCTCTTGCCATGGTGCAGCGCCAGCTGCTTGCCCCAGGTGACGAGCGAGGCCTTCATCGCGTTATAGGCCTGCGGACCGCCCATCGCCTCTCCCGCAGAGGTGCTGGAGACGAGGATGATCGAGCCCGATCCCTGCTCCTCCATGTGCGGCATGACCACTTCGACCGCGCGGACGGGGCCGAGTACGTCGACCTCGAAATTATTGTGCCAGTTCTTTTCCGAACCCATGCCGCCGCCGGCGGAGGAGATCGGGATGAGGATGTCGACGCCGCCCAGTTCCGCGACCGCCCATTCCAGCCATGCCTTGTAGTCGTCGGCCGCCTTGACGTTCACGGGTTTGCCGACGATGCTTGTGCCGTATTTGCCAAGTTCGGCCACCGCGTCCTTGACGCTGTCTTCCGAACGGGCGGTCAGCGCGATGTCGCATCCTTCGCGGGCGAGGATCTGCGCGACCTCGTACCCGATGCCGCGGGCGCCGCCGATGACAATGGCTTTCTTCCCCTGCAATCCCAGGTCCAAGGGTCGTCTCCTCATCCAAACTGATCGCGTCGGCACGGTCTGCGCCGCGCATCGTTGTGTTCGGGTTAGATAATGCGCGGACAGGGCGCAAGGAAAAACAGGAATGATTGTTTTTTTCATTCGGTTGCGCGGGCGGATTGCTTTATGCATGAGCGAGGCAAGCCGGCTGGCTATTGACAATAAACAGTCATGATTGTTTTGTTTCAAGGATGTCGACCATGACGAACCCTTCCGCTGCGACCGCCCGGGCCGAGCCGGTGCAGACCCAGCAATCGCTGAAGAGCGCGCAGACACGTGCGCGCCTGGTGGATGCGGTCATTCGCTGCATCGTCAAATACGGATACAACAAGACGACCACGCCGCGCATCGCGGAAGAGGCGGGGCTGTCGCGCGGCGCGATGCTGCATCATTTCGAAAACGGCACCGCGCTGATCAAGACGACCATCATAGAACTGCATGAAAAGCGGCTGCGCGCGTTTCGCCGCGCTTCGGACAGCGGGCACGATCCGACGCATCTGGTGCACGCCTATTGGCGGCAGGTGCAGAAACCCGGCTTCGTCGCGTTTCACGAACTGGCGCTGGCGGCGCGGACCGATCCCGACCTCGCCAAGATCCTGCACCCGCTGCAGGTGGAATTCCGCGAGCGGTTCCACCAGGAAGCGGTGGAAATGTTCCCCGAGTGGCGGGCCGATCCCGCCAGCTTCGACCGCGCGATGACGCTGTCGCAAGTCGTGGTCGAGGGGATGGCATCCTCGCGCCTGACAGGGTCGCTGGACGAGGCGATGATCGAGCCGATGCTGACCATGCTGGAAGACCAGATCCGCACGATGAAGCCGCAAGGAAGCTAGCGGACTCGAACGCACGCACCACACACGGGGCGCAAACCGCAAGGCAAGGCCAATCGGCCTGCCCGCTTGCGCCGGCAAGGAGAGGAACATCATTGCGCCTTGGGAAGAAGCCGCCAGCCCGGTGCCACTCACGACAGGGTGCCACTCATGACCGGGTGCCCGTCATGACCGGGTTCAAGCCGTGAGCGGGCGGGGCAAGGGCCCGCTGGCGGGCGTGCGCATCGTCGACCTGACCAGCGTGTTGATGGGTCCCTATGCGACGCAGATCTTCGCCGATCTTGGTGCCGACGTCATCAAGGTGGAAAGCGAGCAGGGCGATACGACGCGCGCGCTGCCCCCCGGCCGAGAGGCGGGGAGGGGCGGCATGTTCCTCAACCTCAACCGCGGCAAGCGCAGCATCGTGCTGAACCTGAAAGAGGCGGAGTCGCGCGAGGCGCTGCTGCGCCTGTGCCGCGATGCCGACGTGTTCGTCCATTCGATGCGGGCCCGCGCGATCGCGCGGCTGGGCCTGACATACGACGACGTGCGCGCCGCCAATCCGCGCATCATCTATGCCAGCATGTACGGATATGGCCGGGGCGGGCCGTACCGCGACCATCCCGCCTATGACGATATCGTGCAGGCCGCGTCGGGCATCGTCGACCTGCAGGCGCGGCTGTCGGGCGGAGAGCCGACCTATCTGGCCAATGTCGTGGCCGACAAGGTCAGCGGGCTGACGGGCGCCTATGCGATCACCGCCGCGCTCTATGCGCGCGAAAGGACGGGTGAGGGGCAGGAGATCGAGGTCCCGATGTTCGAGACCATGGTGTCGTTCTGCGCGCTGGAGCATCTGTGCGGATCGGTCTTTCGCCCGCCGTTGGGGCCGCCCGAATATGCGCGCGCGGTATCGCCCTCTCGCCGCCCGTATCAGACAGCTGACGGTCATATCGGGGTGATGATCTACAACGACCGGCACTGGCGCGATTTCTTCGACGCGATCGGCAATCCGGAATGGTCGCGCGATCCGGTGTTCGCCACGATGGAAAGCCGGACCCGCAATATCGACACGGTGCTGGCCCGCGTGGCCGCGACGATGAAGACGCGCACCACCGCCGAATGGGTCGCGCTGCTGCGCGAGGCGCAGATCCCGGCGACCGCGATCGCCAGCCTGGAAGAACTGCTGCACGACGAGCATCTGGAGGCGGTCGGCTTCTGGCAGGACCGCGAGACCGATGCCGGATCGCTGCGCATGCCGGGCATACCGGTGCAGTTTTCCGCCACGCCGGGCGAGATCGGCGATCCCGGCCCCGCGCTGGGCGCCGACGGCAGGGCGATACTGGAGGAGGCGGGCTTCGGCAGCAACGAGATCGAACGGCTGGTCGGAAAGGGCGCGTCCTTGCCCATGGCAGCGCCGGAACAGGGGGGTGCGGCCTGATGGGTCCGGAACGGCACTGGCGCGAGGCGCTGGCAAGCGGCCGGCTGATGTTCCAGCGCTCGCTGGCCAGCGGGCAGGTGTTCTTTCCGCCGCGGCTGGCCGAACCGGGCACCGGCGACCGGGACTGGGAATGGGTCGACGCTCCGCTGGTTGCCACCATCTATTCGCTGACGATCATTCCCGCGCGCGGCGGACCGGACAGGGCGGTCGCGCTGGTCGATTTCGATGGCGGCGGGCGGATGATGGGCGATGTCGGCGGGCGCGATCCCGCCGCTTTGCGCATCGGCATGCGGGTCGAGGCGCGGATCGACGATAGCGGCGACAACCCGCGCGTCTGGTTCGACGCCGCGAAGGCTGCGCCGTGACCGTGGGGCAGTTCCCCCGCGCGCAATGCGCCGTCGCCGGGGCCGCGACTTATGGCGTGGGCGAATGTCCCGGCCACAGCGCGATGGAGATCGCGATGCATGCCGCGCTGGATGCGCTGGACGATGCGGGGCTGGCGGCGGGCGATATCGATGCGGTGTTCGGCTGCCTTCCGGGCGATCTGTTCGCGGGGCTGAGCTTTGCCGAATATCTCGGCATCAATCCGCGTTTCACCGACAACAACCGCACGGGCGGGTCTTCGTTCATGAGCCATCTGGTGACCGCCTGCCACGGCATCGCGGCGGGCGCGTTCGACACGGCGCTGATCGCCTATGGTTCGAACCAGCGTAGCGGCGGGGGGCGGCTGTCGACTCCGGCAGGCTGGAACGAGTGGGACGCGATGGCGGGGGCGATCTTCCCGGTTTCCGCCTATGCGCTTGCAGCGGCGCGGCACATGCACGAATATGGCACCACGCGCGAACAGCTGGCCGAGGTAGCGGTCGCCGCACGCCAGTGGGCGGCCGGCAATCCCGAGGCGTTCATGCGCGAGCCGCTGACGATCGAAGAATGCGTCGAGGCCCGGATCATCAGCAGTCCGCTGGGCAAGTTCGATTGCTGCCTCGTCACCGATGGCGGCGCGGCGATGGTCGTCACCTCGACCGAGCGGGCCCGCGATCTGAGGAAGCCCCCGGTCCCGGTGCTGGGGGCAGCGGCGGCGACCTGGTACAATTCGGTGTCGCAGTCGGGCGATCTGACCACCACCGCCGCTGCCGAATCCGGGCCGCGTGCCTATCGCAGCGCGGGCATCGGGCCTGCCGATGTCGACGTGGTGCAGCTGTATGACGCGTTCACCATCAACACGATCCTGTTCCTGGAAGACCTGGGCTTCTGCGCCAAGGGCGAGGGCGGGCCATTCGTGGCAGGCGGCGGCATTGCGCCCGGCGGGCGGCTTGCGGTCAACACCAATGGCGGCGGACTGGCGTTCGGCCACCCCGGCATGTACGGCCTGTTCGCCATGATCGAAGGCGTGCGCCAGATCCGGGGCGAGGGCGCGAACGACATCGGCGAGGTGAACATCGCGCTGGCCCATGGCAATGGCGGCACCTTGTCCAGCCAGGCCAGTGTCGTGCTGGGGTCGATGGCGACCATCTGAGGTCCTGAAAAATACATGCGTGCTTGTTTTTTATCTTGCCATGTCGCATCGGCTTTTGACACCATGGCCTGAATGACGGCGATCGGCATGACGGGCGCTGCACCGGCTTTGAAGGGACCACAGTGAACGAACCTCGGATATTCCGGCCCGATCCCGACGATCCCACCCGCTCCCAGCGCGGCCTGACCGAACAGGACCTGGCCGCCATGCCGACGGTATTCCGCAGCGACCTGCTCGACGGCCATGTCATGCTGATTTCCGGCGGCGGCAGCGGCATGGGCAAGGCGATGGCATTCCTGGCCTCGCGGCTGGGGGCGACGGTTGCCATCTGCGGGCGCACCGCCGAAAAGCTGGACCGCACCCGCGACGCCATCGGCGAGGCGACCGGGCGAACGGTCCATTGTTATACCACCAACATACGCGAGCCCGAGGCGGTCGAGGCGATGATCGCCGACTTCTCGGACGTCACGGGCGGGATCGACACGCTGGTCAACAACGCGGGCGGGCAGTTTCCGCAGGATGCCATCGATTTCACCCGCAAGGGGTGGAACGCGGTGATCGACACCAATCTCAATGGTACATGGTGGATGATGCAGGAAGCCGCTCGGCGCTGGCGCAGCGACGGGCGCAAGGGGCACATCATTAATATCGTCGCCAATGTCGAACGGGGCATGCCTCAGGCCGCGCACACCTGCGCGGCGCGCGCGGGGGTGATCTATCTATCCAAGACCGTCGCGACCGAATGGGCGCCGCACGATATACGCGTGAACTGCATAGGCCCCGGCGTGATCGAGACCGAGGGCTTCGCCATGTATCCCGAGGAAGCTCTGAAACGTTTCCACAAGGCGAACCCGATGAAGGCGCGCGGCAATGCGTGGGACGTGGCCGAGCAGGTGATGTACCTGGCTTCTCCCGCCGCCGATTTCATCAATGGCGACCTGATCATCATCGATGGCGGGCAGGCGCAATGGGGCGTGGTATGGCCCGGCGGCATGCCCGATTATTTTGACGAGGGCGGGGCGGCCTGATCCGGTGGCGGGACTGATCGAGGAGCGGCGCGGCGCGATCTGTCTGCTGACGATCGATCGGCCGGGGCGCGCCAATGCGCTGGACGCGGCGACCAGCGCCGCGCTGGACGAGGCGTTGACGCGGGCCGAAGCCGATCCCGCCATCGGCGCAACCGTGCTGACCGCCAGCGGCGAGCGCGCCTTTTGTTCGGGCATGGACATGAAGGAAGCCGCCGAGGCAGGGGCCGGCAAGGGGCTGATCCCGGGGCGCGGCTTTGGCGGCGTCACCGAACGCCAGCGCGCCAAACCGCTGATCGCGGTCGTCAATGGCGCCGCGGTGGCGGGCGGGTTCGAGATCGTGCTGGCCTGCGACATGGTGTTCGCCGCCCCGCATGCGGTTTTCGGCCTTTCCGAGGTGAAGCGCGGCCTGTTCGCCTATGCGGGCGGGGTGCAGCGCATCGCGCGCCAGCTGCCGCGCGCGACCGGCCTTGCGATGGTCCTGACGGGCGAACCGCTGCCCGCGGAAAGGATGCACCAGCTGGGGCTGGTCACCAATATTTTCGACGCCGACGCCCTGCTGGGACGCGCCTTGGCCATGGTCGAGGCCATGCTGGAGCACAGCTGGGACGCGATCGGGCACGCTTTGGCACTGTATGACGCAAGCCGCGCCATGCCCGAGGAGATGGCGCTGCGTTTCGGCAGGCGCTTCGGCGATGCGACGCTGGGATCGGCCGATGCGCCCGAGGGTGTGAGTGCCTTCGCGCAGGGACGCGGCGCGAAATACGATAATCGATAACGGGATGAAGGAGAGAGGAATGGGACGCGTCGAAGGCAAGGTCGCGCTGGTCACGGGCGGCGCTTCGGGACTGGGGGCGGAGGATTGCCGCGTGCTGGCAGCCGAGGGCGCGAGAGTGGTCGTGTCCGACGTCAACGAAAAGGCCGCGCAGGCCTTGGCGGACGAGATCGGCAATGACGCGATGGCGCTGCGCCACGATGTCGCTTCGGAAGAGGACTGGACCGCCGCGATGGCCGCGATCGAGGAGCGCTATCGGCGGCTGGACATATTGGTCAATAATGCGGGTGTGGTGCTGAACGCCGATGTCGAGGATACCAGCCTGGAGCAGTACCGCTGGGTCAATTCGGTGATGAGCGACGGCGTGTTCCTGGGCTGCAAGCATGCGATCCCGCTGATGAACAAGGGCGATGGCGGGTCCATCGTCAACATGTCGTCGACGGGCGCGCTGCTGGGCTATCCGATCTTCTTCGCCTATTCCGCCGCCAAGGGCGCGGTGCGGGCGCTGACCAAGTCGGTCGCGGTGATGTGCCAGGAAAAGGGCTATGCGATCCGCTGCAACTCGGTCCATCCCGGTGCGATCGAGACGCCGATGGTCCAGACCGCCGAGGGGCGCGAGGCCAGGGACATCCCGGTCGAGGGCGTATTGCCGCCCGGAACGCCCGGCCATCCGCGCGATATCGCGATGATGGTGCTGTATCTTGCGTCGGATGAATCGCGCTTCGTCAACGGGGCCGAGATGGTGGTCGACAATGCGGTGACGATCCGCCCGTTCTGAATTTTGCCTGCCGGCAGAATCCTGGGGGAGCCACGCCGTCTGGAGTGGCTCCCCTCCTTTTCTGCGCTATTTCTCGCCCGCCATGTAGCGGTCGATTTCCTTGTGGAAGTGGCGCAGCCGCGCTTCCTGCTCGCTCCACAGCGGACCGCGGAAACCGCGTGAGCGCGCACCCGCCTGCACGATGGGCAGCAATTCGCTGTCCTGGTCCAGCACTTCGCCGAGGCCCGGGGGTTCGCCGATACCGGTTCGCACGATCTCGGGCCTGGTCTTGCCCGACAGATCGGTGGTGCCCAGCCCCATCCAGGCGGGCGCGCTGTAGCCGGGCGCTTCGACATGCTTGTACAGGATCAGCGTGTCATAGGTGAAGCGGTTCGGGTCGTCCGCATTGGGCAGGAAGCGGTGCAGGAACACCGCTTCGGGGTGGCAGCCGATCTGGGCATTGGGGAACACCGAATAGACGGTGGAATCCGATAGCTGCGTATCGCTGAACCGGTCATAGCCCAGGTCCAGCTCGTCCGAACGCTTGCGCTTGGCCAGTTGCACCGCGCGGCGGGTTTCCTGTGCGCTGCCGTCGAAATCGTCGGGGTCGATCCCGGCGTCCGACAGCATCATCTTGATCCCGTCATTGACCGTTTCCTGGTCCTGATAGCGCCGGCTCGGCTGTGCGAAGGGGACGAACTGCCGGCTCATCCCGTTGGGATAGAGGTCGATCTGGGTGCGGTCGTCCATCAGGCACTGGGTCTGCGGATGGACCGCGTGGAGGTGATAGGTTTCCGCAAAGGCGTCCACCCCGCCCTTCCAGTTCGCGCCCCATTCCGATTGCCGGTGCTGGACGACATACATGCTGTCGATCCTGTAGAGTTCCAGCTGCTGTTTCAGCGGACCGAGATAGTCGTCCAGCGGCATGACGTCGGGGTCCATCGAGATGAACACCAGCCCCGCCGCCGTCTCGCACCGGACCGAAGTGAGATCGCGGTCGTGGCACAGCACTTCGGGCTTGAACGTATTCTCGTCGGTGACCGCGATGTTGTGGCCTTCCAGGTCGAATTTCCAGCTGTGGAACGGACAGGTGAAGTTCGACAGGGTGCTGAAATCGGCCAGCACCAGGCGGCTGCCGCGGTGCGGGCAGACATTGTAATGCGCGCGGATCACCCCGTCGTCGCCGCGCACGACGATGAAGCTTTCATCGCCGATGTCGAAGCGGACGAGATCGCCGGGTTCGGGCACATCGGCGACCGGGCAGGCGATCAGCCAGCTTTTCGCGAAGACCTTGTCCCATTCCTCGCGCGCGAAATCCGCGGTGTGATAGCGTTCGGGACCGGGACGGTCGGCCCCGTTGTCGATGCGCGGCGCGCGGTTGTTGAACGGGTGGGGCGTTCCGACGTGGATGTCCCACAATTCGGTATCCAGCTTCATGGCATCCTCCTGGCCGGGCGTCGCCGGCTCTTGTGTCCTGTCCGCCTGTTCGTTCGGTTGACGCGTCGCGAAACTGCGGATCGACTCCTATAAAAAAGACATGCATGAATGTTTGCAAGTGGATTCGACCGACTTGCGACGAATGCATGCGCCGAAGTCCACTGGAGCAGGAGAGGACGCGATGAGCCGCAATTTCGGAAATGTGTTCCAGATCGCCTATGTCGTCGAAGGGATCGAAAAGCACATCGACTATTGGACGCAGGTGATGGGAGTCGGGCCGTTTTTCCACTTCCCGGTGCCGCTGCCGTTCGAATGGGTGCGCGCCGACGGACAGGATCTGGCGGTGGATGCGCCGGTCTACAAGGCAGTGGCGGTCGCCTATAGCGGGGACATGATGATCGAGCTGATCGAGCCCGGTCCCGCGCCGTCGACCTATCGCGATTTCATTGAGGGCGGGCATAGCGGCGTGCATCACCTGGGCACCTTTACCGACCGGCTGGACGAACAGCTGGCCGCCGCGAAACAGGCGGGGATGAAGGTGGTGCTGGAGGGCGAGCTGCCGTTCTCGCGCTTTGCCTATCTGCAGCCGGCCGATGCGCTGCCCGGCACCATCATCGAGATGATCGACGCCCGCCCCGCCATGCTGGAAGCGCTGGACAAGATGAAACGCGCCGCCCGCGACTGGGACGGCAAGACGCGCACCGCCGAGATGTAGGGCTTGCAGCAGGGCGCGAACCGGTCAGTTCGCGCCCACGCTGGTCGAAGCCTTTTCGCCGCTGCGCAGCAGGGCCGCCTGGTCCCTGACATACTGGCGCAGCGCGGCAAGATCGCGCCGGGACAATTCGCCGAACACCGGCATGCCCATCGGGACCAGCGCCCCATCGCTGACGACGCTGCGAAACGCGTCGGGCGATGCGACGATGGCGGAGGTGCGCAGGTCGGGCGCGGTGCCGCCCGCGATCGCGCCGCCGCCGTGGCATACTCCGCAGCGCGAGGCGAACAGCTGCGAGCCATGCGCCGCCAGCGCCGCATCGGGCGCATAGTCGGGATCGTCGAACGCCACTGCCGTATAGGGCACCTTGGCGGGCAGCGTTCCGTTCGCGCCCAGCCTGAAAGTCAGCACCCGGCGGGCCTGCGTGCGGTAGTCGATGCCGAACTGCGCGGTCATCGGCCCGAACAGGCCGGGGCTGGTGCCCATCCCTGCGATCACCGTCACATATTGTTCGCCATCGACGGTATAGGTGATGGGCGGGGCGATGACGGGGGCCCTGGCGTCGAAGGTCCACAGCACGGTGCCGCTTTTCGCATCATAAGCGGTGAAATCGTCGTTCACCCGGCCCTGGAACACCAGCCCGCCCGCGGTCGCCATCGCGCCGCCGCTGAACGGCACGTCCATGGGTACGCGCCACGCGACCTTTTGCGCGACCGGGTCATAGGCCGTGAGGTAACCGGTGTTGCTCGCGCCTTCGGGGATGGACACTGCATAGCCGACGCCGCTGGTCAGCCCCATGCGGCCCGCCCATTCGAAATTGTCCTTCGTCGTGCCGGTGTCGTCGAAGGTGACTTCCAGATCCAGCGTCGGAATATAGGCAAGGCCGCTCTGCGGGCTGTAGGCCATCGGCAGCCAGCTATGCGCGCCGACGGGGGTGGGCTGGAAGGTGACGGGGCCGTCCTGGTAGCGGACATTGTCGATCTCGATCGGGCGGCCGGTCTGCTTGTCGATGTCCTTGGCCCATGTGACGGTGACGAAGGGCTCGGCGCTGATCAGCTTACCGTTGGTGCGGTCGATGACGTAGTAAAAGCCGTTCTTGGGCGCGGTCATCACCACCTTGCGCGGCTTGCCGTCGATCGTCAGCTCGGCCAGTTCCATGTCCATGCTGGCGTTGAAGTCCCAGCTTTCGCCCGGATTGATCTGGTAGTGCCAGCGATATTCGCCGGTCTTGGCATCCAGCGCCACGATCGAGCAGAGGAAGAGGTTGTCTCCCTTGCCGTCGCTGCGGATCTTGTGGTTCCACGGCGCGCCATTGCCGGTGCCCAGCAGGACCAGGTCCTGTTCGGCGTCATAGGTCATGGCGTTCCAGACATTGCCGCCGCCGCCGTATTTCCACCATTCGCCCGACCAGGTCTCGGCCGCCATTTCCATGGCCTCGCTCTCGAACCCGTCGGCGGGGTTGCCGGGGACGGTGTGGAAGCGCCACAATTGCTCGCCCGTTTCGGCGTCATAGGTGGTGACATAGCCGCGGATCGGACCGCTGTCGGCACCGCCGTGGCCGATGATGACCTTGCCGTCGAACACGCGCGGCGGGCCCGAGATGAAGCGGGGTTCGTCTTCGGCAAAGGTGCGTTTCGACCAGACGGGCTGGCCGGTCTTCGCGTCGATGGCGATCAGGCGGCCGTCCTGCGTGCCGATATAGACCTTGCCGTTCCACCACGCGATGCCCCGGCTGCCCCAGCCCTGCCGCAGCTTGTCGCCCGCCGCCTCGGGCGCCTTGGGGTCATAGGTCCACAGCAGCTTTCCCGTTTTCGCATCGACCGCATTGGCGACGCTGTAGCCCGATGCGAATAGATGACCCCGTCCACCGCGATCGGCCCCGTCGCCGGATTGCCCGGTGGCAGGTCGAGCGACCATGCAAGCCCCAGCGAGCCCACGTTTTCGGTATCGATCTGGTCGAGCGGGCTGAAATGCTGCTCGCCATAGGTGCGGCCGAAGGCGGGCCAGTCGTCCCCTGCGCTCGCATCGAGCAGCAGCGCATTGGACGCGCGATCCGTGCCGGCTTCGGGCGCCTGATCCGATCCGCAGGCGGCCAGGGGCAGGGCAAGGGCGGCCAGCAGCATCAGGCGTGTGGGCAGCATCAGGCGGGCGGGCAGGATCAGTCCGGTCGGCAGGCGCGTCGGCGGCATCTTGTGCAGTCTTTCCATTCTTGGGGAAGGACGGCCCGCGTCGGCGGACCGCCCATGCGCCATCAGCGGAACACGTCCTGTCCGAACCGCGCCCCAAGCTCCAGGCCGAAGTAGCGCGGCGGCCCGTATTGCGCGTTCACCCACAGCCCGGCGACGTTCTGGATGCCCACCCGGTACCGCTCGTCGGTCAGGTTGCGGCCGATGGCGCGCAGGTAATAGCGCCCGTCGATCTCGCCCAGCGTGATCGATGCATTCACCAGCGTGCGGGAATCGAGGAAGGTGTTGCCCAGCGGATCGTCGATCGCCTGGGTGTTCAGATTGCGCCCGGTATAGGCGACATTGCCGTTTAAGGTCAGCGCATGGTCCGCGCCCAGCGGCAGTTCGTAATTGCCGTCGACCGTCCATTGCCATTCGGGAGCACGGTCCAGCGGCGCGGTCGACAGGTCGTAACCTGCGTTGGGCGCATCATATTCCTTGTACTTGCCGTCCTGGTAACCGACCACGCCGCGCAGGGTGAAGCCGCGGAACGGATTGGCCGATGCCTCCATCTCCAGTCCCTTCACCTCGGCGCTGGCGGCGTTGACGAACAAAGTGACCTGGTTGGGCTGGCCGTTCACCACGATCGGCACGTTCAGCTGCTTCTGCAGGTCCTTGTACTCGACATAGAAGGCCGTGAGGTTGAAGCGCAGGCGGTTGTCGAGGAATTCCGACTTGAAGCCCGCCTCGAAGCTGTCGGCGGTTTCCGGATCGGTCGCGCGGGCAGCCTCGGCAAAGGCGTCGAGGTCGGTGCCGAATGCCGCGAAGCCGCCGATCTGGTCGTTGAAGCCGCCGCCCTTGTAGCCGTGCGAATAGGTGCCGTAGAGATAGAGATCTGGCGTCGCCTGCCAGCCCAGGCTGGCGCGATAGGTCGGTTCCTTCCAGCTGTCTTCCACCGTCACCACATTGGCGGGATAGTCATAGACGCTGGCGTCGAGCGCGGTGTCGAGCGGGATCGACAGGTCGAAACCGCCGCCCAGTTCGGCCGCGAACACCTGCTGCCGGCCGCGCCAGGTCTTGTCGTCCCACGTATAGCGGCCCCCGACGCTGAGCGTCAGTTCGGGGGTGAAATCATAGGTGCCCTCGGCGAACACCGCCTTGGAAGTCGCCTTTTGCGCGTTGCACAGCACATAGGGTGTGGAATTCCATTCCCCGAACGGCAGCGGCCCCGACGTCAGGTCGAGGAAGCCGAGCAATTGCGACACGCAGAAATCGATCGTGTCGCGCTGGTAGAAGCCGCCGGCGATGAAATCGAACGGCCCGCCCAGGTCGCTGGCAAAGCGCAGTTCCTGCTGCCACGTCTTGCGATCGTCGTCGCGCGAGGCATCGAAGAAGGACAGCGGCTCGCCGTCGGTGCCGATGGCCGTGGCACCAGCATAGGAGTTGGGGATCTGCGAGCGCTGGTAGCGATAGCCCGAGACCGAGGTGAAGGTGCCGGGATCGATGCTCCAGTCGATATTGGCATAGACGCCGTCGACCGAGATGCGCTGCCCTGCTTCCAGGTTTACGCTGGGCAGCGTGCGGCCGGTATAGGCCGCGCGGTCGAGCGGATCGATGTTCTGGGCGTTGGGATCGGTCAGGCCCAGCAGATCGGTCAGCAGCGGGGTATCCCCCTCGTACAGATAGTTCACGTTGACCGAGGGCACGACATCGGAGCGGTCGCGGATCCATTCGTACTGGAACAGGGCGCTGATATTGTCGGTGGGTTCCACCAGCAGCTTGGCGCGGGCCTGCCATACCTCCTTGCCGCCCAGCCTGTCGCCGTTCAGGCAGCCCTGCTGCCCCTGGAACTTGTTCGGGACGAAACCGGTGACGGGGCCATAGCAATGGCCGTTCCTGTAATAGCCGTCCGATGTTTCGGAGCCGATCACCAGCCGGGCCGCGGCCCAGTCGCCAAGCGGCACGTTGATCGCGCCCTGCAGCCGGGCGGTGCCGAATTCGCCGATTTCGGTGCGCCCTTCCACGCCGACATAATTGAGCACGGGGCGCTTGGTGCGGACCGTGACCACGCCGCCGGTGGTGTTCTTGCCGAACAGCGTGCCCTGCGGTCCGCGCAGCACCTCTACCTGCTCGATGTCGAAAGTGTCGAGCAGCTGGGTCTGGACCGAGGGCACCACGAAATCGTCGACCAGCACCGCCACCGGCGGTTCGAAATAGACGATGATCGAGGTCTGGCCCACGCCGCGCATGGCGAACGAGGCGGCGTTGAAATTGGCGATGGTCGCGGCCGAGAATTCGGAACGAATGCGGCCAGGTCGCCGATGTCGCGCGGCGAGGATTGCTGGATCAGCTGGCTGTCGATCGCGGACACCGCGATCGGCGTGGTCTGGAGGTCGGAATTGCGACGGGTGGCGGTGACCACGATCTCGTTCAGGCCGGTGCGCGGGGTGGGCGCCGGATCGGCCTGTTCCGCATTGCCTGCGGTTTCGGTTTCGTCGGTAGCGGGGTCCGTCATGTCCTGCGCGAAGGCGGTGGCCGGCAGGGTGGCGATGGCCAATGCGGACAGGGCACACTGGGCGGCGAACTTGGTGTTCATGGCATTTCCTCTCCCCATTCCGTCCCTCTTTGCGGAGACGGCAATGAAGCCCGGGCCGGGCATAAACAGACATTCATGCATGTTTGTATTTTTTGCAAGCCCCTTGTTGCGCAGGTTGCACCGGCCGGTGTGAGCGCGGTTTCCGAGGGTGAGACCTGCACGCCGACGCGCAATGACCCTTTCCAAATGCAAACATGTCTGTTTTTTATTGGTGCAAGAACCGGCGTTCAGGCCGGCTGCCGAGGAGAGGATCACATGGCCTATAGCTTCCTGTCGCGTTTTCGCATCAAGCCCGGAGAGGAGGACCGCTTTGTCGCGGCGGCCCGGCGCATGGAGGAGCAGGCGCCGCAGGAGCCGGGCGTGCTGCATTTCCAGTTCTTCCGCCTCGACGAACCGCACATGTTCGCGGTGCTTGAATCCTTTACCGACGAGAACGCCGACAAGGCACACATGGAATACGAGCAGAACAAGCCGCTGATCGCCGAGATGATCGAATGCATGGACGGCCATTACGAGCGCGAGATGCTGCACGACCTGGAGCCCGCCCGATGAGCGGGAAGAGCTTCATCGCGCAATTGCGCGCCAAGCCGGACCGGCGAGGCGACCTCATCGCCTATCAGAGCGAGCTGAAGACGCTGGCGTTCGAGCAGGAGCCGGGCGTCGTCGTCTATGAGCTGTTCCAGTCCGAGGACGATCCCGACCTGTTCCAGGTCGTCGCCACCTTTCGCGACGATGCCGCGTTCGACACGCATATGAGCATCGATTTCCACGACCGGCTGGTCCCGCTGATCATGGAATGCGTCGAGGGCGAGATGAGCATCGCCTTCTACCGTTCCGTCTGAACGGCGCATGCTTCATTGGCGGCAGGCAGCGGGCGGGGTGCCTTTGCGACCCGCCGACTGCTTCGCTGCGTCTTTTGCCGATTGGCGGCCACGGGTGACACTTTGCCGGGGCGCGGCGCTTCTGCTCTGGGCTTGTCGTTTCGATCGTTCGGCCTGCTGTCCGCCATTTTGCAGGGCGAGTTCGGAAAGCGGGCTGGACAATGCCAGATTTCGGACGGCAGCTCGCGGGCAAAGTGTCACGCATGACAAAACGTGCACCCCGCCGGCAGACCGCGGCACGAGAGGGATTCACAAGCGATTCGCGGCGTGGCAGATTCACGGTATGTACACGCAGCAAAGCTCGCCGCGGGCCGAAGATCTTGGCTCGATCCTTAACGCGCTGGCGCAGAATTCGCGGCGGCCGCGCTATGCCTTCATGGTGCTGGGCCTGATTGCCGAGGCCGCGCGCCCCGACGGGCAGGCGGGGCCCTGGGTGGCGGGGCCGGGGGGTGTGCGCCAACCCCTGCGCGAATGGGTGGCGGAGAAGCTGGTACCGCTGGCGGCGCGCGACCATCGCCGCGCCGCGATGCGCCGCAAGGTGGAGCTGCGTCTGGGCCCGCGCGCCAGCGAGGAAGGGCTGGTCGACGCCGCGCTGGAGGAGGAAGCGCTGGCGGTCGGCAAGGCCAATGTCAGCCGCGCGGTCTCCGACCTGGTAAAGGCGGGCTTCGTGCGCCGCCATTACGCGGGGCGGGTCAAGGACCACCGCAATCGCGGCGGCGGGCGGCACGCGGTCTATATCGTCGCCCCGCAGGTGCTGAACGCGATCCGCTCTCGCCCCACGCTGGTCTAGCCGGGCCGCGAACCGCCAAGCCCATTGCAGTATCGGGCTTCAGGCGCGACAGGGCTGGCAGGACCATTCCGGGGAGAAGAGAGATGGCGGGCCGATTCTATGACCAGTGGAGCGTGGGCGACACGCTGACGCACGAGATCGGGCGGACGGTGACCGAAACCGACAATCTGCTGTTCACCACCATGACCCATAATCCGCAGCCGCTGCATCTTGACGTCGAGGCGGCGAGGCAGAGCGAGTTCGGGCAGATCCTGGTCAACGGGACCTTTACCTTCGCGCTGATGATCGGGCTGTCGGTGGGGGACACCACGTTGGGCACGCTGGTCGCCAATCTGGGCTATGACAGGCTGACGATGCCAGCGCCGGTGTTCATCGGCGACACG
This sequence comes from Croceicoccus marinus, assembly GCF_001661675.2. Lineage (NCBI taxonomy): Bacteria > Pseudomonadati > Pseudomonadota > Alphaproteobacteria > Sphingomonadales > Erythrobacteraceae > Croceicoccus > Croceicoccus marinus. The sequence continues at coordinate 452,947 of NZ_CP019603.1, read as the reverse complement.
CTGCGGGCGCGGACCAAGGTGGTGGAATTGAAGGATTCCGGCTCGCGCCCCGGATGCGGGATCGTCACCTTTCGGCACGAGCTGGTCAACCAGCGCGAGGAAATCGTGTGCCAGTGCCTGCGCATGGCGCTGCTGAAAGGGTCGGGGGCTGCGGCAGGCTAGCGGACCAGCTGGATGCGGATGTCGTTCACATTGGTGCGCGTCGGTCCGGTGATCACCAGATCGCCCGCGGCGAAGAACCTGTGCGAATCGTGATCGGCCAGCGCGCGGTCGATATCGAGCCCGAGGCGTGATGCGCGGGCCAGCGTGCCGGGTGCAGCGATCGCCCCTGCCGCATCGGAAGCGCCGTCGATCCCGTCGGAATCGCCCGCGATGGACCAGATGCGCGGATGGCCGTCCAAGGCGCGGGCCAGCGCAAGCTGATATTCACTGTTGCGCCCGCCCGATCCCGTGCAGCCTTGCGGCAGGGTGACGGTGGTTTCTCCGCCCGACACTATGGCGGTGGGCGGGCCGCCTTGCGCCGCGAGGCGCAGGGCCAGTTCGGCATGGCGGGCGGCGACTTGCGCGGCTTCGCCCTGAACCCGGTCGCCCAGATCGACGATGGCATAGCCATGATCGCGCGCCAGCGATGCGGCGGCGGCCAAGGATTGCGAAGGGCTGGCGATCAGGCGCACCTCGTCCTGTGGGCGGTCGATGGCGGGGAGGGCGGATTGCGCCAGAATGGCGGTTCGCACCCGGTCGGGCAGGGCGATGCCGTGGCGGTCAAGAATCTCGAGCGCGTCTTCGGGCCGTCCGGCATGGGGGATGGTCGGGCCGGATGCGACATCGGCTGGATCGTCGCCGGGCACGTCGCTGATGACCAGGGTGCATATGCGCGCCGATCCGGCGGCGCGGGCCAGTCCGCCGCCCTTGACCGCCGATAGCGCCTTGCGGACCCGGTTCATCTCGCCGATCGGGGCGCCGCTGCGCAGCAATTCACGGGTGATCGCCTGCTTGTCGGCCAATGTCACCCCCGCGATCGGGCGGGCGAGACAGGCCGAGCCGCCGCCGGAGACCAGCGCCAGCACCAGATCGCCGGGCCCCGCGCCCTGCAGCAGTTCCAGCATGGCGTCCGCCGCGGCGAGGCTGTTCGCGTCGGGGACCGGATGGCCCGCCTCGACGATCCTGATCCGCTTGCAGGCAGCGCCATGGCCGTAGCGGGTCGAAACGACGCCTTGCAGCGCGACATCGGGCCATGCCGCTTCCACCGCCAATGCCATCGCGGCCGAGGCCTTGCCCGCGCCGACGACCAGGCAGCGCCCGCCGGGCCGGTCGGGCAGGTTGGCCGCGACCGCGCGGTCGGGGGCAGCCGCGGCGATGGCGGCGCCGAACATGCTGCGCAGCAAGGCGCGGCACTCGCGGTCCTCGGCCCGGTCCACTGGCGGCCCTAGCTACGCCCCGCCAGTCGCAGCACCGTTTCGGCCCGCGCGAGATAGGGGCGGTCGAGCATGCCCCCCTTGTAGCCGATTGCCCCCACGCCGGGATTGGCGGCGAACAGGTCGACGATCTCCTGCGCGGCGGCGATTTCCTTCTCGCTGGGGGTGAACGCCTCGTTGATGACCGCGACCTGCGCCGGGTGGATCGCCAGCATGCCGCGATAGCCTTGCGCGCGGACCATGTCGGCGCGGGCGCGCAGTCCGTCGATGTCGCGGAAATCGCCGTGGATCGTCTCGATCGGCAGTACGCCCGCGCTGGCCGCGCCGATCAGGCACAGGCTGCGCGCCAGCCTGTAGGTGAAATCATAGTCGCCGCTGGCGTCGCGGTTGTTGCTGGCGCCCAGCGCATCGGCCAGATCCTCCGCGCCCCAGGTCATGGCGGCCAGTCGCGGCGCGCCCGCGTAATCGCCGGTGGTGAACATCGCCTCTGCCGCTTCGGTGACGAGCGCGATGACTTTCGTCGATCCCTGTGCGATCCCGTTCGCCGCTTCCAGCGCGGTAAGGTAATGGTCCAGCAGTTCGACATCGCGGCGTCCGCGCGACTTGGGCAGCATGATGCCGCCGGGCCTGCCGGGCATCACCGCGGCAAGGTCGTCCACCGCGAATGGGCCGTCGACCGGGTTGATCCGCACCCACAGCCGTTCGCGCCCGGAATCGCGCGAATGCAGCAGATCGCGGACCATCGAGCGCGCGTCGGGCTTGCGGTCCACGGTGACCGCATCCTCAAGGTCGAACAGCGCAATGTCCGCATCGCTTTCGGCGCATTTCAGCATCTTGCGCTCGCTGTCGCCCGGGGCGAACAGCCATGATCGCATCGGGATGGTCTCGGTCATGGAACCTCTCTCGCTTGTCCTGCGCCGGTGGCAGTCGATCCGGCCGGGCTTACAGGTGCTGCGCGGGGGATCAAGCCACGTTGACAGCATACGGGCTGGGCTATTATCTACTGGCGGGTATACATACTGGCGCCTATACGGGCGCATAAAAGCAGAACGAAGGATCGAGGACATGAAAGTGGAAGGGCTGGCAGCCATCGTCACCGGCGGCGCGTCGGGACTGGGCGGCGCAACCGCCGCGCATCTCGCCGGGCTGGGCGGCAAGGTGACCATCTTCGACCTCGACACCGACAAGGGCGAGGCGCATGCCGCGAAAATCGGCGGGCGGTTCGCCAAGGTCGACGTCACCGACGAGGACGGCGTGGCCAGGGCGGTCGAGGAAGCCGAGGCGGCGAACGGCAAGGCCCGCATCCTCGTCAATTGCGCGGGGATCGCTCCGCCCCGGAAGATGGTGGACCGCGACGGCAATCCGGCTCCGCTCGCCGATTTCGCGCGGATCGTGAACATCAATCTGATCGGCAGCTATAACGTGCTGTCGAAATTCGCCGCGCGGATCATCGATGCCGACCCAATCGGCGAGGAGCGCGGCGTGGCGATCAGCACTGCCAGCGTCGCGGCCTATGAAGGGCAGATCGGGCAGGCGGGCTATGCCGCGTCGAAGGCCGGGGTAGTCGGCATGACGCTGCCCATCGCGCGCGAGATGGCGCGCCATGGCATCCGCGTGATGGCCATCGCGCCGGGGCTGTTCCTGACGCCGATGATGGAATCCTTTTCGCCCGAAGTGCAGGAATCGCTGGGCAAGCAGGCGCCGTTCCCCAGCCGTCTCGGCAAGCCCGACGAATATGCGCAGCTTGTCGAATCGATTGTCGCCAACCCGATGCTGAACGGCGAGACGATCCGCCTTGACGGTGCGATCAGGATGGCGCCCAAGTGATCCGGCGCAGCATTCCGCGCGGAACAGGATCGGGCGCGCCGGATTGGAGTGTTGCAGCCAGCGACACCTGTTTCGCGCCCGGTCGGCCCTTGCGAAAGCCGGGCGGAATTGCCGATCGAATGCAGGAAGATGACGGACAAGACTTGACCGCGAACCGCATCTTGCGGGGGCGGTCGGACATTATCGAGAAGGAAGCCAAATCATGAAAGCCCTGGTCCCGGTAAAGCGGGTGATCGACTACAATGTGAAGCCGCGAGTTAAGGCGGATGGTTCTGGTGTCGATCTTGCGAATGTGAAGATGAGCATGAACCCGTTCGACGAGATCGCGGTGGAGGAAGCGATCCGGTTGAAGGAAGCGGGCGCGGTCAGCGAGATCGTGGCGGTGAGCATCGGGCCTGCGAAGGCGGCAGAAACGCTGCGCACGGCGCTGGCGATGGGCGCGGACAGCGCGGTGCTGGTCGAGACCGATGAGGAGGTCGAGCCTCTTGCGGTGGCCAAGATTCTCAAAGCCGTCGCGGCCGAGGTCGAACCGGGCCTGATCATCCTGGGCAAGCAGGCGATCGACGACGACAGCAACCAGACGGGCCAGATGCTGGCCGCGCTGATGGAACTGCCGCAGGGCACGTTCGCATCGAAGGTCGAGATGGACGGCGATCACGTGAAGGTGACGCGCGAAGTCGACGGCGGGCTTGAGACGGTGCGCCTGTCGACGCCCGCGATCATCACGACGGACCTGCGCCTGAACGAGCCGCGCTATGCGTCGCTGCCCAACATCATGAAGGCGAAGAAGAAGCCCTTGGAGACCAAGACGCCGGCCGATTACGGCGTCGACATCGCGCCTCGCCTGAAGACGCTGAAGGTGTCCGAACCGCCGGTCCGGCAGGCAGGCGTGAAGGTCGCCGATGTCGATGAACTCGTCGCAAAACTCAAAGCAATGGGAGTCGCCTGATCATGAAGACGCTTGTTTATGTCGATCACGACAATGCGCATCTGGGCGATGCGACGCTGGCAACCGTAACGGCGGCATCGAAGCTGGGCGAGGTGCACCTGCTGGTCGCGGGCGCGGGCTGCAGCGCGGTCGCCGAAGCCGCAAGCAAGATCGCGGGCGTGGGCAAGGTCCATGTCGCGGATGACACGGCCTACGAACACCAGCTGGCCGAGAATGTCGCGCCGCTGATCAAGGGGCTAATGGATCACCACGACGCGGTGCTGTTCCCCGCCACCACCACCGGCAAGAACATCGCGCCGCGCGTGGCGGCGCTGCTCGATGTCATGCAGATCAGCGACATCCTGTCGGTGGAGGGCGAGAAGAGCTTCACCCGCCCGATCTATGCCGGCAACGCCATCGCCACGGTCGAGAGCACGGATGTCAAGCTCGTCATCACCGTACGCGGCACCGCCTTCGACAAGGCCGAGGCCGAGGGCGGTAGCGCCGAAATCGAGGCTGTTGCATCCACGGGCGACACCGGAAAGTCCAGCTTCGTGTCCGCCGAACTGGCCGAGAGCGAGCGGCCGGAACTGACCAGCGCGAAGATCATCGTCTCGGGCGGCCGCGCGCTGAAGGACGGCGAGACGTTCGAGCAGATCATCATGCCGCTCGCCGACAGACTGGGTGCGGGCGTGGGCGCATCGCGCGCCGCGGTCGACGCAGGCTATGTCCCCAACGACTACCAGGTCGGCCAGACCGGCAAGATCGTCGCGCCCGAAGTCTACATCGCCATCGGCATATCTGGCGCGATCCAGCACCTGGCGGGCATGAAGGATTCCAAGACCATCATCGCCATCAACAAGGACGAGGACGCACCCATCTTCCAGGTCGCCGACATCGGCCTCGTCGCCGATTTGTATAAGGCCGTGCCCGAGCTGACGGAAAAGCTGTGAGGTGACGGGCGGCGCGCCATTCGCTCCGCCCCGGTTCCGATCAGGATCGGGGCAGGAAGCCCGCGGCGAGATTGTCGACCAGTCTCCTCGCGGTTTCCTCGGGCGAATGACCGCCGCCTTCGCCGAACGCGTGGGCATCGAACCAGCGCGCGGGCCAGTTGAGCGCGCCCGCGAGGGTGAAGGCGAGCAGGTTGGGGTCCCCGCAAGCGATCGAGCCGTCGGCTTGTCCCTCGGCGATCAGGCTGCGCATTTCGGCGTGGATCTGGCGCTTCAGCCCGCGCAGGACCTCGCGGCTTTCCTCGCTCAACGCTTCATCGGGGGTGCGGATGACGCAGCGGCCGAAATCGCTCATGTTCACCTGCGCGAAGACGATCAGGAAGCTGCGCAGCCGGTCCGCCGCAATGCCTTTTTCGGCGCGTGCGGCGGTGGCGGCATCCAGCAATTGCTTCAGCCCGAAGCGCAGGCATTCGAGCAGCACGCTCTCCTTGTTGCCGAGATAGTGGTAGACCGTCGGCTTGGTCACGCCCAGCGAGGCCGCCACGTCGTCGAGCGAGGTCGCGTGAAATCCGCGCGTGTTGAACATGCGTACCGCCGCTTCCATCAGCGCCAGCTTCTTGGCCTGCCGGTCGCGGCTGCGCTGTTCGGCGGTTCTGAAGGGAGAGGGGGTTTGCGCCATGCGTGCTCCTGACCGTTGCTCCGCAAGTCGTTATACTAGCAAGTAATCTATATTCTCAAGCGTAATAAGAAAGACCCCGCCATGACCGATCCGATCGTGATTGCATCCTATGCCCGCACGCCCATGGGCGGCCTGCAGGGCGCGTTTGCCGATGTGAAATCCACCCAGCTTGGCGCCGCTGCGGTCAAGGCCGCGATCGAGCGTGCCGGAATCGAGGGCAGCGACGTCGACCAGGTGATCATGGGCTGCGTGCTTCCTGCGGGGCTGGGGCAGGCGCCCGCGCGGCAGGCCGCGATCCATGCCGGGCTGGGCGAGCATGTGCCATCGACCACCATCAACAAGATGTGCGGATCGGGCATGCAGGCCGCGATGATGGCCTATGATTCGATCGCGGGCGGCAGCGCCGACGTGGTGGTCGCGGGCGGCATGGAGAGCATGACCGGCGCGCCCTACCTGCTGCCCAAGCATCGCGGCGGTGCGCGGCTTGGTCATGACACGGTCAATGATTCGATGTTCCTCGACGGGCTGGAAGATGCCTATGAAGAAGGCACGCTGATGGGCGTGTTCGCCGACCGCGCGGCCACCGAATACCAGTTCACGCGCGAGGCGCAGGACGATTACGCGATCCGGTCGCTGACACTGGCCAAGAAGGCGCAGGAAACCGGCGCCTTCGACCGCGAGATCACGCCGGTCGAGGTAAAGACCCGCAAGGGTGTCCACACGGTGAGCGAGGACGAGCAGCCGGGCAAGGCCAATGCCGACAAGATCCCGACGCTGCGCCCTGCCTTCGTGCCCGATGGCACGGTGACGGCGGCGAACAGCTCCTCGATCTCGGACGGGGCGGCGGCGCTGGTGATGTGCCGCGCCAGCACGGCCGAGAGGCTGGGCATGACGCCGGTGGCGAAGGTGGTCGGCCATGCGTCATTCGCGCATGAGCCCGCGAAGTTCACCAGCGCGCCAGTGCATGCCACGCGCAATCTGATGGAGCGCATCGGCTGGACCATGGACGATGTCGATCTGTTCGAGGTGAACGAGGCTTTTGCCGTCGTCGCGCTGATCGCCGAGAAGGAGCTGGGCATCGACCGCGAAAAGCTCAACGTCAACGGCGGGGCCTGCGCGCTGGGCCATCCGATCGGCGCATCGGGCGCGCGCATTATGGCGACGCTGCTGGGCGCGCTGGAAACGCGCGACCTCAAGCGCGGCATCGCCGCCATCTGCATCGGCGGCGGCGAGGCAACCGCGATCGCGCTGGAGCGGATGTAAGCCGCTAGCGCGAGCGACCGGCTCAGCCGCTCACCGGTGCCAGCGTTTCCCCGCCCGCGGGCACCCAGGCTGGCACGCTGCCCTGCGCCAGTTCGCGCGTGACGATGGCGGCGGCGCGCTGCACCGGGTCGGCGCCGTGGAAGCGCGCATGGCCCGCCGCGTCCCAGCCGATCCCGTCGAAGGCGGCCTGCGTCTGCGCCATCTGCGCCTCGCGGAAATCGGTCCAGCTGGCGAAGGCATGGTCGATGGCGGCGGCAAGATCCGCGCCCGGCTCTATCACCGGGCCGAAGCGCCACATCGCGTAGTCGGGATTGCCGCGCCACTGCGCGCCGTGCCCGTTCACGAACAGGCAGGGACGGGGGCGGACCAGATATTCATAGACCTGGCTGCTGACGTCGCCGACATAGAGGTCGGCGGCCAGCGTATAGCTCATGTCGCTCGACCGTTCGGAACCGAGGTCGACCATCACGCGGCCCGGCACCGCCAGCGCTTCCCATTCGGCGCGCGCGGCGCGGCCCAGCCCCTGCGCCAACCGGACATGGGGTGCGATGATCAAATCGTACCGGTCGCCGGCGCGGATCGTTTCCGCCAGCTGCCGCGCGATCAACGGGCCAGTGCCCATCCGGCGATGGAAATGCGGATTATAAAGGATCACCGGCCGCACGCCCGACAGCGGGCGCGGCCTTTCGGCCCCTGGCCGCAGCAGGGCCGCCAGCTTGACCGGGCCGCCGACGCTGCAGCGATCCGCCGCGACACAGCCTTCGCGGATCAGCCGGTCGCGGTCCTTCGCGCCCGACACGATCACCCGGTCGAAGAAGCGGAAGCGATCCTCGAACCCCACTGCGCGGTCGCCCGCGCCATGGGGGATGTGGATCAGCGGCGGGCAGCGGCCCGGCAGGCGCTTCAGGATCGTGCTGGTCCGTTCGGCGCACAGGATCGCATCGGCCTGGCGGATGCGGGGCGCCCATGCCAGCAGCTGCGCGATCTTGCGCAGCGCGAAAGGCAGCGACGCGCGGGCGGCGCGCGGCATGTCCATCACCGTGATGTCGGGCGCCGCCATGCCCAGCCGGGCCGCCAGCGCCCTTACCGCGTGCGCGTCGGCGGGGGAGGGTACGAAGATCCGCACATCGCAGGTACCGCTCGCCGCCAGTTCGAAGGCGACGGGCAGGAAATGCGCGAACTGGTGCTGGCCGCCGATTGCCGGGACATGCAGGATCGGAGTCATGGCTTCGGGGCGCGGGTCGCGGGTGAAGGGGGCGCGGGTGCAGGGGGCGTCGGGGATGTGCTCACGCCAATGGATGTTGCGCGCAGCCGTGGGCGGCGCATGGAAGCAAGATGTGATTTTGCCCATGTTCGCTGCCGGGTGCCCGATTCCCGCGTCGAACCATTCCCGAACTCGACCGCAGGGGGATCAGCCGGTAACGTCGCGGCCCCTGCCCCGGCTGGATACCGAAAAGCGCATGCAGATCTTGCTGATAGAGGATGACGAGGCGCTGTCGGCGCATGTCGCGTCCGGGCTTCGCCAGGCGGGCCATGTGGTGACCTGCCACGCCGACGGACGGCAGGGCCTGCTGCAGGCCAGCTGCGAGAGCTATGACGTCATCATCCTCGACCGCATGCTGCCCAATGTCGACGGGATGAAGATCCTGGCCGCGCTGCGCGCCACCGATGACGAGACGCCGGTGCTGATCGTCAGCGCGCTGGGCGACGTGGACGAGCGGGTGAAGGGGCTGCGCGCAGGCGCCGACGATTATTTGCCCAAGCCCTTCGCCCTGTCCGAACTGCTGGCGCGGGTGGAAGTGCTTGCCCGCCGCAAGTCGCCCCAGCCCGAACCGTCCGGCCCGATCCTGTTCGCGGATCTCGAGATAGATCCGCTGGCCCGCACCGTGCGCCGCGCCGGAAAACGCATCGATCTGACCACCCGCGAATTCGGCATATTGATCGAGCTGGTGCGCAATGCGGGCCGCGTGGTCACCCGGTCGATGCTGCTTGAGCGGGTGTGGGACTATAATTTCGACCCGCAGACCAACATCATCGACCAGCATATCAGCAATCTGCGCCAGAAGCTGGACGAGGGCGGGCACGCCCCGCTGATCCGCACGGTGCGCGGCGCGGGCTATATGATCGGGTCGTGAGGAAAGCGGTCTGATGGAACGGATCGTCAAGTCGCTCTCCTTCCGGCTGGCGCTGACCTATGCGGGGCTGTTCTGCGCGTCGCTGGTGCTGCTGTTCGCGGCCTATTACTGGCTGGCGGTCGCGCGCCCGCTGGCTGCGATCCGCACGCAGGTAGACGGCGAGCTTGCCGCGCTGGCGCAGGTTCACGAAGCCGGAGGCCGCGACGCGCTGGCGCAAAGGCTGGAGCAGCGGGCGCGCCGCTCGCGCACGGCGGAGCGCGCGTTCCATGCGCTGATCGCGCCGGACGGCCGGGTCGTCACCAGCAATCTGACAAGCTGGCCCAGCACCTCGCGCGACGGCTTTTACGCGATCGAGGCCGATGTCAGCCTGGAAGGGGGCGAGATCGATTTCAGCGCGCTGTCGCGCGAACGCATCTTTGCCGATGGCACAAGGCTGATCGTGGGCCGCAATGCCGAGCGTTTCGAGGAGCGCGAGCAGGCGGCGCGGGCGGCGTTTCCCGTGCTGATCGTGCTGGTCCTGCTGCTGGCGGTGGCGGGGGGCTATCTGATGAGCCGCGCCATCGGCCTGCGGATCGAGGCGATTTCCGTCACCGCGCGCAAGGTGATGACCGGGCGGCTGGGCGAACGCGTGCCGGTGCACGGCAGCGGCGACGACTTCGACCGGCTGAGCGAGACGCTGAACCTGATGCTGGAGCGCAACGAAGCGCTGTTCCAGTCGGTCAGGCGCGTGTCGGACAATCTGGCGCACGAGCTGCGCACGCCCTTGTCGCGCGTGCAGGCGCAGCTTGAGCAAGCGGTGCAGGTCCACGCGGGAGAGCGGACCCGGATGCAGGTGCTGGACGCCGCCTTGCGCGAAATGGCGCGGCTGCAGGCGATCTTCGACGCGCTGCTGCGGATCGGCCGGATCGAGGAGCATCGCCACGACATCGGTTTCGCCGGGATCGACCTGGCCGCGATCATGCGCGACGCGGTCGAGCTTTACGAACCCGCCGCCGCGCAGCGCGGGATCGCCCTGTCGGCCGAGGGGCCGAGCCGGGCGGTTCTGGAAGGCGACCGCGACCTGCTGTTCCAGGCGATCGGCAATCTGCTGGACAATGCCGTCAAATATGGGCGGGCGGACGGCGCGATCCGCGTGTCGCTGACCGATCTGGGCGACCGCGTGCGGATCGCCGTCGGCAATGACGGCCCGCCGCTGCGCCAGGGCGAGGCCGAGCGGCTGAGCGAGCGCTTCTTCCGCGGATCGGGCGCGATCGGGTTGCCGGGGCACGGGCTGGGGCTGACTTTGGTCGCCGCCATCGTCGGCCGTCACGAGGGCGAGCTCGACATCGTCAGCAGCGGCGACTGGACCAGCGTGGCCATCACACTGCCGCGCCCCGGCCCGCTTTCGCGGATCGAATGACAGGGACGGGCGCGACCGATTACCAGAATGGGTATGGACAAAGTAACAGGAGAACCTATCCTCTTCCAAAGCGCGGTATGACAAAACACGCCGCCGACATCTTATCTGGGAGAGGGTGATGATCGAACGGCGGGACCTGCCGCGATCGCCGGGCGCGGTGCTGGCGATGTTGCTTCTGGTCTATATCTTCAACTTCCTCGACCGGCAGATCCTGGCGATCCTGGCCGCGCCGATCCAGGCCGATCTTGGCCTGTCGGATGCGCAGATGGGGCTGCTGGGCGGACTGGCTTTCGCGTTGCTTTATTCCACGCTGGCGGTGCCGCTGGCTTCGCTGGCCGACCGGACCAGCAGGAGCTGGGTCATCACCATCAGCCTTGTCGTGTGGAGCGGCTTTACCGCCGCCTGCGCGCTGGCGCAGGGGTTCTGGCACATCTTTTTCGCCCGGCTTGGCGTCGGCGTGGGGGAGGCGGGCGGCGTCGCGCCCTCCTATGCGCTGATCGGTGATTATTTCCCGCCGAAGAAGCGTTCGCTGGCGCTGGCGATCTATTCGATGGGAATTCCGCTGGGATCGGCGGGCGGCATATTGGCGGGCGGCTGGATCGCGGCGACGATCGACTGGCGGCTGGCCTTTGTCGTCGTCGGATGCGCGGGCGTGATCATCGCGCCGCTGTTCAAGCTGGTGGTGCGCGACCTGCCGCGTCCGGTCGCCGCGGCGACGGATGTGCCGGATGCCGCCAGGATCGCCACGGTCGCGCGCATCCTTGCGCGCAAGCCGTCGTTCTGGCTGCTGTCGTTCGGGGCGGCTTCGGGATCGATGCTGGGGTATGGCATATTGTTCTGGAAACCCAGCCTGATGATCCGCAGCTTTGGCCTGGACCTGTTGCAGACGTCGTGGTTTTTGGGCGCACTGATGCTGGTGGGCGGAGTGATCGGCACGCTGACGGGCGGCCTGCTGGGCGACCGCATGGGCGCGCGCGACAAGGCATGGTATGCGCGGCTGCCCGCGATGGCCTATGCGATTGCGACGCCGTTCTTCGTCGCGGCGATTTTCATGACCGACAATCTGGGGCTGGCCTTTGCGCTGTTCCTGATCCCGCAGGCGATGGCCTATGTCTGGCTTGGGCCGGTGTTGACCGCAGTGCAGCACCTTGTCGCGCCGGCGCAGCGGTCGACCGCGTCGGCATTGTTCCTGCTTATCAACAATCTGCTGGGGCTGGGCGGGGGCATCTATGTGCTGGGTCAGATGTCCGACCTGCTCGCTCCGCAATTCGGTACGGAATCGCTGCGCTGGTCGATGATCTTCGGGCAGCTGCTTTATCTGGTCGCCGCGGTGCTGATGCTGCTGGCATCGCGCAGGCTGCGGCAGGACTGGGTGGAGGAGGCGTGAGGCCCCAGGCGATAAAGCCGGTTGCCTCTATTCAAAAACAGGGTATGGTGATGGCGACGCTCCGGAAAGGGCGCGCGCAATGGCGGAGAGGCCGATGGCTTGGCATTTCGACGACACACCCGCAATCCATGCGTCCGCAAGGCGGCGCGGGCCGGTTGCGCGAGAGCGGGTGATCCGCAGCGCGTCCTATGCGCCCGTCGCGATAGGCCGTTGCCCGGGCGAGACTGTCGCCGTTCAGAATATGCGGTATCGCGATCCCGCCCCTTTTTCCGGCGGCGGGGATAGCGCATGAACACGGCCGTCGCCGCCTCAATCCCCGCATCCGTCGATGCCGACGCGCCCGAGGATGAGGTGCTGCGCCGCATCCCGGCCGCCGCGCAGGCCAGCTATGGCTTCGGTGCGGTCGCCACCGGCGTCAAGAATGCCGCGTTTTCGGCCTATCTGCTGCTGTTCTACAACCAGGTCATCGGCATTCCCGCCGCCATCGTGTCGGTCGCCATCGCGCTGACGCTGCTGGTCGATGCGGTGGCCGATCCGGTCATCGGGCGCTGGTCCGATTCGACCCGCTCGCGCTGGGGGCGGCGGCATCCGTTCATCATCGGATCGGCGATCCCGACCGCCTTCTTCTTCATGCTGACATGGTTTCCGCCCGCTGGATTGACCGATGTGCAGACCGGCATCTGGATCTTCGCGCTGGCCTCGCTGACGCGCATCTCGATCTCGATGTTCGAAATCCCGTCGAGCGCGATGAACCCCGAGATGACGTCGGATTACGCGCAGCGCACGCGGCTGTTCTCGCTGCGGTACTGGTTCGGCTATGTCGGGTCGTACGGTTTTCTTGCCTTTAGCCTGGCGGTGTTCTTCGTCGCCACGCTGGAGTTTCCGCGCGGGCAGCTCAACCCAGCGGGCTATGAACGCTTTGCTATCGCGGGCGGCGCGCTGATCTTCGTCGCGATACTGGTCTGCGGCTTCGGCACGAAAAGCCAGATCGCCCACATGCGGCAGGCCCCGGTGGGCCAGCCGAAGTCCAGCGCGCTGGGTCATTTGCGCGAGATGGGGTCCGCCTTCGGCAATCGCGGCTTTCTGGCGATCTTCGGCTTTGGTGTGTTCAAGTTCACCGCGATCGGGCTCTACAGCGCGTCGACGCTGTATTTCTATACCTATGTCTTCGATCTGGGGGCGGGGCAGATCGCGCTGCTGACCTTTGATTCGCTGGTCGCGGCGACCATTGCCGCGCCGCTGGCGCCCAAGTTCAGCAAGTGGTGGGGCAAGCGCACCACTTCGATGGTGATGGCCGTCGCCGGCATCACGCTGGGCATTTCGCCGCTGGCGCTAACGTATCTGGGGCTGTTCCTGCCGGTGGGCCATCCGCTGCTGGTACCGGTGCTGTTCGCCATCGGTGCGTGTTACGGCGCGATGATCGCGGTGTCGCTGATCAACACCAGTTCCATGCTGGCTGACGTGGTCGAGGATCACGCCGCGCGCAGCGGCAAGCATGCGGCGGGCGTGTTCTTTGCCGCGGCCAGCTTCATGCAGCAATGTTCGACCGGCCTTGGCATTTTCGCCGCCGGGCTGGTGGTGTCTTCGGCGGGCATCCCGGAAAAGGCCGACCCTGCTGCTGTCACCTATGCGATGGAGCAGAGCCTGCTGGCGCATTACATCCCCGCATCGCTGGGATTATGGACGATCGGCACGCTGTTCCTGCTGTTCTACCCCATCACCGAGGCGCGGCACCGCGAGAATGTCGCGCGGATCAAGGCGGTCGAAGCCGCCGAGAAGGCGCGCGTCGTGCGCGATGCCGGCACCACGTAAGGACCCGAGGAGCATACCCATGGCCACCACTGCCGAACCCGCCGCGCAGGTCAGCGAGAGCGCCTTTCGCGAGGATGTGCGCGCCTTTATCCAGACCAATTTCCCGCCCGAATTGAAGGGCGCATCCAACGCGCTCGCCAGCGTCGAAAGCGGCGCGGGCGAAAGCGAGTCGCAGCGCCAATGGCGCGAGGCGATGGGATCGCGAGGATGGGGCACTCCGACATGGCCCGCCGAATATGGCGGCGGCGGGTTGTCGCGGCGCGAGGCGGCGATCCTGCAGGAGGAACTTGCCAAGGCGGGTGCCTATAACCCGATTCAGGGCATGGGCGTGATGATGTTCGGCCCCACCCTGCTGGAATTCGGCAGCGAGGCGCAGAAGAAGGAACACATCCCCCCGATCTGCCGGGGAGAGATCCGCTGGTGTCAGGGCTATTCCGAACCCAATGCCGGGTCGGACCTTGCCAATCTGCAGACCAGCGCGGTGGACCAGGGCGACCATTACCTCGTCAACGGGCAGAAGACATGGACCAGCGGCGGGCAATGGGCGGACAAGTGCTTTTGCCTGGTCCGCACCGACCGGTCGGACAAGCACAAGGGCATCTCTTTCCTGCTGATCGACATGGACGCCCCCGGCGTGGAAGTGCGCCCGATCCGCATGATCAGCGGGATGAGCCCGTTCTGCGAGACCTTCTTCACCGATGTGAAGGTGCCCAAGGAGAACCTGGTCGGCGAGGAAGGGCAGGGCTGGACCATCGGCAAGCGCCTGTTGCAGCATGAGCGCACCAATCTGTCGGGCGGTAATGCGATGGGCAGGCTGGGCGGGCCGACGTTGGGCGAACTGGCGAAGATGTACCGCGAGACGGGCGAGGACGGGCAGCTGGCCGACAGGGTGCTGCGCGACCGCATCGCCGATTTCGAGATCCGCTGGGCCGCCTTCCTGCTCACCGCGCGCAAGGCGGCGGAGGAATCGAAGGCGCAGGGCGGGGTCAGCGAAATCAGTTCGGTGCTGAAGAAGGCGGGCACGAGACTGGGGCAGGAACGTGCCGAGCTCGCCATCGAGATCATGGGCCTGCAGGGTCTGGGCTGGGAAGGCGAGGGCTTTACCGCAGCCGAGCTTGCGGGGGTTCGCACATGGCTCTTCGGCAAGGCGACCACGATCTATGGCGGGTCGACCGAGATCCAGAACAATATCATCGCCAAGCGCGTGCTGGGCATGCTGGACCATCAGTAAGGGAGTTGGGACGATGGCGGTTCTGAACGACGAACAGGCGATGCTGCGCGACATGGCGCGCGAATGGGCGGCGAACGAAAGCCCGTTCACGGCGTGGCGCGCGCTGCGGGATTGCGAAAGCGGAGCGGGCTTTGACCCTGATGCGTGGCAGGCGATGGCCGGCATGGGCTGGGCGGGCATCATGGTGCCCGAAGATCACGGCGGGTCCGACTTCGGCTGGATGTCGGCAGGGCTGGTGGTCGAGGAACTGGGCAAGGTGCTGGCGGCCAGCCCGATCATGGGCGTCACGATTGCCGCCTGGGCCATCGCGCAGGGCGAAAGCGACGGCGCGAAAACGCGCCACCTGCCCGCGCTGGCAAGCGGCGAGACGATTGCCGCGCTGGCGGTGGACGAGGGGCCGCGCCATGCGCTCCACAAGATCGATGCCAGGGTCGAGGATGGCAAGCTGACCGGCACCAAGAGCTTCGTCGCCGATGCGGCGGAAGCGGGCATCTTCATCGTCGCGGTCGGGGACGGGCTGTGGCTGGTGGAGAAGGGCGAGGGAGTCTCGGTCGACGCGCGCGTGCTGGCCGACCGGCGCAGCCATGGCGAAGTGCTGTTCGACGCCGCGCCCGCCACGCGTCTGGGCGACGCGGAGATGGTAGAGCGGAAGCTCGACCGCGCGCGTATCCTGACCGCTTGCGAGATGCTGGGCATGGCGCAGCATCTGTTCGACACCACGCTCGATTATCTGAAGCAGCGTGTGCAGTTCAACCAGGTGCTGGCGACGTTCCAGGCGCTGCAGCACCGCATGGCCGACCTGTTCGCCGAGATCGCATCGATGCGCGCGGCGGTCGAGGGCGGGCTGGAAGCGCTGGACAGCGGGCGGCGGGTGCCGCAGGCGGCCTGCATCGCCAAGGCGCGCGCCAACGATGTGCTGAACCTGATGAGCCGCGAGGCGATCCAGCTGCATGGCGGCATCGGCATGACCGACGAATACCCGGTGGGCGACTATCTGAAACGCGCCCGCGTGCTGGAAAACCGCTGGGGCAGCAGCGCCTTTCTGCGCGACCGCTTCGCGGGGCTGGAGGGTTACTGACGGCTTGGAACCTTCAGAAGACGCACCGCAGGACCCGGTCGCGGCGAACGCGCGCTTTGTCGAGGAGAACCTGAAGCGCAACTATGTCGCCAATTTCATCCATGGCGTGCTTGGGCTGACCGGCTTTCGCCTGATCTATGCACCCACGATCATCCCCGCCTATCTGCAGATGCTGACGGGCAGCGCCGCCGCGGTGGGGCTGGGCAGCGCGCTGCTGCAACTGGGCGCCACAATCTCTCCCATCGCGGCGGGGACGCGGATCGAGCATCGGAGCCACATCCTGCCCTATGCGATCCGCATCGGCACGATGATGCGGGTGCAGATCCTGGGCCTTGCGCTGACCGGCTGGCTGCTGACGGGGGTGTGGGAAGCGGCGCTGGTCTTCCTATTCCTGTTCGTGCTGGGCTTCTTCAATGGGGCGCAGCGGGTCGCCTTCCAGATGCTGATGGCCAAGCTGATCCCGATCCGCAAGCGCGGGCGGCTGCAAGGCTATCGCAATCTTGCGGGCGGGGCCATCGCGGCGGTGCTGGCTTGGGTCGCGGGGACCGTCTTCATCGAGGGCGACGTGCTGGGCAACGGCTATGCCACCACTTTCCTGACCGCCTTCGTGCTGACGTCGATGGGGCTGGTCGTGCTGAAAACCATGATCCGCGAGCCTGCGCTGGTCTTTCCCCGCCCGCAGCGCCCGTTTCGCGAAAGGCTGCGCGAATTCCCGCAACTGATGGAGGACCGCGATTTCCGCTTCTACCTTGTCGCGCACAGCCTTGGCACCGCGGCGCGGGTGGGGGCGCCATTCTGGACGATCTATGCGGGCACGCGGCTTGGGCTGGACGGCGCGCTGATCGGCAGCCTGAGCCTGCTGTATCTGGGCGCGGATACGCTGTCGAACGTGATCTGGGGCAATGCGGGGGACCGCTGGGGCTTTCGCGGGGTCTATGCCGCCTCGCTCGCCTGTTCGCTGGCGGGGGTTGTCCTGCTGCTTGTCGCGGGAGGCGAGACGGCGATCTATGCGGCCTTCGTCCTGCTGGGCGCGGGCGGTTCGGGCTGGATGCTGGCGGCCGGCACGATGGTGCTGGAATTCGGCGAGGAGAAGGACACGCCGATGCGCCTCGCCTTCGTGACCACGGTGGAGGGCGCGATCGCCGCCCTCGGCCCGGTGCTGGCGGGCGTGACCGTGGCGCTGGCCGGGTTCGTGCCGCTGTTTGGTGCGATCATCGTCGCATTACTGGCCGCGCTGGTCGTGCTGCTGGCGCGGGTGCGCGAACCGCGTCACCTGCCCGCCGCGGCGGCGCAGGGGATCAATCCGGCGGATCCGTGAACAGCCCGGCGGTGAAGACCCAGCCGTAATAGCGCACCGCCTTGGCCGGATCGTCGAACCGCTCGGCCCAGTGGCGCGCTTCATATGCAGAGTTCAGCGTCGACATGATCACCTGGCTGGCGATCAGCGGATCGACCGGCCGGATCGAGCCATCGGCGATCCCGTCGATCAGCATGCCCGCAAAGCGCCGCGCCAGCCGGTTCGACCGCGTCACCACATCCTCGCGCTCCTCGCTGGGAATGGCGTGGAGCGCGGTGGTGCGCAGCAGCGGCATGCCGTCGAAGAACTGCAAATCGATCAGCTCGGCCAGCGTGCTCGACAGGCGGGTCCAGTAATCGGCCTCAAGCGCCTGTCCGGCAAGCTGCACCGCCGCCAGCCGGTCATAGCTGCGCTCGAAACAGCTAAGCACCAGGTCGTCCTTGGCGCTGTGGTGGTGATAGAAGCTGCCCTTGGTGACGTTCAGTTCTTTTGCGATGCGATTGACCGACGCGCCGCGATAGCCGCGCTGGTTGATCATCGCGGTCGCGGACCTCAGGAACTGGTCCAGCGTGTTCGCCTCGCCCTCGTCATCGGTGCGCCAGTCGCGGCCCAGTGGCTGCGGCTGCCATTCGCCGGGGCGGGCCGCAATGCCGTTTTCGAGGATGTCGAACCAGCGCTCCTCGATCCGGTCGAAATCGTGGGTGGAATAGCGCAGCGACCAGATCGGCCACCAGAACACCGATTCCAGCAGCGCGTGCGCGCGCGCGGTGTTCAGCGCCTTGCCCATCGGGTCCTTCGCGGGGCCGAAGAAATCGCGCAGGCAGTGCGAGATGCGGCGGAAATGATCCAGCAGCGGCTGCTGCGCATCCTCGTCCAGCGTGCGCATTTCGGCCAGCACGGTGATCAGCCCGCGCTCGCCCCGGCGGATGCGTTTGCGCAGTTCGATATTGGCGTGCAGGAAATGGCGCACGCGTGAACGCGGATCGGGCTGCGCGCCCGCCTCGGCCGCCATCGCCTCCAGCCGGTCGAGAGTCGCTTCGTATACCGCGACGACCAGCCTTTCCTTGCGCCCGAAATAATAGGTGATGCTGGTGGCGTTCAGCCCCACCTCGGCCGCGACATCGGCAAAGGTCATGCCCTTGACGCCAAGCTCGTTGATCAGCACCGAGGCGGCGTCGATGACGTCCTGCCGCTTTTTCTCGAACCGTTCGGTTTCGGCGCTCGCCTTCACTGCCATGTCTTTCCTGGTCCGCGCGCCCCTCGATGCGGCCTTTCGGCCAAGAGGTCTCAGCCGCTCGACGGCGGCCGGACCTCGCCCGTCGTCGCCTTTTCCGTAGCGCCGTCAAGCAGATGTTGCAATTCGCCCTTCAGGATCTTGCCATTGGCGTTGCGCGGCAGGGTTTCGGGCGAAAAGCCGATCCTGACCGGCACCTTGAAGCGGGCGAGCCGCTCGCCCACCCAGGCCTGCAGCTCCGCCTCGCTCGCGGTCTTGCCGGGGGCGAGATACACGACGGCGGCGGGTTCCTCGCCCAGGGTGGGGTGGGGCAGGCCGACCAGCGCGGCGTCGGATACCGCTGGATGGTCGTAGAGCACGTTCTCGACCTCGCACGAATAGATGTTCTCGCCGCCGCGAATGATCATGTCCTTGGCGCGGTCGACGATGAACAGGAAGCCTTCCTCGTCCATGCGGCCCAGGTCGCCGGTGCGGACCCAGCCTTCGATGAAGCATTCGGCGGTTTCCTCGGGCTTGTTCCAATAGCCTTTCACCACCTGCGGCCCGCGCACCCAGATCTCGCCCACTTCGCCGGGCGGCAGTTCGGTCTCGCCGTCCTCGCCGGTAATCTTGATGTCGACGACCGCCACGGGATGGCCGCAGCTGTCGGGGCGGTTGAGATAGTCCTCGCTCGAATGGCTGGTGACGGTCGCCATCGTCTCGGTCATGCCATATCCGTTGCTGGGCAATGCGCCGAATTCGGCGTGGATGCGGCGGACCAGTTCGGGCGCGGCGGGGGCGCCGCCATAGGCGATGGATTCGATCGAGGAGAGGTCGAACCTGTCCCTCGCCGGGTGGTCCAGCAATTGCCATGCGATGGTCGGCACGCCGCCGGTGGCGTTGACCTTCTCGCGCTCGATGATGGCGAAGGCTTTTTCCGGGTCCCAGCGGTACATGTAGACCGCGCGGTTGCCCGCGACCACGCTGCCCATCAGGCTGGCCGAGCAGGCGGTGACGTGGAACAGCGGTATGACGACCAGCCCGGTCTTCTTCACCGGCTCGGGCGGAACCTCTCCCCGGCGCAGCGCGGCGCAGGCGACCGCATAGGCGCCCGACAGCACATTGGTGGTGATGTTGCGATGCGTGCCCAGCGCGCCCTTGGGCATGCCGGTGGTGCCGCTGGTGTAGAATATCGTGGCATCGTCATCGGGCAGAATCGAGACATCGGGCAGTTCGCGCGGGGGCAGAGAAGTGTAATCGGGCGGCGTGCCGATCAGATCCTCCAGCGCGGAGGCCGGAGGCGAGAGCGGCGTTGCCGCGCGCGAGACGAGCGCGCGTTCCAGACCGGGCAATTCGCCCGCATGCGGCGCGATGCGCTCCCACCGCTCGTCGTCGCAGATCAGCACCTTGGCGCCCGAATCCGACAGGCCATAGGTAAGTTCCGCGCTGGTCCACCATGCGTTGAGCGGCACGATGATCGCGCCGATGGAAGTGGCGGCGAAGAAGGCGACCGGCCATTCGGGCAGGTTGCGCATCGCCAGCGCGACGCGGTCGCCCTTTCGGACGCCCAGTTCCTGCAAATGATGCGCCAGGGTGGCGACGGCGCGGAACCAGCCGTCGAAGGTGACGCGCTCATCCTCGTACACCACGAATTCGCTGTCGCCATGTGTGCGGCCCGCCAGCGCGATGGCGCGCAGGCTGGGCGGGGCGTTCTTCCAGGTGCGCAGGCGCACGCCGCGGATCTCGACCTCTTCCATCTCGAATCGCTGGCCGGGCGCGGTCAGGATCTCGCGGCATTGCCGGCGGCTCATGGCGGGCCAGCCGGCGGGGGGCGTCCAGCGGGACGTGTCCAGTGCGGTCGTTTCCACGGTCAGAGAACCTCGAACAGCCCGGCCGCGCCCATGCCGCCGCCCACGCACATGGTGACGACGACATATCGGGCGCCGCGCCGCTTCCCCTCGATCAGCGCATGGCCGGTGCAGCGCGCGCCGGTCATGCCGAACGGATGGCCGATGGAGATCGAGCCGCCGTTGACATTGAGCCTGTCGTCCGGGATCCCCAGCCTGTCGCGGCAATAGAGCACCTGCACTGCGAACGCCTCGTTCAGCTCCCACAGGCCGATGTCGTCCATCGAAAGGCCGAACCGGTCCAGCAGCTTGGGGATCGCATGGACGGGGCCGATGCCCATCTCGTCTGGCTCGGTCCCCGCGACCGCCATGCCGACATAGCGGCCCAGCGGGGCAAGCCCGCGTTCCCTGGCGACGCCGGCCTCCATCAGCACCGCGGCGGAGGAGCCGTCGGACAGCTGGCTGGCATTGCCCGCGGTGATCGTGTGCCCTTCGCCCATCACCGGCTGCAGCGAGGCGAGCCCTTCCAGCGTGGTGTCGGGGCGGTTGCAATCGTCCATGTCGATCGTGACTTCGCGCTGCGAGACCTCTCCCGTCGCCTTGTCGGTGACGTTCATGGTGGTGGTGACGGGCACGATCTCGTCATCGAAGCGCCCGGCCTTTTGCGCGGCGGCGGTGCGCTGCTGCGATCGCAGCGAATATTCGTCCTGCGCCTGACGGCTGATGCCATAGCGCTTTGCGACGACCTCTGCCGTGCCGATCATCGGCATATAGGTGGCGGGATGCATCGCGATCAGCCCTTCGTCGGGCACGATATTGCTTTTGCCCGACCGCAGCGCCGAGATCGATTCGACGCCGCCCGCGATGCAGATGTCCATGCGGTCGACGATGATCTGCTTGGCGGCGGTGGCGATGGTCATCAGCCCCGACGAGCATTGCCGGTCGATGGTCATGCCCGCGACCGTCACCGGCAATCCGGCGCGCAGCGCGACCAGCCGGCCCATGTTGGGCGCCTGCTGCCCCTGCTGCATCGCCGCGCCGATCAGCACGTCGTCCACTTCCTCGCCGGAAAGATTGGCGCGCCTTGCCGCCTCTGCCACCGACCATGCGCCCAGCTGGACGGCGTGGGCGGCGTTGAACGCACCGCGCACCGCCTTGGCCAGCGGTGTTCGCGCGGTCGATACGATCACGGCTTCGCGCATCGTGAACCTCTCCTTGGATGTTGTGTTGTTGACCCGCATCTTGATCGGAGAGCCCGCCGAGCGCAAGCCCGGAAATCATAAAAATGAAGAACGGGTATGTTTTTCTAGTCGCGAGTGATTAGAGTGATCCCCGCAGAACGATGCTTTCAGGTCCGGTTGCACCCGATCGGGCCATCGCGCGGAATGAAACAAGGGTATGTAGCGGGAGAGAATATATGTTCGACATCACCGACCCGGCGCAGCTGGGCATGGATGCCGCCCGGCTGAAGCGGATCGACAGCTTCCTGAAGGAGCACTACATCGACAGCGGAAAGCTGCCGATGACGCAGGTTCTGGTCGCGCGCGAAGGCACGCCGGTACACTATGGCATGCAGGGCCGGATGCGCGAGGACGGGACAGAAATGCGCGACGACGCGATCTTCCGCCTCGCCTCGATGACAAAGGCGGTAACCTGCATCGCCTTCATGCAGCTGGTCGAAAGATGCGCGGTCGCGCTGGAGGATCCGGTATCGCGCGTCATTCCCGAATTCGCGAAGCTGGGCGTCTATGCGGGCGGCGGCGGGGCGGTGCCCTTTGCGCCCACTTTGCCTGCGCACCCGATGCGCTTTGTCGACCTGATGACGCATATGTCCGGGCTTACCTATGGCTTCCAGAACCGCACCAATGTCGACGCCGCCTATCGCCAGCACAATCTGGACCTTGCGCGCGGAGAGATGGACGGGGACGAATATGTCGCGAAGCTCGCCGCCATCCCGCTGGATTTTCATCCGGGCGAGCGCTGGAACTACTCGGTGTCGCACGACGTGCTGGGCATCGCGATCGAGCGCCTGTCGGGGATGAAGCTGGGCGAGTATTTTGAAAAGCACATCTTTGCCCCGCTGGGCATGACCGATACCGCCTTCCATGTGCCGCAAGACAAGCTGGATCGGCTGGCCGATGCTTGGGCCTATCAGCCGGGCGGCGCGCCCAGGATGATCGATCCGGGTGCCAGCAGCCGCTTCGCGAGTCCCGCGAAGTTCCAGGGCGGCGGCGGCGGGCTGGCCGGGACGATGGCGGATTACCAGCGCTTCGTGACGATGCTGGGCAATCGCGGATCGCTGGACGGCGCGCGGATCGTGGCGCCCAAGACGCTGGCGCTGATGACTGCGAACCATCTGCCGGGCGGCAAGGATCTGTCGCAGATGTCCGAAAGCCTGTTTTCCGAGGCGAGCAATGCAGGCACCGGTTTTGGTCTGGGTTTCGCCACGGTGATCGATCCGGCCCGCACGCTGATGCCCGCCAGCAAGGGCGAATTCTATTGGGGCGGGGCCTATTCGACCGCCTTCTTCGTCGATCCGGTGGAGGCGATCACCATGGTCTTCATGACGCAGCTCTATCCTTCGAACATCTATCCGCTGCGCCGCCAGCTCAAGACGCTGATCTATGCGGCGCTGGACGAAAGCCGCGCCTGACGCGCAAAAAAAGGGGCCGGGTGCGCGTAGCCCCGGCCCCATCTCGGTCTCGTCCGGAGTGGAGTCAGAACGAGACCCTGGCACCCAGCCGATAGGTCCGGCCAAGAGCGGTGCCGATGAACGGATCATAGCTGTATTCAAGGCGCGCGAGCGGTGGATCCTGGTCGAAGATATTCTCGACCGAGGCGCTGAGGCGCAGCTGGCCTCCCTTTATGTCAAAGGTGTAGGCGCCCAGCAGGTCGTTCTTGAAGAAGGACCCTACCGTGCCCGCGAACGGATCGTCGGGCGTGCGATTGTCGGTCACCCCGTCGATATAGGTCATGTTCCAGGTCAGCGACGCATTGCCGAACCGTGCCGAGGCATAGCCGTTGGCGCGCCAGGGCGACACGGTGCCGGGGGCGCGGTTGTAGTTGGCGAAGCCCTTGGCGTCGTATCCTTCCGAAAAGGTCAGCCCTTCATAGACGAAATCGGTGAAGTCATATTCCAGGGTATAGGTCGCGTTCGCGCCCGCCGAGAGGCCGAAATTGCCGAAGTCGCGCACATAGCTGAGCGAGAAGTCGAGCCCGCGGGTCGTCACGTCGGGCCCGTTCACGGTCAGCGTGCGGATGCGCGAGATGTCGTCGCCGATGGTCGTGCCCTGTTCGCACACGCCGCCCGCGAAGGTGACGAACTGGGTGAAGGGGCTGGAACAATCGGCCAGCTGGTTGCCGCTGGTCCCGCCCGGCGCGACCGCGGCGGCGATCGCCTGGACCGGCAAATCGGTGAAGCGTCCGTTGAACTCATAGGTCCAGAAGTCGACACTTGCGCTGAAGCCGCCGAATTCGACCACGGCGCCGACGTTATAGGTCAGCGCGGTTTCGGGATCGAGGTCCGGGTTGCCGGTATTGTCGGTCGCCTTGTAATTGTTGCCCAGCACGTCGATGCCCGCAACACCGCTGGGTCCGCCCAGCGTCAGATTGACCGGCAGCGGCCCGCGGAACGTGTCGCCCACCGATCCGCGCAAAGTCAGCCACTCGGTCGCCGCCCAGCGGGCCGACAGCTTGGGATTCAGCGTCGATCCCACCGGATCGCCGTAATCCTCGTAACGCAGTGCGCCGATCAGCTCGAAACCGTCGAACGGCTCGATCCGCGCCTCGGCAAAGACGGCATAGACGCTCTGGTTCAGGCTGTCGGCGGGATACTGGCCCAGGAAGGTGAACGGCCCGGTCGGAAAGTTGTTGTCGTCCGGATCTTCCAGGCACGAAAAATCGCCGTCGTTCACGCAGGGGTACAGCAGCGGATCGCTGAACCGGTTGATCGG
The DNA here is from genome assembly GCF_001661675.2 of Croceicoccus marinus. Classification (NCBI taxonomy): domain Bacteria; kingdom Pseudomonadati; phylum Pseudomonadota; class Alphaproteobacteria; order Sphingomonadales; family Erythrobacteraceae; genus Croceicoccus; species Croceicoccus marinus. The sequence continues at coordinate 428,533 of NZ_CP019603.1, read as the reverse complement.
CTTGTTGCGATAGTCGGTATGCCGGTACTGCCCGCCGAACGCATAGTCGAGATCCATGCCGAACAGGTTCGAATAGCCGTTGAACACCATGTCGAGGATGAATTGCTCCTCGATCCCGGTGGTGCCGCTGGGCTGGCGGACCCAGTCGAGCAGCGCGGTGCTGTTCTCGTTCCCCGGAACATAGCCCGGATTGTCGAGGCCGAGCGCCGGATTGCCCGGTGCGGCATTGATGAAGGGATTGAAGAACTCGCACCCGCCCACGCCCGGCACGCCGCCGGTGCAGTCTTCCCCGCCAAAGCCGAACAGCGCCGACTGCAGCCGCTGGCTGATGAAGTCGAGCGAATAGGCCGTGCGCGTGCTGCGCAGGAAGGTGCCATAGACCTGGCCCGAGAAATCGTCGGAGAAATCATGCTCGAGCCCGCCGACGACGCGCCAGCCGTTGTTCTCGGCCCCGCCAAGCCCCGCGCCGCGCGGATCGGTAGGGCTGCCGCCCAGCGCGAAGGGGCGGAACAGATAGATCAGCGCGGCATTGGGCGCCACCGGCAGCGTGCCGGGGGCAAAGGTCTGGTTCAGGAAATCGCCGAAATAGGGATTATAGGCGGGCACCACGAATTGCCCGATGCTACCCGGCCCGTTGGGGCCCGACGTGATCGGATAGCTGGGCGAATATCCCAGCGAATCCGACGAGGTGTGGGCATAGATCGCCTCGGAATGGAAGCGGGTGCTGTCGCTCAGATCCACGTCCAGCTGGCCGTAGAACTGATAGCGTTCCTGGTCCTCCACCAGATTGACGAAGGGGATATAGGAGTAGCGGCAGACCGCGCCCTCGTCGATGCCGCCCAGGCTTTCGCATGCGTCGACCAGCTGTCCGTCCTGTGCAGGCCCCGCGATCGGGGTGCCGTTGAACAGCGGGATATAGATGCCCGGATTGCTGACCGGGGAATAGCCCGACGGATTGTCCGAAAACGCCTGCTGTGTGAAGTCGCGCTCGGTCGTGGGCAGTTCTGACCGGCGCTGATAGCCGGCGCCCAGCATGATGTTGGCATCGCCAAGGTTCTTGCCGAACAGGATCGATCCCTGCCAGTCGCCGTCGGACCCGTCGATGAAGGTATAGTTGCCCTCCACCTCAAGCCCGTCGAAGCCGCGGCGGGTGACGAAATTGGCGACGCCCGCGATCGCGTCCGAGCCATAGGTCGATGCCGCGCCGTCCTTCAGCACCTCGATCCGGTCGAGCGCGAACATCGGGATCAAATTGGTGTCGACCGCGCCGTCGCCGGGTTCGGGCATGTAGCGGCGGCTGTTGAACAGGACCAGGGTACGCTCACGCCCCAGGTTGCGCAGGTTGAGCGAGCCGACGCCCTGGCTGTTGCCCGCACCGTACTGGTTGGAATCGCCCAGCGAGGTGCCGACCGACGGCAGCGTCTTGATGAATTCGAGCGGGCTTTCGATGCCGCGCACCTCAAGCTCCTCTACCCCGAACACGTCCACGGGAAGCGCGCCGTCCTCCTGCTCGCCCACGCGGAGGTAGGAGCCGGTGACCACGATCTCGCGCGGGGCCGGTTCGGTCCGCAGCGGCTGCGGATCGGCGGCGATGGCCGCGTCCGCGTCCTGCGCCATGGCGGGTGCTGCCAGTCCCATCGACGCCACCGCGCCGATTGCCGAACCGAGCAGGTAATATGATTTGACCTTCATCCTGTCCTTCTCCCACTTCCCTGTAATGGGCCGATCATGGGTCGGCCTCTGTCGGTCTAGTTGCTGGCGGTTTCCTCCGGCCCGTCGGGCAGATCGGCGGCGGGGGCCATCGCGGGGCCATCCGTTTCGAAGATGGCGGCCTGCCGCGCTGCACCATAAGGTTCCCACACGAAACCGTCGGCGCAGCGTATCGCGCGGCTGTCCGCGGGCATCTTGTAGAAGGCGGTCCAGCACGACTGCATCTTTTCCGCCAGCGCCCGGTCGGCGGCATCGGCGTCGGGGCCGCCCCAGCTGGAGGTGTCGATGGAATCGAAGCTGAACATCAGCTCGGCCGAGTGGACCGGGCCCTGCGTCCATTCCGCCTGGCGGAAGGCGGGCACATGGTCGAAGCGATAGAGGAAGGCGGGCGCGCCGCTGTCGCCGGCCAGATCCGCCACGATGCGCGCATTGCCAAAGCCGCCTTCGCCCGCATTGGTGCCGACCATGACCGGCACGTCCTGCTCGGTCCCGGCCTTCAGCGCGTCGATCGTCGCGTTGGGGTTGTACGCATTGGTCGTGAAATAGAAGCCGCGCATCAGCGACGGGGTCGCCACCAGCGTCTGGGCCGAGACGCTGCGCAGATCGTCGGCGCTGGCATCCGCGCCCAGGCCGATGTCGCCCAGCGCCTTGACGACGGCCTCGCTCGCCTCGCGCTCGTCGCGGTCGGGGCGCAGCAGCGATCCCGACTGGATCAGCGCCTTGTGATAGAGCCCCTCCGCCGCGGGGAGCGAGAGCAGGCCGGTGACCAGCCCGCCGCCCGCCGACTGGCCCGCGATGGTGACATTGCCCGGATCGCCGCCGAACGCCGCGATATTGTCGCGCACCCACTCCAGCGCGGCGACCGCGTCCATCATCGCGTAATTGCCGGTGCCTTCCGCGTCCCCTTCGGCGGCCAGCGCGGGGTGGGTGAAATTCGCCATCGAGCCGAGGCGGTAATTGACGTCGACCGTGATCACCCCGTCACGCGCATTGGCAGTCCCGTCATAGGAGCCGAGGCTGCCCGCGCCGAGGAAATAGGCCCCGCCGTGCAGCCACACCACCACCGGGGCGCCGCTGGCATTCGCGGGTGCGAAAAGCGTGAGGTAGAGGCAGTCTTCCGACTGCGCGCCCTGAACCCCGCCGAAGTTCGGTACCGATGGATCGGGATCGACCGGCTGCGGGCAGGCAGGCTCGTTCGCGGTTGCGGTACGGATTCCGCGCCAGGCCGGAACCGGCCGCGGCGCTTTCCAGCGCAGCGGTCCGACCGGCGGTGCTGCATAGGGTATGCCGCGAAACACATCGACCCCGCCCTGCGAATCGCCCGAGAGCGAACCTTGTTCGACATCGACGACGACGGGCGTGGGCGAAGGCGGCATCTGCGCCCGAACCGCAGGGATGGCTAGGATTGCCGAGCCGCATGCAGCAGCCGAGAGCAGCCTGACGATCATACCTTCTCCCATTCGTATCGGGAGTATGCATAGCACAAAGATTGCCGCTGCCAACCCATAAATAGAATATAGGGTATGGCAATTTCGAAGAGGGACGCTAGGCAAGGACCGAGAGCGCGGGCGAAAGTCCGAATACCGGGTTTCGCGTGCGGGAGAGAAGGTGGCTGGCGTATGCGTGTGATGGGCCGATCCGCTCGGCGGTATGGCGGAAGAAGGGCGCCCGGACAGGCAAAGGGGCGCGCCGCCAATGGCGACACGCCCCCACGATCCGCCCCAGGGCGATTCGCGCCTGCCGCTGCCCTATTCGGCGGCGACCGCCACCGCCTGGTCCTCGCGGAACAGCATGTGGTCGTAGTTGGAGCGGTAGAACATGTCCTTCACATCCTCGTCGAACCCTTCGAGCGAGGCTTCGAACTTGCCGAACGGGTCGCGCGTCCCTTCGGGGTGCGGATAGTCGCTGGAGAACATATAGAGTTCGGGCACGCTGTCCTTGATCATGCAGCCAACGTCCTCGTTCGGGAACGGGGTGAAGCGCACGGCGCGCTTGATGTAGTCCGAAGGCTTCATGTCCATCGACTGCAGATAGGGATCGGACTTCGAGAACGAGACATAGCCGTGGTCCAGCATGCGCAGGAATTCGGGCACCCATCCCGCGCCGCATTCGATCACCCCGCCGCGCAGGCCGGGAAAGCGCTGGAACACGCCATCATAGACCAGCGCGGTCAGGAATTCCTGCGGCGCGTACCACAGGCACATGAAATCGGGGAAGCGCAGGTTCTCGCCCCCGCCGTGCAGGTCGGGCGAACGTTCGCGCCCGTTGTTCATGTAGCCTTCGGGCTGGCGCTTGGTGCCCGGCCCGATGTGCAGCTGGAACGGGATGCGATTGTCCTGCAGATATTGCCAGAACGGGTCGAGGTCGGGATGGCCCGGCGAACGTCCGCCCGCCGCCTCGGCGGAGAACATCACCGCGCCCGCGCCCTTGCCGACCGCGAATTTCGCTTCTTCCAATGCGCGCTTCGGATCGTCCAGCGGGCAGAACGCCACCGCGACCAGCCGTTCGTCCGCGTCGCAGAAATCGATCTGCGCCAGGTTCAGCGCGCGCGCCGCGGCATAGGCCTGATCCTCGGACTTGGCGCGGGTGATCGCAGCGAGGCCGAAGGTCGGGAACACCAGCTGGCTGTTGAAGCCCAGCCAGTCGAGCGCCTCGACCCGTTCCTCCTTGTCGAAGCCGCCATAGCCGAGCCAGCCCTTGGGCCCCTCGATCGGATTGGCGGCGACCTTGGCGCGTTCCTCGGGGTTGGTCTTCCGCGCCTTGGCCGCGTCGATCATCTTGACGATCCGCTCGCCGCCCTCGCCCCTGGAATACACCTGCGAGTATTTTTCCTTGTATTCGCCCTCGAGATAGGGGGCCAGCCAGTCCTGCGTTTCCATGGTGTGGGCATCCGCGTCATTGACGATGCGCCCGCCGACATAAGTCATAAATCTCTCCTGTACGTGCTTGCTGTGACTTTCCAAGCATCGGCTAAAGTAGAGCGAGAGTCAAAAGATTTTCTTGCGCGGTTCTGGATGACGGGCATGGGGCGGAGCTTTATCTGAAAACAGGTATTATATCAGTTGAATAGGTTGTCTTGCCCCAATACGCTCCGCATGACGTGCCGAAGGTCCTGCCGATCCAACGGCGCGAATCACCTTTGACAGCAACGGCGATTTAAGACAGCCCAACAATCAAATGGTGTCAGTGTCAAAACACGCGAAAGGGAGAACGAATGCTTGATCTGAGCGGGCTGCTGGTGCCGGAGAAAACCGGCGAGGGCCTTTATCGGGGGCCGACGGGGCCAAGCTTTGGCAGCCGTCTGTTCGGCGGGCAGGCCTTTGCGCAGGCGCTGATGGCAGCCTCTCTGGCCGAGAGGGAAGGGCGGCTCGCCCATTCGGCGCATGCCTATTTCCTCAAGGCCGGGGCTGCCGCCGATCCGATGGATCTGTCGGTGACGCCGCTGACCGAGGGGCGCAGCTTTGCCACCCGCCGGATCGAGGGGGCGCAGGGAAATGGCGTGATCTTCACCATGGTCGCCTCGTTCCACCGGGCGGAGCAGGGCTGGCGCCATGCCGCCGACATAAGCCCGCCGATCGGCCCGGAAGAAGCGCAGCAGCGTTTCGACGAATGGGCCGAGGCCAATCGCCACGGTCCGCTCGCCCGCATGATCGACCGGTTCGCGGAGCGCCCGGTCGATGTCATCCCCTTCGACCCCGCGACGCTGTATGGCAGCGCGCAGGCGCAGCCCGCGTCGGGATGGTGGATGCGCCTGCGCCGCCCGGTAAAGCCCGATCCGGTATTGCAGCGCGCCGTGCTGGCCTATGCGTCCGACATGATGTTCCTTCGCACCGCGCTGCTGCCGCACGGGGTCAGGCCGGGATCGCCCGATGTGCAGTCGGCCAGCCTGGACCACACGATCTGGTTCCACGAAACGCCGCAGGTGAACGACTGGCTGGCCTTTGTCACCGACAGCCCCTGGGCCGCCCATGCCTGCGGGCTGAGCCGCGGGCACGTGGTCGACCGCGATGGGGCGCTGATCGCGACGGTCATGCAGGAAAGCCTGATGCGCCCGCGCGAACGAGAGGGCTGATCGCCGCCGTCAGTCGAAGGTGATGACCGATCGCGCGATGGCCCCGCTCTCCATCTCGGCGAACGCCTCGTTGACCTGGTCCAGCCTGATCCGGCGCGAGATCATCTCGTCCAGCTTCAGCCGCCCGCTCATGTAGAAATCGACGATGCGCGGAATGTCGATCGGGAACTGGTTCGATCCCATGAACGACCCGCGGATCTGCTTCTCCTTGAGGAATTCATAGCCGTTCAGCGACAGCTTCTGCCCCACCGGGATCATGCCGATGATCGTGGCAATGCCGCGCCGCCGCAGCATGCGGAACGCTTCCTCTGCCGTGGCGGTCAGGCCGATCGCCTCGAACGCATGGTCGACGCCGCCCGCGGTCATGGACAGCACCTTTTTCCACACATCGCCGTCCGATGCGTCGACGAAATCGGTCGCGCCGAATTCGCGGGCGAGCTGTTCCTTGGACGCGACCCGGTCGATCGCGATGATCCGCCCGGCGCCCGCGATGGCGGCGGCATTGATGGTGGCAAGCCCGATCCCGCCGCAGCCCAGCACCGCGACGCTCTGGCCGGGGCGCAGCTCGGCGGTGCGGATGACCGAACCGTAGGCGGTGGTCACCGCGCATCCGATCAGCGCCGCCCGGTCGAGCGGCATGTCGGGCCGGATCTTCACGCAGGCATGTTCGTGGATCAGCAACTGCTCGGCAAAGGCGGAAAGGTTGAGGAACTGGGTCATCGGCCTGTCGCCGGTGCCCAGCCGCGGGGCCTCGTCCCTGGCGCGCTGCAGCTCCGGCTCCTCGCACAGCGACAGATGGCCCGACACGCAGAACTCGCAGTGCCCGCAAAAGGCGGAAAGGCAGGTGACGACATGGTCGCCCGGCTTCACCGTGCGCACTTCGGAGCCGATCTGCTCCACGACCCCGGCACATTCATGGCCCAGCACGGTCGGAAGCGCGGCGGGATAGTGGCCTTTCTGGAAATGCAGGTCGGAATGGCACACGCCGGTGGCGATGGCGCGGATCAGCACCTCTTGCGGGCCGGGCTTGGAAATGGCGACATCCTCTATCTCCAGAGGGGCGCCGACGGCGCGCAAAACGGCTGCTTTCATCATCTCTCTCCCAAAGGTTGATTCGCAAAATAATAAATCAGGCACGCTTGCCAAGCACGTTTTTCCGTGGAATTTTGAATTTATCGAAAATAGCGTATGTAAATCGCGATAGAACGGGCGACTCGCTGCAAGGGTGCGCTACGCCATAGGGAAGAGGGTATAATGGATTTCGAGCTGAGCGACCGGCAACGCGCATTCCGCGACCGGGTACGGGATTTCATCGAGAGCGAGATCCGCCCCCGCACCGACGATTACCGCGCCCAGCACGACGAGGGCGACCCTTGGAAAGTCATCCCCGTGGTCGAGGAGCTGAAGCCAAAGGCACGCGAAGCAGGGCTTTGGAACCTGTTCATGCCGCCGCGCGCAGGCCGCGCCCATGTCGACGACAGCTTCGAATTTCAGGGCGAGCAGCTCACCAACCTCGAATATGCGCTCTGCGCCGAGGAGATGGGGCGGCTGCCATGGTCGAGCGAGGTGTTCAATTGCTCGGCCCCCGACACCGGCAACATGGAAGTGCTGCACCGCTATGGTACGCGCGAGCAGAAGGACCGCTGGCTGGCGCCGCTGATGGAGGGCAAGATCCGTTCCGCCTTCCTGATGACCGAGCCCGCCGTGGCCTCGTCGGATGCGACCAATATCGAATGCTCGATCATCCGCGACGGCGACGATTACGTGATCAACGGGCGCAAGTGGTGGTCGTCGGGCGTGGGCGATCCGCGCTGCGAACTGGCCATCGTAATGGGCAAGTCCGATCCCGACGGGTCGCGCCATGGCAGCCAGTCGATGATCCTGATGCGGATGGACGCGCCCGGCGTGACCATCGAACGCATGCTGTCGGTGTTCGGCTATGACCACGCCCCGCACGGCCACGGCGAGGTGGTGCTGGAAAACGTCCGCGTGCCCGCGACCAACATGCTGCTGGGCGAGGGGCGCGGGTTCGAGATCGCGCAGGGCCGGCTGGGGCCGGGGCGCATCCATCACTGCATGCGCACCATCGGCGCGGCGGAAGTCGCGCTGGAAATGATGTGCCGCCGGCTGACCGGGCGCGTCGCCTTTGGCAAGCGCATTTCCGACCACTCGGTCTGGGAACAGCGCGTCGCGCGCGCGCGCATCGATATCGAGATGAGCCGCCTCCTTTGCCTGAAGGCCGCCGACATGATGGACCGCGCGGGCAACAAGGCGGCGAAGAGCGAGATCGCGATGATCAAGGTGCAAGCGCCCACCATGGCGCTGCAGATCATCGACGACGCGATCCAGGCCTATGGCGGCGCGGGCGTGTCGCAGGACACGGTGCTGGCGCATATGTGGGCCAGCATCCGCACCTTGCGCTTTGCCGACGGCCCGGACGAGGTGCATTGCCGCGCCATCGCGCGCGAGGAATTCGGCAAATACGCTGACCTTAAACAGAAACTGCCGGGGATGCGCTGATGCCTGCCATGCGCGAAGCCGTCATCGTTTCGACCGCCCGCACGCCCGTCGGCAAGGCGCATCGCGGCGCGTTCAATGCGACCATGCCCGATGTGCTGGCCGCGCATGCGATGAATGCCGCGATAGACCGTGCCGGGATCGATCCCGCGCGCATCGACGACGTCATGTGGGGTGCAGGCGGGCAGTTCGGTCCGCAGTTCTACAATGTCGGGCGCATGAGCCTGTTCACCGCGGGCCTGCCGCAGGAACTGCCTGCGTTCACGCTGGACCGCAAATGCGCGTCGGGCTTGACCACGGTGGCGCTGGCAGCGCGCAGCATTATCGCGGGGGATGCCGACGTGGTGTTGGCAGGCGGATCGGAATCGATCTCCACCACCCTGGGCCAGCCGCCCATCGCGGGGCCGCACTGGCGTTCCCCCACCGTGAGCGAGGCCGAGCCCGACGCCTATATGGCGATGATCGAGACTGCCGAGATCGTGGCCGAACGCTATGGCATCAGCCGCGAGGCGCAGGACGAATTTTCCGCCACCAGCCAGCAGCGCGCCGCCGATGCGACCCGGGCGGGCAGGTTGGCGGACGAAATCGTGCCGATCACGGTCGAAAAGATCCTGCGCGCGAAGGACGGGACCGAAACGGGGCGCGAGACGCTGACCGTCAGCGCCGACGAAGGCATCCGCGCCGACACCACGGCCGAGGCGCTCTCCGCGCTGAAGCCGGTGTGGAAGGACGGGATGAAGGTGAAAGAAGGCCGCTTCGTCACCGCTGGAAACGCCAGCCAGCTATCCGACGGCGCCGCCGCGCAGATCGTGATGGACCGCGCGGCCGCCGAGGCCGAGGGACGCGAGGTGCTGGGCATCTTTCGTGGGTTCCAGGCTGCGGGCTGCGCGCCCGACGAGATGGGCATCGGGCCGGTCTTCGCGATCCCCAAACTGCTGGACCGCGCAAGGCTGACAATCGCCGACATCGGGCTGTGGGAGATCAACGAGGCCTTCGCCAGCCAGGCGCTCTATTGCCGCGACCGGCTGGGGATCGATCCCGACCGGCTCAACGTCAATGGCGGCGCCATCGCCATCGGCCACCCCTTCGGCATGACCGGATCGCGTCTGGTCGGCGCGGCGCTGCTGGAAGGGCGGCGGCGCAATGTGCGCCATGTGGTCGTTTCCATGTGCGTGGCGGGCGGCATGGGCGCGGCCGGACTTTTCGAAATCCCCTCATGACAGGACACAAGCCATGGATTTGAACTTTACCCCCGAAGACGAAGCCTTTCGCGAGGAAGTACGCAGCTTCCTGAAGGAAAAGCTGCCCGCCCGCCTGTCCGACAAGGTGCGGCAGGGTCAGCGCCTGACGAAAGAGGACATGGAGGAATGGCATGCCATCCTGAACGAGAAGGGCTGGCTGGCGAACCATTGGCCCCAGGAATGGGGCGGCACCGGGTGGAGCGTGATCCAGCGCTTCATCTTCGAGACCGAGGTCGCCATGGCGCATGCCCCGCGCATCGTGCCCTTTGGCCTGTCGATGCTGGCCCCGGTGCTGATCAAATACGGCAGCGAGGAGCAGAAGAAGCACTGGCTGCCCCGCATCCTCGACGGCACCGACTGGTGGTGCCAGGGCTATTCCGAACCCGGCGCGGGGTCCGACCTTGCCAGCCTGAAGACCAGCGCGCGGCGCGAGGGCGATCATTACATCGTCAACGGGCAGAAGACCTGGACCACGCTGGGCCAGTATGCCGACATGATCTTCTGCCTCGTGCGCACTGACAACACCGGCAAGAAGCAGGAGGGGATCAGCTTCCTCCTTATCGACATGGCCACGCCGGGGATCGAGGTGCGCCCGATCAAGCTGCTGGAAGGCGACATGGAAGTGAACGAGGTGTTCTTCACCGACGTGAAGGTGCCGGTAGAAAACCTTGTCGGCGAGGAGAACAAGGGCTGGACCTATGCCAAGTACCTGCTGACCTATGAACGCACCAATATCGCGGGCGTGGGCGCATCGATGGCGGCGTTCGAGCAGCTGAAGGAACACGCCCGCACCACCATGCGAAACGGCAAGCCGCTGACCGAGGATCCGCTGTTCGCCGCCCGGCTGGCGAAGCTGGAAATTGAGCTGGAGAACATGAAGACCACTAACCTGCGCGTGCTGGACGCGGCGGGGCATGGTCAGGCGCCGATGGCGGAAAGCTCGATGCTTAAGATCCGGGGGACCGAGATCCGCCAGCAGATCACCGACCTGATGCGCCGCGCCGCGGGCCGCTATGCCCAGCCCTTCATCACCGAGGCGCTGGAGGAAGGCTTCAACGGCGAGCCGGTGGGCCCCGACTGGGCCGCGCCGACCGCGGCGCAATATTTCAACACGCGCAAGCTTTCGATCTTCGGCGGCTCGAACGAGGTGCAGCGCGAGATCATCACCAAGGCCATTCTGGAGCTCTGATTCATGGATTTCTCACTGGGCGAAGACCGGCAGATGCTGGTCGATTCTCTGTCGCGTTTTCTGGCAGGCAATTTCGACTGGAAGGCGCGCGAGACCGCCATCGCCAGCGACGAAGGCTTCAACCGCGAGCTGTGGAACGGGCTGGCCGAACTGGGCGTGATCGGGTCGTGGTTTGCCGAGGATGCGGGCGGCTATGGCGGCGGCGCCTTCGATGTCGGTGCGACCTTCGGCGAACTGGGCCGCGCATTGGCGACGGGGCCGTTCCTGGGCTGTCTGATGGCGGGCAAGGTGCTGGAAGCCTTGGGCGATCACGCCGCGCTGGAAGCCATGATTTCGGGCGAAAGCATCGTCACATTCGCGCATGACCCGGCCATCGGCAGCGACGGCGCGCCCTTGCCCGACGTTACCGCGAAGCAGGCCGACGGCGGCTGGACGCTGACGGGCGCGAAGGGCGTGGTCGAATATCTGGGCAGCGCGGACAAGGCGGTAGTCACAAGCGAGGGATCGGCATTTCTGGTCGACTTGTCCTCCGATGGTGTCACGGTCCGCGATTATCCGCTGGTGGACGGCGGATCGGCGGGCGAATTGCGGCTGAACGGTGCGCCCGCGACCCTGCTGGGCGAATCCGGCAAGGCGGGCGATGCCATCGATGCGGCAAGGGCGATGGGACTGGTCGCCGTCACCTGGGAAGGCGTCGCGGTGATGGACGTGCTGCGCGCGATGACGCTGGACTATCTGCGCACGCGCAAGCAGTTCGGCGTGCCGATCGGCAAGTTCCAGGCGCTGCAACACCGCATGGCGACCGTCGCGCTCGAGATCGAGCAGGCACGGTCCGCCGCGATCTACGCCGCCGCCAATTATGACAAGGACCCGGCGACGCGCGACCGCTTTTGCTCGGCGGCGAAATACACGCTGGGCGCGGTCGGCAGCCTGGCGGCGGAGGAAGCGATCCAGCTGCATGGCGGCATCGGCATGACCTGGGAATTGCCGCTGTCGCATTACGCCAAGCGCATGATCATGCTGGGCCATGTGCTGGGGGATGAGGACGAGCATCTCGCGCGTTTCATCGAACTGGGGAAGGCGGCCTGACGAAAAGGGGGGCGGGCCGCCGGACCCGCCCCGTTTCAATATCCGGCGGCCCGTGCCAGCGCCTCGGCATGGAAGTCGGCGTCGCCGAACATTTCGGCCAGCACGCGCTGGCGCTTCATGAAGAAGCCGATATCGTGCTCGTCGGTCATGCCGATGCCGCCGTGCATCTGGATCGCTTCCTGCACCGCCAGCGCGCTGGCCATGCCGGTCATCGCCTTGGCGACGCTGGCGGCTTCATGCGCGCCCTCGCTGCCATCATCCAGCAATTGCTGCGCCTTCAGCGTGGCGGCGCGCGCCACCTCGATCTCGCAGTACAGTTGCGCCGCGCGGTGCTGCAGCGCCTGGAACGATCCGATGATGCGGTCGAACTGCTTGCGGGTGCGCAGATAGGACAGCGTCATGCCGCTCGCCCCTTCGGCAAGACCGACCAGCTCGGCCGACGAACCCGCGCGCAGGGCGGACAGCACATGGCCCAGCGTGTCAGATCCGCGGTCAACCTCGCCCAGAACGGCATCGCCGTCGACCTCCACCCCTTCCAGCAGCACGCGGGCGGCGTGGCCGCCGTCGACCAGCATTTCGGACTGCAGCGTCACGCCCGGCGCGCTGCGCGGGATGGCGAACAAAGTGATGCCGTCCGCCTCGCGCTCGCCGCCGGCGGTACGGGCGGAGACGATCAGCAGGTCGCTGGCCTGCGCCTGCACGGCAAAGCTCTTCGCCCCGTCGATGCGGAAGCCATTGCCGCTGCGCTGCGCTTTCGTGGCGACCCGGTGCGGGCGGTGCCGCGCGCCTTCCTCCAGCGCCAGCGCGGCGACGGTTTCGCCCGCGACGATGCCGGGCAGCCATGCCTGCCGCGCTGCCGGACTGCCGGATTTCAGCGCCGTCACCGCGCCGATCGAAGTCGTCAGGAAGGGCGAGGGCGACAGGTTGCGCCCGATCTCCTCCAGCACCACCCCCGCCTCGACATGGCCGAGGCCGAGCCCGCCGTCTTCCTCGCCCACCAACAGGCCGGTGAAGCCCATGTCCGCGAATTCGCGCCACAAATCGCGTGAGAAGCCGTCGGCGTTCCCTTCGTCGCGCAGCGCGCGCAGGTGCGATACCGGCGCCTTGTCGGCCAGAAAGGGGCGGGCGCTGTCGGCCAGCATCTGCTGGTCCTCGTTCCAGTACGTCGGCATAAGTCAGCCCCCCGGCAGGTCAAGAATGCGCTTGGCGATGATGTTCAGCTGGATCTCGGACGTGCCGCCCTCGATCGAATTGGCCCTGGTGCGCAGCCATGCGCGCGGCGCGGCGCCGCCATTGCTGCCCTCGCTGTCCCATTCCAGCGCGTCATGCCCGCCCGCCGCCATCAGCAGTTCGTGCCGCTGCTTGTTCAGCTCGGTCCCGAAATATTTCATCATCGACGGCTGCGCGGCATGCGCCTTGCCGGCCTTCAGCGTGTCGATGAAACGCTCGGCCATGGCTGCAAAGGCGCGGCTGCGCACCTCGAACAGGGCGATGCGCGCGCGCAGCACCGGATCGTCGAGCCGGCCGTCCTCATCCCGCCCCAGATGGTGCAGCGCGGTATCCGGCACCGATGCCCCGCCGCCGCGCGATCCCATGCCCGATATCATCTCCCGCTCGTGCCCCAGCAGATATTTGGCGACGTCCCAGCCCTTGTTGATCTCTCCGACCACGTTCGACTTGGGCACTTTCACATCGTCGAAGAAGGTCTCGCAGAACGGGGAATAGCCGCTGATCAGGCGGATGGGTTTCGTGGAAACGCCCTCCTGCTCCATGTCGAACAGCAGGAAGGAAATGCCGCCCTGCTTGCTGCTTGTATCGGTGCGTACCAGGCAGAAGATCATGTCCGCCTTGTCGGCATAGCTGGTCCAGACCTTCTGGCCATTGACGATGAAATGATCGCCCATGTCCTCGGCCCGGGTGGCCAGGCTGGCGAGATCGGACCCCGCATTGGGTTCGGAATAGCCCTGGCACCAGCGGATCTCGCCGCGCGCGATGCGGGGGAGGTGTTCGTGCTTCTGCTCCTCGGTCCCATATTTCAGCAGCGCGGGGCCGAGCATCGAGATGCCGAAGCTCTGCAGCGGATTGCGGCAGGCCAATGCGGCCATTTCCTCGCGCAGCACCTTGGCCTCGGCGGCGGTCAGCCCGCCGCCGCCATATTCGGCGGGCCAGTCGGGCACCGTCCAGCCGCGCTCCCCCATCGCCCGCAGCCATTCGGCCTGCGCCGGGCTGGAGGGCTGAAACTTGCGCCCGCCCCAGCAGACATCGGCATCGCTGCGAGGCGGCGTGCGCATTTCGGGCGGGCAGTTCGACTCGAGCCACGCGCGGGTTTCGGCGCGGAAGGCGGCAAGGTCGTCAGCCATTGAACCGCTCGCCCTTCGCGGCCTTGTCCTTCAGCAGCGACGAGATCGTGAGGTCGGGCATCGCATCCCCGTGGCGTTCCAGCCCCGCAACGACGGTGCTCAGCCCCACAATGTCCGCCCAGAACATCGGCCCTCCCGTATAGGCAGGCCAGCCGTAACCGTTGAGCCAGACCATATCGATGTCGCTGGCGCGCTGGGCGATCCCTTCCTCCAGGATCAGCGCGCCTTCGTTGACCATGGGAAAAAGCAGCCGCTCGCGGATCTCGTCATCGCCGATGTCGCGCTGGGCCTTGCCCGATTTCGCGGCGAAACCGGCGACGATGGCGTTCACCTCGTCCGAAGGGGTGCGATTGCGCTTTTCGTCGTAATCGTAGAAGCCCTTGCCGGTCTTCTGCCCGCGCCGCCCGCGTTCGCACAGCACGTCGCGGATCGTCTCGCCCTTCGATTCCTCTTCCTTCCACCCAAGGTCGAGGCCGGCGAGGTCGGCCATCTGGAACGGCCCCATGGGAAAGCCGAAATCCAGCAGTACCTGGTCGATCTGGTGCGGCTTTGCGCCTTCCATCAGCAGCGCATTGGCCTGTTTCTGCCGCGCGGCGAGCATGCGATTGCCGATAAAGCCGTGGCACACGCCCGACACGACCGCGACCTTGCCGATGGTCCTGGCCAGCTTCATCGCGGTCGCCAGCACCTGCGGCGCGGTCCTGTCGCCGCGCACGATTTCCAGCAGTCGCATGACATTGGCGGGCGAGAAGAAATGGAGCCCGATCACCCATTCGGGACGGCCGGTCGACGCGGCAATCTCGTTCACGTTCAGATAGCTGGTGTTGGTCGCCAGGATCGCGCCCGGCTTCATGATGGAATCGAGCTTGCCGAACACCTGCTTCTTGATGTCCATCAGCTCGAACACCGCCTCGATCACCAGATCGCAATCGGCGAGGTCCGCATAGTCGAGCGATCCGGTCAGGTTGCTCATCGCGGTATCGACCTGCTGCTGCGTGATGCGGCCCTTCTTGGCGGTATTGTCGTAATTGCGGCGGATGATGCCCATGCCGCGGTCGAGCGCGTCCTGCTTCATCTCGACCATGGTGACGGGGATGCCCGCGGACAGGAAATTCATCGCGATCCCGCCGCCCATGGTGCCCGCGCCGATGATGCCGACCTTGCGGATGGGCAGGATCTCGATGTCCTTGGGGAGATCGTCGATCTTCTGCGCGGCGCGTTCGGCGAAGAACACGTGGCGCAAGGCTTTCGACTGCGTGCCGGTGACGAACTTCTGGAACAGGACCCGCTCGGTCTTGATGCCTTCCTCGTAGGGCTGGCTGACCGCGGCCTCGACTGCCTGGATGCAGGCCTCTGGCGCTTCGAAGCCTTTCAGGCGGCGGGCATTGGCCTTGCGGAAATCGTCGAAGGCGGATGGCGGCGTATCGGCGATGCGGTCGCTGCGGCGGCTGGATACCGGATGTTCGGATCGGCCCGCGACATCCTGCGCAAAGGCGATGGCGGCATCCTCCAGCCCTGCCTCATCCTCCACCAGCGCGTCGAGCAGGCCCATTGCCTTGGCCTTTTTCGCGGGAACGGGATCGCCGGTGACGATCATTGGCAGCGCGGCCTCGACCCCCACGACGCGGGGCAGGCGCTGCGTCCCGCCAGCGCCGGGCAGGATGCCCAGCTTCACCTCGGGCAGGCCCAGTTTTGCCGAGGGCACGGCGACGCGGTAATGGCAGCCCAGCGCGACCTCCAGCCCGCCGCCCAGCGCGGTGCCGTGGATCGCGGCGACGACGGGCTTGGGGCAATTCTCGATCGCGTCGATCACTTCGGGCAGGCTGGGGGAGACCGGCGGCTTGCCGAATTCGGTGATGTCCGCGCCCGCGAAGAAGGTGCGCCCGTCGCAGCGGATCACCACCGCCTTGACGGCATCGTCCGACGCGGCCTGGCGCATCGCGTCCATCAGCCCCTGCCGGACCGCCGCGCCCAGTGCGTTGACCGGCGGGTTGTCGGCAGTGACGACCAGCACGTCGCCCTGGATGCGGGTGGATATCACGGACATTGCACTCTCCTCGATCCCGTTGCGGCCCCGCTTGCCGATGGCATCGCGCGGCCCTGCCCGTCGCGGCGGGCTTGGCATACCCACTATTCTAACAAATCGCTTTCCAGATCAAGCGCCGTTTACGCATCGTGGCAATACCCCGGACGAATGCCGCAATCGGCATGGCAATCCCACCGGGCATCACAAGGCGAGCCCGGCAAACCGAAAACAGGAATGTGAGGGAAGGGCGGCGGTTGCCGCGCGCGATTCGGCGGCGGTTCAGCCGAAGATCGAGACGGTCTGCGAGCCGGTGGCCACGGCCTCGCCCGCGCTATTCCAGATTTCGCACGATTCCGCCGACAATCCGCGCTGCGCCTGGTCGCTACGCGATTGCAGCAGCCACCAGCCGTCATGGGTGCGCGGATCGGCGGTGACGATGTTCAGCGTCCATGTCGCCGAGGATACCGGCCCGGTCCCGTCGAGCAGGCGGATCGCGGCAGGGGGCAGGCCGTCGCCCATCAGCAGCAACTCGGTCGTCGCATCCAGCCCCTCGCGCTCACGCAGGCGGACCCAGCGGCGCAGCAACGGTTCGCCGGTCTCATCGGGCGGCAGCGAATGGGCGAATTCCATCTTGCGCACGAAGGCGGGCGCGCTTTCGGGCAGCTCCTGCGGAATTTCGCCCGCCGCGGGGCCGGGCGGGGCGGGCGCCGCGGCCAGCTCGGCGCGCGAGGGGCGCTCGTCCAGACAGGCGAAGATCGCCTTCAGCACCACGCCTTGCGGGCCCTTCAGCTCGGCCTCGACAAAGGCGCTGGAACGGCCCCGTCGCAGCAGGCGGGCAGAGCCGGTGACATGACCCTCGACCGGGCCGACGAAGGCGATCTGCGCGCTGCGCAGCGGGGGAAGGTCGGGCAGCAGCGTGGCCGCGGCGCGCCATGCCAGCGCGCTCGACAGCCCGCCATAGCAGGTGCGGCCCTGTTTCCAGTCATTGGGGATCTCGCCCTCGACCCGCCCGGCATCGACCAGCGCCGATGCGAGCCATTCGCCTGCCGCTACCATGCCGCGCCCTTCTGTTCGGCCGGGCGGTGCGCGGTGGGGTGCGACGCGGACAGCCCGCCATCGACCGCCAGCGCCTGCCCGGTAATATAGCTCGCCGCGTCGGAGCACAGGAACAGCGCGGTGGCGGCGATCTCGTCCGGCTCTCCGCCGCGGCCCAGCGGGTTCAGCATGCCCACCTTGTCCAGCTTGCCCGCCGCGCGTGCGCCGTCGAACAGCGGGCGGGTCATGCCGGTTTCGATCAGGCCGGGGCACACCGCGTTGATGCGCACGCCCGATCCGGCAAGCTGCTGCGATGCGGTCTGCACCAGGCTGATGACGGCCGCTTTCGACGCCGAATATTGCGCCGGCCCCGCGCCCGAACGCAAACCCGCGACGCTGGCGGTGCACAGGATCGCCCCGCCGCCATGGCGTGCGATGACGGGCGCGGCATGCTTCACCGCGAGGAAGGGGCCGATCAGATTGACGCGCAGCACCTCCAGCCACAATTCGGGCGTGGCATCGAAATAGCCGCCGGGCGTGCCCCCGGTGATCCCCGCATTGGCATAGAAGATGTCCAGCCTGCCGAATTCCGCCTCGGCCCGCTGAATCGCGGCGGTGATGTCGGCTTCGCTGCCCGCGTCGCCCTGCTGCGCGATCACGCTCTCGCTTGCAAGGTCGTCCACCGCCGGTTCGCGGTCGAAGGCCAGAACTTTGGCGCCCGCGCCGGCGAAGGCGAGCACGCTGGCGCGCCCGATGCCCGATGCCGCGCCGGTGATGACCGCGACCTTGCCTGCCAGCGCCCCGCTCATATCGTGATGCCGCCGTCGATCACGACCATCTGCCCGGTCATCCAGCCGCCCGCCCGGCTGGCCAGCATGACCGCGACGCCCGCGATGTCGTCGGGATCGCCGAGGCGCCGCATCGGCGTGCGGGCGGCGGTCGCGTCGTGGACCTTCTGGTCCTCCCACAAGGCGCGGGCGAAGTCGGTTTTCACCACGCCCGGCGCGATGGCGTTGATGCGGATATTGTGCTTGCCGTTCTCGACCGCGTAATTGCGCACCAGCTGGAAGTCGGCGGCCTTGGAGACGTTATAGGCGCCGATGGTGGGCGATCCGCGCAGGCCGCCGATGGACGATACGACAATGATCGCGCCCCCGCCGCTGGCGCGCATGTCGGGCAGCGCCTGCTGGATCAGCCAATGGTTCGACAGCACATTATTGTCGAGCACCTTGCGAAACTGATCGTCGCTGATGTCGTCGAGCGAGCCGTAATGCGGGTTGCTGGCGGCGTTGCAGACCATGATGTCGATCGGGCCGAACTCGGCGCGAGTCTTGGCGGCCAGCTCCTCAAGCGCCTGCTTGGACGAGATGCTGGCGGCGATGGCGACCGCGCGGCCCGCACCCTTGGCGTTGATCTCCTTGGCCACCGTGTCGCAGTCTTCCTGCGTGCGGCTGGATATCACCACATTCGCGCCATGCGCGGCCAGTTGCTGCGCGATGGCGCGGCCGATCCCGCGCGAGGATCCGGTCACGATGGCGGTCTTGCCGGTCAGGTCGAAAAGCGACATGGATATGCTCCTGCTATGTTGATGGCGGCGGATCAAGCCTGCTGCGCGAAGGCCCCCGCCTGCTGTGCCAGGGGAACGACCCGCGCCGCCGTTCGCTCCGCCTCGGCGCTGGAGGCGTTGCCATCGATGATGCGTTTCCTGATGCCCTGCACGATGCCGACAAGGCGGAAGAGATTATAGGCGAAATACCAGTTGAGGTCGGGCACCCCGCTGCGCCCGGTCTTCTCGCAATAGAGGTCGGTGATCTCCTCCAGCGTCGGTATGCCCAGCGCGGGCAGGTCCAGACCGCCCAGCTGCGCGCCGCGCTCACCCTGCGGCATGGCCCAGTTCATCGCCAGATAGGCGAAATCGGCCAGTGGATCGCCTAGGGTGGACAGCTCCCAGTCCAGCATCGCCAGTATCTCGGGCCGGTCCGGCGCATAGATCAGATTGTCGATCCGGTAATCGCCGTGGATGATCGAGACGCGGTCCTGCACCGGTAGCCCCTTGGGCAGCCATTCGATCAGCCGCTCGACTTCCGGAATGTCGTCGGTCTGCGAGGCGCGGTACTGGCGGGTCCAGCGCCGGACCTGACGTTCGAAATAATTGCCGGGCGCGCCATAGTCGCCAAGGCCGACCGCTTCGGGTTCGACCGCGTGCAGCTGCGCCAGCGCATCCACCATCGCGCGATAGATCGCGGTACGCTCCGCCGGGGCGCAATCGGGCAGCGCGCCGTTCCAGAAGGTGCGCCCCTCGACCATTTCCATGACATAGAACGTCGATCCGATGACATTCTCGTCCTCGCACAAAGCATAGGGGCGGGCGACGGGGACATCGGTAGGATATAGCGCGCTGATCAGGCGAAACTCGCGCTCTACCGCATGGGCAGAGGGGAGCAGCGGGCCGAAGGGCTTGCGACGCAGCACATATTTCCGGCTGTCGGTATCGATCCGATAGGTCGGATTGGACTGGCCGCCGGGGAACTTGACGATGGAGCGGATCGGGCCGGAACCCGCGACATGCTCGCCCATCCAGGCGGTCAGCCTGTCCTCGTCCAGGTCCGCGTATTGCGAATCGCCAGAAGTCGCTTGCGGCGCGGCCGGTTCCTTGGTCACCTTTGCTCCATCCCGTCCCGTGATGTTCTGTTT
Organism: Croceicoccus marinus; assembly: GCF_001661675.2. Taxonomy (NCBI): domain Bacteria; kingdom Pseudomonadati; phylum Pseudomonadota; class Alphaproteobacteria; order Sphingomonadales; family Erythrobacteraceae; genus Croceicoccus; species Croceicoccus marinus. The sequence continues at coordinate 408,600 of NZ_CP019603.1, read as the reverse complement.
GATAGATACCTTATGTTCAAAGCAGCGCGGATGGCAACAGCAATTCGCGCCGCCAACAAGGGATATGCGTTTGTTTGAAGTTCGGGCCCATTCAATACCACAAGTTCAAAAAAGGCTTGTGCCGGGTGCATGGCCGCGCATAGGCTGCGCGCGGGAAAGGAATGCCGAATGACGCAGATGGCCGAGGAACGGGCGCAGGTGATCGCCCGCATGACGGGGGCGGTCTATACATCGGGATGGCTCGCCGTGTCGCAGCAGATGGTCGACCGCTTCGCCGATGCGACCGGCGATCACCAGTACATCCATGTCGATCCCGAGCGGGCCGCGCAGACGCCGTTCGGCGGCACCATCGCGCATGGCTTCCTGCTGCTGTCGCTGCTGCCGCGGCTGCTGGCCGATGCGGGCAGGCCCGCGATACCGGGGGTGGTGATGGGCATTAATTACGGCACCGACCGGGTCCGCTTCGTCCAGCCGGTTCGGACGGAGTCCGAGGTGCGGGGGCGGTTCACCATTGCCGACATCCAGGAAAAGGCGCCGGGCCGCTATCAACAGGTGCTGGACGCCGAGATGCAGGTGAAGGGGCAGGACAAGCCCGCCCTGATCGCGCGCTGGATCGGGCAGTTCGTGGTGGACGCATCCGCATGACGGGCGAAGCGCAAACCTTGCTGGCCGAGCGGCTGGTCGCGCTGGACGGGGCGCGCAATTTCCGCGATTTTGGCGGCTATCCGGCGGCCGACGGGCGGATCGTGCGGCGCGGGCGGCTGTTTCGCGCGAACCGGCTTTCGCGGCTTAGCACGCAGGATTGCCGCACGCTGGACGATCTGGGCATCCGCACGATCTTCGACCTGCGTGCCCGGCATGAGCGGGAGGCCGATCCGACCGCATGGACCGGCGAGCATCTGGAAACCCATGTCTTCCGCCCCGGCCACAAGCGCCGCCTGATCGACATGGCGATGGATTATCCGCCGACCGAGGAAGGCGCGCACCGGCTGATGATCGATTTCTATGCCGAACTGCCGCGCACCATGGCGCATGTCTTTGGCGAGGTGCTGCACCGCATCGCCGATGGCGCTGTGCCCTGCGTGATCCATTGCTCGGCGGGCAAGGACCGCACCGGCATGGCGGCGGCGCTGGTGCTGGCGGCGCTGGGGGTGGAGCGCGACCTCATCCTTGCCGATTACGCTCTGACGGGGCTGACCCGGCAGGACACCGGCGACCAGGCGCGCGCGGTGCTGCGGGACGGTTCGCGCAGCGCCTTTCACGAACGTTTCGGCGCGGAGGCGATCGCGGTAATGATGGCCGCGCCGCCTGCCTATATCGGGTCTGCGCTGGATGCCATCGATGCCTCGCATGGCTCGGTCATCGGCTATCTCGACAGCTTGGGCGTGGACGAGGCCATGCGCCAGAGGATGGGCGGCGCATTGCTGCAGGAACAGGGAAGGATCCAATCCATGAAGGTGCTTTTGTTGAAGGAAGTCGGCGGCCCCGACACGCTCAGCCTAGAGGATATTCCCGCGCCCGATCCCAGGGAAGGCGAGCTGCTGGTCCGCGTGCTGGCCTGCGGCATCAACTATCCCGACGTGCTTATCATCGAGGACAAATACCAGTTCAAGCCCGAACGCCCCTTCGCGCCGGGCAGCGAGATCTGCGGCGAGGTACTGGCGGTCGGCGCGGGCGTGTCCGGTTGGGCGCAGGGTGACCGGCTGATCTGCGTGACCGGCCATGGCGGATTGTGCGAGCAGATGACCGTCCCCGCGAACCGCAGTTTCCGCCTGCCCCAGGGCGCCGATCCGGTGCAGGGCGCGGCGCTGCTGATGACCTATACCACCACGATCCACGCGCTGATCGATCGCGGCCATCTGCAGGCGGGGCAGACCCTGCTGGTGCTGGGCGCGGCGGGCGGGGTCGGACTGGCCGCGGTGGAGATCGGCAAGGCACTGGGCGCGCGCGTCGTCGCTGCGGTGTCGAGCGAGGACAAGGCGCAGGCCGCGCGCGATGCGGGCGCGGACGAGGCGCTGATCTATGACCGCGCGCCTTTCGACAAGGCGCAGTCCAAGGCGCTGGCCGACCGTTTCAAGCAGGCCGTCGGCAAGGACGGCGCGGATGTGATCTATGACCCCGTCGGCGGCGATTACTGCGAGCCTGCGCTGCGCTCCATCGGCTGGGAGGGGCGCTATCTGGTGGTCGGCTTTCCGGCGGGGATCCAGCGCCTGCCGCTCAACCTGACGCTGCTGAAAAGCTGCGACGTGTGCGGCGTGTTCTGGGGCGCGTTCGCGGCCCGCGAACCCCAGCGTAACGCGCAGCATGTCGCGCAATTGATGGAGTGGTGGCAGCAGGGCAGGATCACCCCGCGCATCGACCGCCAGTACAAGCTGGAGCAGGGCGGCGAGGCGATCCAGTGGCTGGCGAGCCGCAAGGCCATCGGCAAGATTGTGGTTACGCCCGGCTGATCGATTGCCTGATCGCATCGCCATCGACTAGACCTCGTTCGAATGGAGCGGGGAGGTTCGATGGCCGAAGGGGCGGGCAAGCGCGATTACCGGACGGCGGACGAACGCGCCGCGCAGATGATCGATGCCGCCCATGCCATCATCGAGCGGGAGCGTTCGACCGAGCTTTCGCTGCGCGACGTCGCCGATGCGGTGGGGGCCAGCCGTGCGCTCGCCTATGCCTATTTCGCGGATCGCCACCGTTTGATCGAGGCGGTGCTGGACCGCGAGGCCGAGCTGCTGCTGGGCGCGGGGCTCGACGAAGCAGGCACGGACGGCTCGTTCGCCGAGCGGGCGGGGCGGGTCGCGGCGATTTATCTGGACCATGTGGCGCGGCACGGTTCGGTGCTGGAAATCGTGATGCGCGAGCCGGAAGTCATGCGCGAATTGCAGACCGAGGCTTCGGCGATCCGCAGCCGCATCTATCGCAGGCTGACCCGCGCGGCGCGGCGCGATTTGCAGATGCCCGCACCCGATGCGCTGGCGCTGGTGCAATTGCTGGCGGTCATCCCCGAGGAAGCGGGCAAGCAATGGCGCGCGGGCCACCTCGACCGGACCGAGGCACACCGCCTGTGCAGCCGCCTGCTGGCCGCGGGGATCGAGGCGCAGGTCCCGCGCCCCCAGGGCCGCGAAAAGGCCGGACTTGATGATGGTTAACGGCCAGATGGTTTCGATTGAGATTACCCCTGCCCCTCGCTATCCCCTTGGGTGAATGAGGGACTGGCAATGAAATTCAGGGCATGGCTGACCGGTGCGATGGGCGCGGCGCTGCTGTTTGTGCCCGCCGCCAGCGGCCAGACTGCTGATGGCGATGGCGATGGCGATGGCGATGGCGATGGCGACCCGGCCGGTCCCTCGTTGCCCACCGTGTCCGAACGTCCGCTTGAATCCAGCGAGACCGATCCGTTGCTGTCACTGGGGCGCGAGCAGGGCGATGGCGGCGGCTTCAGGGCGGCGGTCGGCCGGGCGGTCGCGCGCCATGGCAGCGTGCGCTCTGCCGCGGCGCTGGTCGATGCCGCCGACGCCCGCCGGGACGAGGCGTGGATGGGGCTGGTGCCCGATGTCCAGCTGAGCCTGCAATCGCGCGAGAGCATCGCCAGCAGCTTTTCGGGCCAGCCTGGCACCCAGTTCGAACGCACCCGCGCGCGCAGCCGCGTCGACGGAACGTTCCAGGTGCGCCAGACCCTGCTGGATTTCGGCGTGACGGGCGCCAATATCGACGCCGCCGGACAGCGCCTGCGCGCCGCGCGCGAGGATCTGGACGCTACGCGCGAGCAGGTCGCCATGTCCGCCATCGCCGCATGGTACGACGTGTTCGCCGCCCGCGCGCTGGTCGGCCTCAGCGACAGTTTCGTGGCCGAACAGGAAGGGCTGGTCGCCGACCTGGAACAGCGCATCGCCAGTGGCTTTTCGGCGGAAGGCGATATAGCGCGGCTGCGCTCCTCGCTGGCGCTGGCGCGCACCAACCGGGCGCGGTATCGCCGCATGCTGGCCGGGGCGGAAGCCGCCTATGTCGAATTCATCGGCGCGCCCCCGCCCCAGGATCTGCAGCGAGCACCCGCGCCCGAAGTGCCCGCCGTAACCGCCGAGATGGCGGCTTTTCTAGCCCGCCGCACGCCATCGGTCCTGTCGGCGGAGGCCGAGGCCCGCGCCGCGCGCGACGATGCCAGGGCCGCGAAGGGTGAACGCCTGCCGGTGATCGACGGCTCGCTCGAGGGTGGGCGCTATGGGCTGGTGCGCGACGAATACAACGGCGATTACGACATTCGCGCCGTGCTGACCCTGCGGCAGAACTTTTTCACCGGCGCATTCCCGCGCGCCCGCGGGGCCAGCGCACAGGCCCGCGCCGCCGATGCAAGGGCCGACGCCGTGGCCGACGAGGCTGCCCGCGCCGCCGCCATCGCCTGGGCCGATGTCGACAGCCTGGAGCTGGAGCTTGGCGCGCTGGCCGACAATTACGTCGCCAGCCGGCAGACCCGCGACGTGCTGGCCCTGCGTTTCGAGGCCGCGCGCGGCGACCTGCTGGACGTGATGCTGGCGCAGGACAGCTTCTTCGCCATCGCGGCCCGCTATATAGAGGTGCTCGCCGACCGCGACGCCGCCCGATACGTGCTGCTGGCAAGAACCGGGCGGCTGATCGACGCGCTGGGACTGCCGCAGGACGACGAAGCTGCGCTTCCGCAAGATTGGGGCAGCGTCCCCGACGAAGGCGATATTCCCCCAACATGACCGACAACGACATGGACATCGCGGCGCGCCCGCCGCGCATCGCCGACTGGCTTTCGGGCCCCATCCGCGAGAACCGGCCGATCTATATGCGGATCGCGCTGGCGGCGCTGTTCACCAATCTGTTCGCGCTGGCCGCCAGCATCTTCACCATGGTCGTCTATGACCGGGTGCTGCCCAACGACGCGGTGGATTCGCTGATCGCGCTGTCCATCGGCATGGGCATCATCATCCTGTTCGACGTCGTGCTGAAGCTGCTGCGCGGCTATTTCACCGATTTCGCGGGCGCGCGCGTGGACCGCGCCATCGGTACGTCGGTGTTCCGCCAGCTGATCGCGATCCGCTTCGGCAGCCGCCGCGGTTCGACCGGCGCGCAGGCCGGCCTGATGCGCGAGCTTGAGACATTGCGCGACTTCTTCGCCAGCGCGACTGTTACCGCGCTGGTCGACGTGCCCTTCGCGCTGATCACGCTGGTGCTGATCTTCGTGATCGGCGGCCCGGTCGTGCTGGTGCCGCTGGTCATCATTCCGCTGGTCGTTCTGTCGGGCTGGCTGCTGCAACCGGTGCTGAACCGGCTGAGCGCGGCGGCGATGAAGGATGGGCTGGGCAAGCAGACCGTGCTGGTCGAGACGATCGGCGGGCTGGAAACGGTCAAGGCCAGCGGTGCCGCGCCGATGCTGGAACGGCGCTGGGACCGCGCGCTGCAGGATCATGCGGGCATATCGCTGCGGCAGAGGCTGGTGTCTAACCTGGCGGTCACGCTGGCGCAGGCGGGCCAGATGATGAGCTATGTCGGCGTCGTCATCGTGGGCGTGGACCTGGTGGGCGACGGCGATCTGTCGCTGGGCGGGCTGCTGGCATGTTCGATCCTGGCGGGCAGGGCGGTCGCGCCGCTGACCCAGCTGACGCAGCTGCTGTCGCGGCTCACCTCCACCCGCGTCGCCTATGCGCAGATCGACCGGCTGATGCAGCAGGAGAACGAGGTGACGGAGGACCGCCGCCTGTCTCCGCCCGCCTTGCGCGGCGAGATCGAGATGCGCGACCTCACCTTCTCCTATCCGGGCGGGGCGAAGGCGCTGGACAATGTCTCGTTCCGTATCGCGCCGGGCGAGAAGGTGGCGATCATCGGGCGCGTCGGCTCGGGCAAGTCGACCATCGCGCGCCTGCTGCTGGGCCTGTACGAGCCGGAGAGCGGGGCCGTCATGGTGGACGGATCGGAACTGCGCCAGTTCGAGCCTGACGTGCTGCGCCGCCGGATCGGTTCGGCGCTGCAGGAAACGGTGCTGTTCTCGGGCACGGTGCGCGACAATATTACGCTGGGCCGCGACGACATCGACGACGAGGAAATGCTGCGCGCCGCACGCCTGTCGGGCACGGACGAGTTCATGTCGGTGCTGCCCAACGGTTATGAACGCAAGCTCGCCGACCGGGGCGAGGGGCTGTCGGGCGGGCAGAAGCAGTCGATCGCGCTTGCCCGCGCGCTGGCGGGCAGGCCCGACGTGCTGCTGCTGGACGAACCTTCCAGCCACATGGACACGCAGGGCGAAGCCGCGCTGCTGGACCGGCTGCAGGGCGAACTTGCGGACCGGACGCTGGTCGTCATCACCCATCGCACGCCGTTCCTGCAGCTGGTCGACCGGCTGATCGTGGTCGACCGCGGGCGCATCGTGGGCGACGGCCCGCGCGACGAGGTGCTCGCCCGCATGCGCGGCCAGCAGGGTGCGCGCGTAACCACCAGCACCGCCGCGATCAACGACGGGAACGCATCATGACCACGCTTGTCGAGGATCGCATGGCGAATATCGCGCCCGCGCGCGCGGCGAACTGGCTGCTGTATGCCGTGACCGGCTTCGTCGCCGTCTTCCTGCTGTGGGCGGCGTTCGCGCAGCTGGACGTGACCGTGCGCGGGCAGGGGCGGGTGGTACCGTCATCGCAATTGCAGGTGGTGTCCAATCTGGAAGGGGGCGTGGTCGAACAGATCCTCGTCTCCGCGGGCGAACTGGTCCGGCAGGGCGCCCCGCTGGTCCGGCTGGACGCGACCGAGACGGGATCGAGCCTGTCGGCGGCCGAGGCTACCTCCGCCGCGCTGGCGGCCCGCATCGCCCGGCTCGAGGCGGAGGTCGCCGGCAGGGCTCCGCGCTTTCCGGTGACCGGGTCGCCCCGACTGGCCGAGCAGGTGGAGATCGAGCGATCGCTTTATTCCAGCCGCCAGTCCGACCTTGCCAGCCTGACCAGCGCGGCGCGCGCCCGCGTGGCGCAGGCCGAACGCGCGGTCGCCGAAGCGCAGGCGGCAGCCGAAGCGCGGCGCGAGAACGCCCGCGCCGCGCGCGAGGAGCTGGAGCTGGTCCGCCCGCTGGTCGAAAGCGGGGTGGAGCCGCGCCTGTCGCTGATCCAGGCGGAAAGCCGCGCGTCGGTCGCGCAATCCGAAGTATCGGCCGCCGCAGCCGGCGTCACCCGCGCGCAATCCGCGGTAGCCGAGGCGCGGGCCAGCATGTCGCAGCAGGTGCAGGACTGGCGTTCGCGCGCAGCGGCGGAACTGGCCGAGGCGCGCGGCGAACTGGCCGCCAAGCGCGAGGCGCAGCCCGCACTGCGCGGGCGCGTGGACCGCACCGTGCTGCGCGCGCCGCTGTCGGGCCGCGTCAACCGCGTGCTGGTCAGCACGGTGGGCGGATCGGTCGCCCCCGGCGAGCCGCTGGTCGAGATCGTGCCGTCGGACGATTCGCTGATGGTCCAGGCGCGCATCCGTCCGCAGGACATCGGCTGGGTCGCCATCGGCCAGCCCGCGCGCGTCAACATCACCGCCTATGACCCCACGGTCTATGGCGGCCTGCCGGGCGAGGTCGTGACGATCAGCCCAGATACCACGCTGGACGAGCGCACGGGCGAAAGCTTCTATGAAGTCGAGGTCCGCACCCAGGCCCAGGCGATCACCGACAATGCGGGGCGCGAGTTGCCGATCGGGCCGGGCATGACTGCCGAAGTCTCGCTGATCGGCGAGAAGCGTTCGGTGCTGAGCTATATATTGCGGCCCTTCACCCGGCTTCAGCAGCGCGCCTTTACCGAATAGGCCCGGGAAGGACACGGTAGCGGCGAACGAAAAAAGGGCCGCGGGAACGGATCCCGCGGCCCTTTTCGCTGGACATCATGCCTGGGCGGATCAGCCCATGTAGACGTCCGCCGCGGTCAGTTCCGCGCCATTGTCGAACACCAGCGTCAGGTCCACCGCACCGTCGCCGTCGAAGTCGGCTTCGAGGAAGCCGGCGCCGAAGTCGATGGCGGTATCTTCACCCGCCAGCGCCGACAGGTCGATCAGGTCTTCGCCGGCGAGGAAGTCGGTGATCGTGTCGGTGCCGCCGTCCTGGAACACGAACACGTCTGCGCCGCCGTTGCCGGTGAGCGTATTGTCCAGCTCGTTCGCGATGATGATATCGCGATATTCCGAACCGACCGCATTCTCGATCATGGTGCCATAGGCGATCGAGATATTCTCGTAGTTCACCGCATTCACGCCAGTGTATCCGGTGTCGATGGAGATATCGCGGGCGTTGTTGCTGATGTACCGCGACGAGATCGAGTCGATCGTCGCCTGGTCGACACCGCCGATGTAGTCGACTTCGCCGGTTTCGTAATACAGCTCAAGCGCGTTGGCGTTGATTTCGGCCGCACTCGGAATGGCCGATCCGCCCGACGAGAACTCTCCGTCGTTGAGGTTCAGTACGGTACCGCCGAAGAAGCCCGAGAAGTCGAGCGTATCCTCGCCCCCTGCGTCGTAGATCGACAGATAGGGGAAGGGGTTGGCGTCGAAATCATAGACTTCGCGATCGGCGGTCGAATTGAAGCCATAGGTGGTGTCGCCGGTCCGCGTCGTCGGATCCGCGCCATACTTTTCCTGGATGACATAGATGTCATGCAGCAGCGGGGTCTGGGGATTGTTGAACTGCAACAGGTCCCAGTTCACGATGCGGGCACCGGTTTCCTGCGCCGACCAGTAGGACATGATCGTGTACTGCTCGGAATCCTGGGCATATTCGGCGTAGTTCGCATAGCTCAGCGGAAGGTCCGGGTCGTAGTTGTAGTTGCCCGGATGGCTGAGGCCGAGCGCATGGCCCAGCTCGTGCACCAGCGTCGTCGCGCCATAGCCGCCATAGCCCAGCCAGGCGTTGGTCCAGTTGACCGCGGGATCGGCCACGAACACGTCGCCTAGGTATTTTTGCCCGCCCTTTTCACTGGGATAATAGGCATAGGCCTGCGCCGGATCGGTCGAGTTGGCGAACTGGATGTCCGCGCCGCGACCTTCGGTTTCGACGAACTCGGGTGCGACCAGATCGTCCCACAGGGTGATCGAATCGCGCGCCTCGGCCTCTTGCGCGGCAGAGAAGGCGGCAAGCCCCTCGCCTGCGGTGAAGCCGTAGTTCTTGTTGTTGTAGATGCCGATCAGCCCGTCACCTTCGTCGAGGAAGGTATAGGTGATCTTGCCGTTGGCCGTGACCTTCTGCGATCGGCCCGAATCGATCTGGTCTTCCACACCGTCGAGATCGAAGATCGGCTTGCCGCGGAAAGTACCGCCTACATAGTTGTCGAGATTGAACTGAAGTGGATTTTCGATTGATAGAAGATCACCGACGCGACCCAACTCGTCAATATCATGCCTGAGTTTCAATGAAGCCTCCTTAAATCGGACAGCATTGGCGCCAGGTGGGAATATACCCCGGCTCGGCAACAAAGTAACACGCCGACACACTATCCAGTCCCATTATTAGGATAGTAACCATTGCGACCATGTTGGCAAGGGTTTCGATTTCAAGTGTAATCATTTGGCAATTCTAATGCTGCGTAAGCCCGGTTTGCCGCGATTGAGCAGACATAAGGTTCATCAGCAGGTTGTGAAAACGACCGCTGCAAGCGCTTGCAACGCTTTGTTGTGTCTGATAACAATCCTCCACCGACATGATGCGATCACTTCAGAGTCGCACTTTCGGGAGAGGAGTTTCGGATGTTCCGCGCCATATCGGGAATGCTTCTGACATGCGGCCTTCTGCTTGCCGCACCGGCCTGCGCGCAGGAGCGGACCATGCGGCTGCACGACGGTCCCGCGCCCGGTTCGCAGGACTGGGCCTTTCCCGAACGGATCGAGGTGTCGGGACCAGAGCGGATCGTCCACAATGTCCGCGATCCCGAAATCAGCGTCTATCCCGCCGATCCGGCCAAGGCGAATGGCACGGCGGCGATCGTCCTGCCCGGCGGCGGTCTTCGCATATTGAGCGTGGGGGATGACACGCAGGCCCTGATCGAGCGGCTGAATGCGCAGGGAATTACCGCCATCCTGCTGAAATATCGGCTTTTGCAGATCGATCCCGATGCCCCGCCGGCCGCCCCGCCGCCGGGCGATCCGCCCAAAGTGCAGATCGTGAACGGCAATGCCAACCCCGCGCGCGGCAATCCGGCGCTGGACGAGGTGCTGGCCTTTGCCACCGACGATGCCGAACGGGCGATGCGCTATGTGCGCGCCCATGCCGGCGAGTGGGGCGTGGATCCGCAGCGGATCGGCATGATCGGAACCTCGGCGGGGGGCGGGGTGGCATTTGGCGCCTTGCTGGGCGGCGATCCGTCGGTGCGGCCCGCCTTCATCGTGTCGAATTTCGGACCGGCTTTGCAGGATGTCGCGGTCGGCGGCGATGCGCCGCCGCTGTTCCTTGCGGTGGATGCCCATCACGGCCCCGTCACCGACGGTATCGTCGCGCTGCACCAGATCTGGGCCGCTGCCCGCGCACCGGTGGAACTGCACGTCTATGACGTTCCGGCACGCGACATGACGGTGGCCCTATGGGGCGACCGTCTGTTCGCATGGCTTGGCGAGCAGGGCTTCATGGGCGCGGCAGGGGAGCACGCCCGGTGACAATGCGCGCCAGTCTTTCGGCCGCTACGCGCCGCGTTTTGGCCAGCCTGGGACGCGAAAGGGCGCAGTTTTGGCTCCGCCGGGCGCATCGCACAGGTGGCGGCGGGCGGTGTGGGTATCTCGCAAGTGATTAAGGAATGAATATTCTGGTTCTTGTGTTGCAATCACTGCTGCAAGGGCTTTCATCGATCTGACGCGCATTGGCGCCACCAACGATAAAATAGGGAGAACAAGCATGAATGTCAGGATGACCACGCGGCTTGCATGCGCTGCCTCGCTGATAGCGATGTCCGCCCTTGCGGATCCGGCCTTGGCGCAGGACCTGCCGGCACAGGGTTCGCCAACACCGGCGACTACGGCGCAGGAGGACAATGTCCCCGCGCCCAATCCGCTGGGGGGCGACATCATCGTCACCGGCAGCCGGATCCGCGGCGTCGACGCTGTCGGATCCAATGTGATCAGCATCGGCGTGGACGAGATCGCGCAGGAACCCGTCGTCTCGACCAGCGACCTGCTGCGCCGCGTGCCGCAGGTGGTGTCGCTGGGCGCGAACCGGCAGGGCGGCAGCGCGCAGAACGGCGCGGCCAATGCGACGCGCGCGGGCGGCATCAATCTTCGCGGCATTTCGACCAATGCGACGCTGCTGCTGTACAATGGCCGCCGTTTTCCGCCGCAGGGCACGCAGGGGCAATATACCGACCCTTCGGTCATTCCGACCATCGCGCTTGAGCGGGTCGAGGTCGTGGCCGATGGCGCGTCGGCGATCTATGGATCGGATGCGATCGCGGGCGTGGTCAATTTCATCCTGCGCCGCGGCATGGACGGGGCGGAGTTCCGCGCCCGCTCGGGCTTCAGCGAAAGCAATTATGCCGAGCAGCAGCTGTCGGGCATCGCCGGGCAGGACTGGGGCAGCGGCTGGGTGACCGTCGCGGGCGAATATAGTCATAATTCCGCGCTGTTCGGCCGCGATCTCGATTTCTACCGGCTGGACAACAGGGATCGCGGCGGGCGCGATTTCCGTTCCACCAATTGCGATCCGGGTACCATCACCGCCGGGGGGCAGAGCTATGCCATCCCGCAGGGCGGCGTCGCTCCGGGCGAGGGGGGATCGCTGGTCGCGGGCACCGCCAATCGCTGCGACCTGACCGGATACGAATCCGTGATCCCGTCGGAAAGCCGCTATAGCTTCGTGGGCAATGTCTCGCAGGAGCTGGGGTCCAGCGTGCGGCTGTTCGCCGACGGCTTCTATTCGCACCGCAAGGGCGAAATCGCCGGGACCAGCGCGATCAACGCCGTGGTGCCCAGCAGCAATCCGTTCTTCGTGTCGCCGGTGGCGGGCGCGGAATCGGTCAATGTCGCATATTCGCTGACCCCCGCGTTCGGGCCGGACGTGAACCCCTATGAAGGCACGTTCTGGAACGTCGCGGGCGGGGTCGAGGTGCGCGCCTTCTCCGACTGGAGCGTGACCGCCTATTACCAGCATGGTGAGAGCGAGGATATCGCCGACCGGCGGGTGGGGCTGAATAACGGGGCGCTGAACGCCGCGCTGGCCGATACCAATCCGGCGACCGCGCTCAACCTGTTCGGCGGGCCCAACAATCCCGACACCATCGCGGCGATCCGCGACCGGCTGTTCGTGATCTATGGCAAGACCAAGCTGGACGTGGTCAATGTGCAGGCCGACGGTTCGCTGTTCGATCTGCCCGGCGGCGCGGTCCGGCTGGCCGTGGGGGGCGAGTACCGCGACGAATATACCTTCACCAGCCTGGACATCGGATCGAGCGCCGCGTCGATGGTGATCGCCGATGGCGGATCGCGCGACGTCAAGGCGGTGTTCGGCGAGCTTTACGTGCCCATCGTGGGCGGCGGCAACGCCATGCCGGGGATCGAGGAGCTGTCGCTGTCGGTCGCAGGCCGGTACGAGGAATACAGCGACTTCGGATCGACGACCAATCCCAAGATCGGCGTCACCTGGCGCCCGTTCGATGCGCTGTCGCTGCGCGGCAGCTATGGCACGTCGTTCCGCGCGCCGACCTTTACCGAGGTGTCGGAGATCGCGGGCGGTGCGGGCCTGTATTACGACCGCGACCAGCCGGGGCCGGACGGCACGCTGATCAACGGCATCGGCATCGCGGGCGGCAATCCCGACCTGCAGCCCGAGACCGCGACCACCTGGTCGCTGGGCGCGGAGTTCGAGGCGGGCAGCGACATTCGCCTGACCGCGACCTATTTCGACATCGACTACAAGGACCAGATCATCGCGCTGCGCCGCACGCCGGGTTACCTGACCAACCCCGCCTATGCGCCGTTCCGCATCCTGAACCCCACCGACGAGCAGGTGGCCGCGCTGATCGCGTCGGGGCTGCCGGTCAATTCGCCGATCGACACCACGGATGTGTCCTTCATCGCCGACGGGCGCCGCCAGAACCTGGGCCGCACCATCGTGCGCGGCTTCGACTTCGGCATACTGGGCGCATGGGATTTGGGCGAGGTGACGATGGACGGCGCGGTGCAGGGCACGTGGTACACCAAGTACTCGTTCGAATCCGTGCCGGGACTGGGGCTGCGCGATGTCGCGGGCACGATCAACAACCCGCAGGACTATCGCCTGCGCGCAGACATCGGGGCGAAGTGGGACAGCTTCAGCGCGCGGCTGACCTGGAACTACCTGCCCGGTTACGACAACGACACGGTGACGCCGGTTCAGGAGGTTTCCGACTATAGCACGTTCGACCTTGTGATGGGCTGGGACGTCAATGACGCGTTCCGCTTCGGCATCGACGTGCGCAATCTGTTTGACGAGGAACCGCCCTTTGTCGATGTCGACCGCGGCTATGATCCGCAATCGGCCAACCCGCTGCCGCGCACCATCGCCGTCACGGCGGGGGTGAAGCTGTAGCCGTCATGGCGATGCGCGACGGGAGGATGGCATGATCGGCATCACGCTGACACTGGCGGCAGGGCTGGTTGCCCCGATGCTTGCTCAGGCTTCCGCCGCCGCGTCGCCCGCGGCGGGCACTTGGCAGGCGGATTGCGCCGCGCTGGCCGGGCGCGATGGCGAAATGGTGGTCAGCGCCGCGGCAGTCACGCCCGATCCGCTGTTCGTGGCGGATCCCGATGCGGGCGCCCGCGCGGTGCCCGTGCATGACGCGTTCTGCCGCGTCGAGGGGCGGATCGAGGGCAATATCGGCTTCGAGGTGTGGCTGCCTCGCCAGTGGAACAAGCGGCTGCTGGGTGCGGGCGTGGGCGGTCCGGCGGGGGTCTATAACCATGCCCACATGGCGGCGCGCCTGGCGCAGGGCTTTGCCACCGTCACCACCGACGGCGGGCACAAGGCTTCGCAGGAACGCTGGATGGCCGATCCCAAGGCGCGCGTGGATTACGAGCACCGCGCGGTGCATTTGTCGACGCTGGCCGCCAAGACGCTGGCCGCGCGCTTTTACGGCGAGGCGCCCGCGCGTGCCTATTTCACCGGCTGTTCCGGCGGCGGGCGGCAGGCGCTGAAGGAGATGCAGAACTATCCCGGCGATTACGACGGCATATTGGCGGGTGCGCCGGGCCCCTACATGCCGCTGCAATCGGTTCGCATGCTGTGGTTCGCGCTGGAACAGCAGCGCAAGCCGAAGGGCGCTCTGCGCGAGCAGGACTGGGCGCTGTACGAAGCCAGCGTGACCAAGGCCTGCGACGCCAGCGACGGCGTGCGCGACGGCATCGTCGAGAACCCCGCGACATGCCGGTTCGACACCGCGCGATTGCTGTGCAGGCCGGGCCAGGCGGAAGGCTGCCTGACCGCGCCGCGCCTTGCGATGCTGGATGCCATCATTTCGCCCATGACCGACGAGGACGGTGCGCCGATGGACGGGGGGCTGTTCCCCGGCGTGCGCACGCGGCCCGGGCCGCCCTCGCCCCTATTGCGCGCGATGTGGGCGGACGGGGTGCATGACGATCCCGACTGGGACCCCATGAGTTTCTCGCGCAGCGGCGACCTGGCCAAGGCCAATGCGGCGATGCCCGAGCTGCGCGCCGACCGGACCGCGATCAGGCCCTTCATCCAGGGCGGAAGCAAGGCGATCATCTATCAGGGCTGGCAGGATCCCTCGACCAATGCCGGGCCCACCATCGACTATTACGCCGCGCTGGCGCGCGAGCATGGCGGCGTCGCGGCGCTGTCCGATGCGGTGCGCCTGTTCATGGTGCCGGGCATGTATCACTGCCAGGGCGGACCGGGCGCTGACATCTTCGGCGGATCGGGGCAATTCCCGCTGGCCGCGGGGGCCGATCCCACGCGCGACATGCTGTGGGCACTGATCCGCTGGGTGGAGGATGACCGCACGCCCCAAAGCATCGTGGCGGCGCGCAATCCCGCCAGCGCGCCGGGGCTGACCCGCCGCCTGTGCCCGTTCCCGCAAAGCGCACGCCACCGCGCCGGAGAGCTGCCCGACGAAGCCGGGTCCTTTACCTGCGAGGACGATCCCGCCCTTCGCGCCATGCTGGACCGGCCGTGACCCAGTGCCGTCCTTCCCGTTCCCTCTCGATGCGAGATGATCTGCCGATGATGTTCCTTTCCCCCCGCAAGGCCCTTCCCGCCCGCGAGACTCGTGCATGAGCGCTCCCCATATCCTGCTGGCCACCGGCGACATCGCGCTGGACCGGGAGCATTACGACGAAAGCTTCGTCGCCACGGCGGATGTGCTGCGCGCCGCCGACGTGACCTTCGGACAGCTTGAGACCAGCTTCGCGTCGGGCGGCACGCGCCTGCCGCAGGCCCGCCACGCGGTGATGGCGCGGCCAGAGGGGGCGGCCGCACTGGGCGTGGCCGGGTTCGACTGCATCTCGATGGCGGGCAACCATTGCCTCGACTGGGGGAACGAGGCTCTGGTCGAGACGCGCGACAATCTGCGCGCGGCGGGTATCCGCGTGGTGGGCGCCGGGGCCAATATCGCCGAGGCGCGCACTCCTTCGTTCTTCACCCTGCGCGACGGCACACGGCTGGCGATGCTGGCCTATTGCTCGATCCTGCCGCAGGCCTATTGGGCCGAGGAGCGCCGCGCCGGCTGCGCCCCGATGCGCGCCTTCACCCATTACGAGCAGATCGAGCACGACCAGCCCGGCACCCCCGCGCGTGTCCATACCTGGCCGCACCAGGGCGACCTGGAGGCGATGCAGGAAGACATCCGCAAGGCGAAAAAGCAGGCCGACCTGGTCTTCGTGTCGCACCACTGGGGCATCCATTTCGTGCGCGCATCCATCGCCGACTACCAGCGCGACGTCGCCCGCGCGACCATCGCGGCGGGGGCCGACGCGATCCTGGGCACCCATGCCCATGTGCTGAAAGGCTGTGAGATGATCGAGGGCAAGCCCGTGTTCTATTCGCTGTCCAATTTCGCGGTCGATCTTCGCATGGACGAGGCGCACGCCAAGTCGAAAAGCTGGAACGAGATCCGCGTCCTGGCCGAGGAATGGGAGCCCGATTTCGAGGGGCTGTTCAATTTCCCGACCGAAAGCCGCAAGAACATCGTCGCCCGGCTCGAGATCGCGGGCGGCAAGCTGCTGCGCGCGGGGTTCCTGCCGCTGACCATCGGGCGCGACGCGGTGCCGCGCTTCGCCCCGCCCGGCAGCGAGGAGCATGCCAATATCGTCGACTACATGACCGCCGTCACGCGCGAGGCGGGGCTGAACGCGCGCTACTCGGTTACCGACGACATGGTGGTGGTATCGTGATGGGCCGCAAGAGCCTCATCTCCGTGCTGCCGATCGAGGGGTGGATCGTGTTCTACCTCCTCCTCTATCTGCCCAATGCGATGATCACCAAGCTGCTGACCAGCCAGGTCCATCCGGGGCTGGGCCGGCCGCTGACGGGGCTTGAGACATTGCCCGCGTCGCTGACCGTGTCGCTGGTGCTGACCTATCTGTTCATCTGGCTGTCGGGCTGGCACCGCGACGCGCATGGCGTGCAGCTTGGCGGCACGCGGGTGCCGCTGCCCACGCGCTATACCGCGCTGTCGGGGCTGGGCACGGCGATGGTGCTTTTCACCGTGCCGATGTCCTTCACCATCGAGGGGGTGTCGATCCCCTTCATGCAATTGCTGATGCGCGGCGACATATTGATCATCGCGCCGGTTGTCGACCTGATGTTCGGGCGCAAGGTGCGCTGGTGGAGCTGGACCGCGCTGGTCATGGTGCTGCTGGCGCTGGCGCTGACCCTGTTCGACCGCGGCGGGCTGAAGCTGCCGCCGATCGCGATCGCGACGGTGGTGTTCTATACCCTGGGCTATTTCCTGCGCCTGGTGGTGATGAACAAGACCGCGAAGGACGGCGATCCCGCGACGGTGCGCCGCTATTTCGTCGAGGAGAAGATCATCGCCCTTCCGCTGTCGGTCGCCGCTCTGGCGGTGTTGTCGGCCACCGGCATCGGCGGCCAGCCGGGCGAGCTGGAATGGGGCTTTGTCGAGGTCTGGACCGATCCCGCGATGTGGCCGATCTTCTGGATCGGGTTGACCCTGACCGCGATTTCGGTGGTGTCGATCATCATCCTGCTCGACCCCCGCGAGAATGCATTCTGCTTGCCGCTGGAACGCGCGGCCAGCCTGGTCGCTGGCGTGGGCGCGGCGCTGCTGCTGGCCTGGTTCTGGGGCCTGGAACACCCCCGCGATGCCGAGCTGGTGGGCGCAGGGATCCTGATCGCGGCCATCGTGCTGCTGTCGGTCGCGCCGCGCATCGATGCGGCGACCCGGCGGGCCCGGGCGGAATCGGCCTGAGCCATGGCAGAGGGCGTCACCGACCGGCTGTGCGCGGCCTATGCGGCGATCGGATACGACGATCTGCCCGAAAGCACCGTCGCGGCCTGCAGCCGGGTGCTGCTGGATGCGACCGGGGTGATGCTGGCCGCCAGCGGCATGGCGGCAGAGGCGCGCCCCTTCATCGAGCTGGCCGCAAGGTCGCCCGGCCCGTGCACCATACTGGGCACCGGGCTGACCGCCGCCGCGCCGCAGGCGGCGCTGGCCAATGGCGCGCTGGCCCATGCGCTGGATTACGAGGATACGTTCGATGCCGCTTTCGCGCATCCCAATGCCTCGCTGGTCCCGGCGCTGCTGGCGCTGGCGCAGGAAAAGGGCGGCATCGACGGCAAGCGGCTGATCGCGGCCATCGCGGTCGGATGCGACCTGTCCTGCCGTATCGGGCTGGCGCTGGACCGGCCGATGGAGGAGGGGGGCTGGTATCCCCCGCCGATCAATGCCGCGTTCGGCGCGGCGCTGGGCGCGGCGCATCTGCTGGCGCTGGATGCGCGGGCGCTGCGCGATGCGCTGTCGATGATGCTGTGTCAGGCGGTGATGCCGGGCGAGATCAAGTACTCGCAGCGCACCGTGCTGCGCGCCGTGCGCGAGGCGTTTCCCGCGCAGGCCGCCGTCACCAGCGCGCAGCTGGCCGCCGGCGGCGTCGCCGGGGTCGAGGCTCCGCTGGAAGGCCGCGCCGGGTTCTATGCCCTGTTCGCGGGCGGCGAATTCTCACCCGAGAGGCTGACCGCGGGGATCGGCGAACGCTTCCTGGTGGAAGAGCTGACCTTCAAGCCATGGCCCAGCTGCCGAGGCACGCATCCCTTTATCGAGATCGGGCTGGAACTGGCCGCCGCCGGTCCGGACCGGATCGAGAGCATCGAGGTCGAGGTCAGCCCGGTCCAGCAGATGCTGGTCGAACCGCCGGAGCGCAAGCGCGCGCCCGAAGTGGTGATCGATGCCAAGTTCTCGATCCCCTTCGCCATGGCGGTGGCGATCGTGCGGGGCAGGGCGGGGCTTGACGATTTCTCTGCCGCAGCGCTGCGCGATGAGGCGATACTGGCGATGGCGCGGCGGATTTCCGCGCGGATCGCCGCCGACCCGGCGCTGGACCGCGGCGCGGGGGGCGCGGCGACCGTGAGGCTGAAGGATGGCACGCACCGCAGGGATCAGATTCCGCTGGCACGCGGCGCGCCCTCGCGCCCGATGAGCGAGGACGAGCTTGCCGCGAAATTCGCCGATTGCGCCTCGCGCGCGGCCGTGCGGCCCGGGGAAGACCAGGTCCGCAAGCTGGCCGATGCGATCCGCGATCCATCCGCCATCACCAATATGAGGAGCCTGTTCGAACCCATTTCCTGACCTGCATGGCTGACCGGCGGCGATGCCCGAAAGCCCTGACCCCCATCCGTGAATGCAAGCTGCGCCGGGACCTGTTTTGGCGTAACG
Source organism: Croceicoccus marinus (assembly GCF_001661675.2). Lineage (NCBI taxonomy): Bacteria > Pseudomonadati > Pseudomonadota > Alphaproteobacteria > Sphingomonadales > Erythrobacteraceae > Croceicoccus > Croceicoccus marinus. Next base: position 389,770 of record NZ_CP019603.1, on the reverse strand, counting down.
ATATTGTTGTTGGCTATATCTGTTATCCTTGATAACAATAGCGACACAAGACGATGTGACTCGGCGCAAAAGCCGGGAACCGGATTGGGGGAGATTGATGATGGTTTTCAAGACACCGCAGCTGCGCGTCCGTCGTGTGTGCAAGTCCCGTCTGATGGGCGGTTCGGCCCTGCTGATGCTGGCGGCGACGTCCGCCCTTCCGGCCGCCGCGCAGGTCGCGGGCACCACCGGCAACACGCAGCAGGAAGTGCGCGAGCAGCAGGGCGCCGAGCCGATCGTCGTGACCGCCCGTCGGCGCGAGGAGAGCCTGCAGGAAACGCCGATCGCGATCTCCGCCTTCAGCGCCGAGACGCTGCAGGAACGCCAGATCACCCAGACATCCGACCTGGAACGGATCACCCCCAGCCTGCAGTTCAAGCCCGCCGGGCAGCTTTCGGGCAATAGCGCATCGTCGGTGGTCTTCATCCGCGGTGTCGGTCAGCTGGACCCCACGGCGGCGGTCGATCCGGGCGTCGGCATCTATATTGACGAGGTCTATGTCGGCCGCGCGGTCGGCGGCACCATCGAATTCGGCGACATCGCCAGCGTCGAGGTGCTGCGCGGACCGCAGGGCACCTTGTTCGGGCGCAACACCATCGGCGGCGCGATCCTGGTTCGTACCAAGCAGCCCGAGTTCGGCGAATTTTCCGGCGACGGCCGCTTGCGCGTGGGCGAGGACGATCTGTTCGAGGGTTTCGCCGCGCTCAACCTGCCCATTGGCGAGACGATTGCGGCGCGCGTTTCGGGCGGTTTCCGCAAGCGCGACGGCTATGTCATTCGCGCGTTCGACGGGCTGGACCTGGGCAATGACAACAGCCGCACGCTGAACGGCGCCTTGCGCTGGGAGCCGGCCTATAATCTGGAAGTGTCGCTGCGCGCCGACTATACGAAGCGCAAGGAGAACGGCGCGCCCTTCGTCTTTGCCGGCATCAACGAGAATGCGCCCGTTCCCGCCATCGTCAGCGTGGCCGCGGGCTGTCCCGGCGCGACGATCCCATTCGCTCCGCTGGCGCCGGGCGATCCGAATTTCGGCGCCCCCTTCGTGCCCGATATCGACGATGCGCGCTGCGCCAATGATTTCCAGGAACTGGGCAAGTACACCAATGGCGGCACCGCCAATGTCATGAGCATGTCCGAGGTTTGGGGCATGTCGGGCACCGCCACGCTGGACCTGTCGGACAGCATCACGCTGAAGAGCATCACGGCCTATCGATCGACCGAATCGCGTGGCATTCGCGATGCGGACAACACGCCGTTTTTGATCATCACCACCGACGTGGGATCGCAGTCCGACCAGTTCAGCCAGGAAGTTCAGCTGCAATACGATTCGGGGCCGCTCAGCGGCATTCTGGGCGCGTATTACTTCGATGAGGACACCAACGAGCGGGCCACCGTGCCGCTGTCGTTCCCGCCGTCGCCGCCGGTGATCGGATCGATTCTGGCGGGCGGGCCGGGTACGCGCGACCTGCAGTTCTCGGACCTCGAAACGCGGTCGATCGCGGTATTCGGCGAGGCTTCGGTCGAAGTCGTCACCGATCTCGAGCTGACGGGCGGGCTACCCTGCCCGATCCCGACCCGCTTCCGACCGAGGCGATCCCCGAAGGCGGATCGCTGTTCATCTATGACGAACCGTTCCGCGACACATTCAGCGCGCTGACCGGATCGGCGAGCGCGGCCTATCGCTTCACCGACTGGCTGAACGGCTATGTCTCCTATGCGCGCAGCTTCAAGTCGGGCGGGTTCAACACCCGCTATAACGCGCCGCCGCCGGGTTTCGAGCCGGTGCCTTTCGGCGAGGAGACGGTCGACAGCTATGAAGTCGGCGCCAAGATGCAGCTGGGCGATTTGCGGCTGAACCTGGCGGCGTTCCAGGCGGATTACAGCGACATCCAGCTGGTGTTCCGCCAGGGTGTGGTCCCGCTGCTGTTCAACGCGGGCAAGGCGCGGATCCGCGGGTTCGAGGCGGAGGCGAGCTATCACCCGTTCGGCAGCGGGCTCCGGCTGGATGCGGGGATGAGCGTGCTGGACGACCAGATCAAGTCGATCACCGAAGTGCCGGGCGCGACCGCGACCGTGCAACCGGGCGACGACCTGCCGCTGACTCCGTCGTTCCAGGGCAATTTCGCGATCGGCTACGAATTCGACGTCGGCACCGACTATACCGTCACGCCGCGTTTCGATGGCAGCTATACCTCAAGCCTGGTGTTCATTACCGGCAGCGTGCCCGAGATCGAGCAGGACGGCTATTTCGTGGGCAATGCCTCCATCGAGCTGGAGTTCATGGACCGGTACCGGCTGCAGGCCGGCGTCATCAACCTGTTCGACAAGGATTACCTGATCCAGGGCAACGCATCGCTGGGCACGCTGGGCTATGCGGAAAAGATCTATGCCCGCCCGCAGAACTGGTACGTCCAGCTTTCCGCGGAGTTCTGACGCGCGGGTTCCGCTGGCCGGGGGCAGGTCGCTTGATGCGCCTGTTCCCGGCGGCGGGATCAGTCCGCGTTCTCGCAATTGCGGCGGATGGCGTTCAGCGTGGCGATCAGCGCCGCGACCTGCTTTTCGTCCAGCCCTTCCAGCGCCTTTGCCTCGCGCGCCTGGATGCGGGCGAGGCTGGCGGCCAGCTGATCCTGGCCGCGCGGGGTCAGGGACAGGGTCACGGCCCGGCGGTCGCTTTCGTCCCGGCCGCGCGTGACCAGTTCCGATTTCGTCAGGTCGCCGATCATCGTGACCATGTTCGCGCGCTGGATGTCGAGCATGCGCCCGACTTCGCCCTGCCGGATGCCCGGATTGGCCGAGATCACCGACAGCACGGCAAAGGACACCTGGCTTATGCCAAGCCCGTCCACCGCCTTTTCGAAATCCTTGCGCATCGCGCTGGACGTGCGGCGGAAATGATAGCCGGCCAGACGGTCGAGCGGGCCCAGATTGTCGCGCGCTTCGTTCATGCAGGTCTGTCCGGTGATGCGGGTCGGTCGGTCATGTCGCAATCGCATGGCGCACGATTAGCAGCAGCACAAGTGCGGCCGCCAGCGACCCCAGCGCCATCAGCAGCGCCACCGTGCCCAGCCCATAGCCCGCGGCGAACAGGAAGCCGGCCAGCGCGGGCGCCAGCGCCGATCCGCCGCGACCGATGCCGATGACCACCCCGGTGGCCGATGCGCGCAGGGCGGTGGGAAAGGCCGCCGCCACCACCGCGTAAAGCCCCACCACGCCCGCATTGGTCGCAAATCCAGCCGCTGCCGCGGTGATCGACAGCGATGCAAGATCGCTTTGCGACTGGCCGAACCAGATCACCATCAGCGACGATGCGGCCATCGCGACCACCGTCAGCCAGAACACCCGTACGCGAATGGTCAGCAGGCCCAGCAGCGCGCTGCCCAGCAGGCCGCCCACACTGGCCCACACCAGCACCCCTGCCGCGGCGGAAGGTTCGAAGCCCATGTCGGCGACGATCTTGGGGATCCATTTCAGGATGAAATAGAACGTCATGATATGCGCGAAATAGACGAAGGTCAGCGCCAGCGTGGGGACCATGTGCTGGCCGTTCATCAGCGTGCGCAGGCCCGCCTTTTCGCGCTGGACCTCCACCTCGGGCAGGGCGTCGATGGTGGGCTTGCCCATGCGGACCAGCGTGCGGTTCACCTTGGCGAGCGCGCCCGCCGGGCGGCGGTGCATCAGGAATTCGATCGATTCCGGCGCGCAGAACCAGACCAGCGGCACGAACAGCGCCGCGACGATCGCGCCGAACTGAAAGATCGCGCGCCAGTCGTACATCGCCAGCAATTGCGCCGCCACGCTGCCGCCGATGACATTGCCCAGCGGATAGCCCGCGGCCATCATCACCACGCACAGCGACCGAAAGCGGCCATTGGCGACCTCTGCCGTGGCGGCATTGGTGGCGGCCAGCATCCCGCCCAGCCCCAGCCCGGTGCCCACGCGCCAGGCCGACAGCGACACCACCCCGCCCGCGGTCGATGCGCCGAACATGCCCAGCGCGATCACGCCAAGGCACGCAAGGATGGTGGTGCGCCGGCCATAGCCGTCGGCCAGCCGCCCGAACACGATGGACCCGACCGACATGCCGATCAGCTCCATCGACAGCACCAGTCCCAGCGCCGCGCGGTCGATCCCCCATTCCGCCGCGATACCGGGCGAGGCGAAGCTGATCGACAGCACGTCGAACCCGTCCAGCGCGATCAGCCCGATCATGATCGCCACGACCGACCACTGGAAGCGGGTCATCGGGCCCGATTCGATCGTCTTGCGGGGGTCCATTTCCATCATCCTCTCATGCGGTTCATATTGCCGCCGCTTCGTCGCGTGATGCTTTCATAAGGCGATATTGTTATCTTGCACAACTTCCAAGCAGCGGGATGCGTTTTTTCAGGCTGCAGGTGCTTGCACGAGGCTTCGGTCATTGTTATGACCTATAACAACCAAGGAGAGGAACATGGCAGACAAGCCCGGGCGGTCCACCGCCGAAGAATTTTCGCGCCTCGACCCGCTGACGGGTGAGGTCGCTTCCACCGCGCCCGCCATGAAGGCCGACGACATTCCGCATATCGCCGAAAAGGCGCAGGCCGGATTCGCCGAATGGTCGCAGATGGGCCCCAACGCCCGCCGCGCAGTGCTGAACAAGGCGGCCGATGCGCTGGAATCGCGCAAGGACGATTTTGTTGCCGCGATGATGACCGAAACCGGATCGACCGCGGGCTGGGCCATGTTCAACCTGGGCCTTGCCGCGGGCATGGTGCGCGAGGCTGCGGCCATCACCACCCAGATCGCGGGCGAGGTGATCCCGTCGGACAAGCCCGGCTGCCTGGCCATGGCGCTGAAGGAGCCGGTGGGCGTGATCCTGGGCATCGCGCCGTGGAACGCGCCGATCATCCTGGGCGTGCGCGCCATCGCGGTACCGCTGGCCTGCGGAAACAGCGTGATCCTGAAGGCGAGCGAGAACTGCCCGCGCACCCATGCGCTGATCATCGAGGCTTTTGCGGAAGCCGGCTTCCCCGAAGGCGTGGTCAATGTCGTGACCAACGCGCCCGAGGATGCTGCCGAGGTGGTCGGCGCGCTGATCGATGCTCCGCAAGTCAGGCGCATCAATTTCACCGGATCGACCGCGGTGGGCCGGATCATCGCCAGGCGCGCGGCCGAGCATCTGAAGCCCTGCCTGCTGGAACTGGGCGGCAAGGCGCCGCTGATCGTGCTGGACGATGCCGATCTGGACGAGGCGGTGAAGGCGGCGGCGTTCGGCGCCTTCATGAACCAGGGCCAGATCTGCATGTCGACCGAGCGGATCATCGTTGTCGACTCGGTCGCCGACGCCTTTGCCGAGAAATTCGCCGCCAAGGCGGGCAGCATGGCCACCGGCGACCCGCGAAAGGGCAATACTCCGCTGGGCGCGGTCGTGGACCGCAAGACGGTCGATCACGTCAATGCGCTGATCGAGGATGCGAAGGGCAAGGGCGCGAAATTGCTGACCGGCGGCACCGCCGACAGCGTGCTGATGCCCGCCACCGTGGTCGACGGCGTGACCGATGCGATGAATCTGTACCGCGACGAAAGCTTCGGCCCCGTCGTCGCCATGATCCGCGCCCGCGACGAGGCGCATGCGATCGAGCTGGCGAACGACACGCAATATGGCCTGTCCGCCGCGGTCTTCACCCGCGACACGGCACGCGGTCTGCGCGTCGCCCGGCAGGTCAGGTCCGGCATCTGCCACGTCAACGGCCCAACCGTCCATGACGAGGCGCAGATGCCTTTCGGCGGGGTCGGCGCATCGGGCTATGGCCGGTTCGGCGGCAGGCAGGGCATCGACAGCTTTACCGAGACGCGCTGGATCACGATGGAAACCCAGCCCGGCCATTTCCCGATCTGACCGGCAGGGCGTAACCGATGCGTAGATCCATCATCGCCGCCGCGGCCGCAGCAGGGCTGGCATCGGGCGCGGCGGCGCAGGACCCGTCCGGCCCCGATCGGTCCGGCCCCGCCGCGCCCAAGCCCGCGCTGGAATGGGCCTTTTCGGTCCGGGTCGAGGTCGATCCCGCGATCGAGCAGGGCGAGATCGACGGCGGCATCAGCCGCTTCATCCCGATCACCGGGGGCGAGGTCTATGGCCCAAGGCTGACCGGCACGGTGCTGCCCGGTGGCGGCGACTGGCAAATCATCCGCAAGGGCGGGCTGAGCGACATCGAGGCGCGCTATTTCCTGAAGGCCGAGGACGGCACGGTGATCGAGGTCCACAACCCCGGCGTGCGCGTCGCGGACGAGGCGACCATCGAGAAGCTGCGCATCGGCGAGCCGGTGCCGCAGGACAGCTATTATTTCCGCACGCAGCCGCGCTTTCGCGTGGCGGACGGCCCGCACCATTGGCTTGAGCGGCAGGTCTTCGTCGCGCGCGGCGTGCGGTTTCCGGACCGCGTGATCATCGATTTCTATTCGGTCGAATAGGCCGGCATCTTTTCCTCAAGGAGCATTCCATGACCAGGACCACCACCGCAAGCGGCACCGTCGCATACGAGATCGTCGACCGCGTCGCATGGCTGTATTTCAACCGCCCCGACAAGCGCAACTGCATGAGCCCGACGCTGAACGACGACATGAATGCCGTGCTGGACGAGCTTGAATATCGCGACGATTTCGGCGTGCTGGTGCTGACGGGCGAGGGCACGGCATTTTCCGCAGGCATGGACCTGAAGGAATATTTCCGCGAGACCGAGGCCAAGGGGCTGGGCGCGACCCGCGCGGCGCAGCGTTCGTCCTATGGCTGGTGGCGGCGGCTGCGCTGGTACCAGAAGCCGACCATCGCCATGGTCAACGGCTGGTGCTTTGGCGGCGCCTATGGCCCGCTGTTCGCCTGCGATCTGGCTTTTGCGGCGGAAGATGCGCAGTTCGGCCTGTCGGAGATCAACTGGGGCATCCTGCCCGGCGGCGGCGCGACCAAGATCATCCGCGAGCTGACCAATTTCCGCAACGCCATGTATCACGCGATGATGGGCGAGAACGTCGACGGCAAGACCGCCGCCGAATGGGGGCTGGTGAACGAGGCGGTGCCCGCCGACCGGCTGAAGGAGCGCGTTAACGACGTCGCGCAGGTGCTGTTGCAGAAGAACCCGGTCGCGCTGAAGGCCACCAAGGACGCGATCCGCCGGGTGGGCGAGATGACCTATGACAATGCCGAGGATTTCCTGGTCCGCGCGCAGGAAGCCGCCAACAGCTACGACAACGAGGGGCGCAAGGAAGGCATCAAGCAGTTCATCGACGAGAAGAGCTACAAGCCGGGCCTGGGCGCCTATGATCTGAACAAGCAAAAGAGCTGATCGCCATGACCACCGACAGCCTGACCGCCGCCGGAGCCGACAATACGGCAGGCGCGCCCGACGTGGCGCGGCTGCTGCGGCCGCGATCCGTCGCCATCGTGGGCGCGTCGCCCACGCCCGGCGCGCTGGGCAATTCGGTGATGCGCAACCTCGACCGGCTTGGTTTCGTGGGCGATCTGCATCTGGTGAACCCCAGGCGTTCGGAGATCGACGGGCGGCCCTGCGTCGCCTCGATCGACGACCTGCCCGAAGGGGTCGACGTGGCGGTGCTGGCGATACCCGGCCCCGCCGTGCTGGACAGCGTGCGCGCGCTGGCGCGGCGAGGGGCGGGCGCGGCGATCATCTTTTCCGCCGGCTTTGCCGAGGGCGGCGACGAAGGGCTGGCCGCACAGGCCGAGATCGGCGAGATCGCGCGCCGGTCGGGCATGGTGATCGAGGGGCCCAATTGCCTTGGCATGGCCAATTTCCTCGACAGAATTCCGCTGACCTTTGTCGAGATTCCGCCCGTCCCGCGGCGTGCGGGCCGCAATATCGCGCTGGTGTCGCAATCGGGCGCGATGGCCATCGTCGAGACCACGACATTGATCGCCAAGGGGCTGGGCCTCTCCTATTTCATCTCGACCGGGAACGAGGCGGCGTCGGGCGTCGAGGATTATGTCGAGCAGATGCTGGACGATGCCGATACGCAGATCATCGGCATGATCGTCGAGCAGTTCCGCGATCCGGCGCGCTTCCTGTCGCTGGCGCGGCGCGCGGCCGAGATGGGCAAGCCGATCGTGCTGCTGCATCCCGGAAAGTCCGCAGCGGCGCGCGAATCCGCCGCCACCCATACCGGGGCGATGGCGGGCGATTACAGCGTGATGCGGACCAAGGTGCGCGATGCGGGCGTGGTTCTGGTCGACAGTCTTGAGGAACTGGGCGACGTGCTCGACCTGGCGGCGCGTGCGCCGCGCCCGCCGGTCGGCGCGGCGGCAGTGCTGACCGAAAGCGGCGCGTTCAAGGCGCTGACGCTGGATCTGTGCGAGCAGATCGGGCTGGACCTGCCGCACCCATCGGACCGGGCAAGCGCGCTGCTGCGCGAGGGGCTGCCGGATTTCATCCCGGTGTCGAACCCGATGGACCTGACCGCGCAGGCGCTGGTCGATCCCGATCTCTATCGCCGCACGCTTCAGGCGCTGCTGGCCGATCCGCAATATGGCAGCGTGGTCTTTGCCGTGATCCAGACCGACGCACCGACCAGCGACCGCAAGTTCCCCGCCGTGATCGCCGCGATGGAGGAGCTGACGCCCGAAACCCCGGTGATCTTCGCGGGCATGGACGACGGGGCCGAAGTGCCCGCCCATTATATCGAGCGGCTGCGCGAGCTTGGCGTGTCCTATTTCCCTTCGCCCGACCGCGCCTTTCGCGCGATCCGGCGCTATGGCGAGGCGATGGAACGCGCGGCGGCGCGCTCTGCGCTTGAACCGGTTGCCATCGACCTGCCGCTTGCGGGCACGATCCCCGAATACCGGGCCAAGCAATTGCTTGCCCCCGTCGGCATACCATTCCCGCCCGGCGGCTTTGCGCGCAGCGCGGACGAGGCGAAGGCGGTGGCCGCGCGGGTCGGCTATCCGGTCGCATTGAAGGCGCAGTCCGCAAGGCTGAGCCATAAAAGCGATGCGGGCGGCGTGATCCTGAATGTCGCGGACGATGTAGCGATGGACCAGGCATGGAACCGGCTTCATGCCAATGTCGCGGCTTACGACGCCTCGCTGACGCTCGACGGCGTGCTGGTCGAGGCGATGGGCAAGCGCGGCGTGGAGATGATCGTCGGCGCGAAGAACGATCCCGATTGGGGCCCGGTCATACTGGTCGGCTTCGGCGGGGTGCAGGCGGAACTGCACCAGGATGTGCGGGTGATCGTGCCCGATCTGTCGGCAAAGGCGATCGAGGCGGAACTGCTCGCTTTGAAGGGCGCGGCGCTGCTGACCGGGTTTCGTGGTTCGACCCGGCTTGACGTCGCGGCCTTGGCCGCGCTGGTCGAAAGGCTGGGCGCGGCGGTTCGCGGGACGCCGGGCATTCGCGAAATCGACCTCAACCCCGTGGTGGTGCTGCCCGAGGGCGAAGGATGCAGCGCGCTGGATGCGCTGATGCAGGCGGGCTGAAGCGGCCCGCCTGCACTTGCCGGATCAATCGCGGTCCAGCCATTCCAGTATGTCCGCGCGGTCGGCATCCAGCCGGGGCGGGGGCCTGTCGGTCCCCGGCCCGTCCGGCGTCATGCGGAAACCGGCACCCGGAATGGCGACCGTGTCGCCGCCCGGAATCCCCTCGATCGCCATTGTCACCATCGCGTCGGGGCCTGCCAGCGCAACGGCTTCCTCTACCTTGCGCACCATGCCGCAGGGGATGCCCGCCGCATTCAGGCCGGTTTCCCAGTCCGCCGCATCGCGGGCTGCGAACACCGCGGCGAGTTCGCGGGTCATCGCGTCGAAATTCTTGCGCCGCGCATCGGGGGTGGCAAAGCGCGGATCCTCCAGCCAGTCCAGCCGGTCCAGGAAACGTGCCAGCGCCGCGAACTGGTTGGGCTGCACCACGCCCAGCGAAATCTCGCGCCCGTCGCGCGCGGTGAACAGCGACGCGGTGGGCAGGCCCGAATAGCCGGTATTGCCCATGCGCGGCATCGACTGCCCCGTCACCATGAAGGGTGTCAGCGCCGAGGTCATGAACGCCAGCGCGGCATCGAACATGGCGACGTCGATATGGCTGCCGCCGCCGCCGTTCTGCCTGCGCACCACCGCGCTCAGGATCGCGATGGCCGCCGACTGGCCGGTCAGCGTGTCGACGATGGGGAAACCCACGCGCACGGGATCGTCGGTCTCGCTGCCGCTCAGCAGCATCATGCCGCTGGTCGCCTGCACGATATTGTCGATCGCCGGCCAGTCGCGCTGCGGACTGTCCTGCCCATAGCCCGAGATCGAGCAATAGATCACGTCCGGATTGGCGGCGCGGACCTGGTCATAGCCCAGGTTCAGCCGCGCCATCACGCCGGGGCGGAAATTCTCGACCACCACGTCGCAGCGCGCGACGATGCGCTGCGCGATGGCGGCGTCGCCATCTTCCTTCAGGTCCAGCGCGATCGATTTCTTGCCCGCATTGGCCGCGATGAAGGCCGGCGACATCCCGTCGAAGCGCCGGTCGGCACCGTAATTTCGGAAATTGTCGCCGCCCTTCGCCTCGATCTTGATGACGTCGGCCCCCAGCATGCACAGCAGATGGGTGGCATAGGGACCGGCCATGACATGGCTGAAATCGGCAATCGTGATGCCGGCAAGCGGTTGGTTCATGGGTTCTCCGGGAAGTTCTTTCGCCGGATGGTCCATTCCGGCAATACGCAAAGGCGGCAGTCGGGGCCGGTGAAGAATTGCGCGGCGGCGGCGTCCTGCTTCAGCTGCCAGTCGAGCCAGGCGGTGCCGACCAGCGCCCATTCGCCGCCCGCGGGCCGGTTGAACGTCCCGCCGTGCCCCACGTCGAGCGAAGCAGCCATCACCGGCACGTGCTCGATCCGCTGAAAATCGTCCATTCCGTTGGGATAGGCAATGTCGCTCGGCCCGCCCAGGATATAGGCGACGGGGGTATGCAGCCGCGCCAGATCCGCCTTGGCGATGTTCACGCCGCTGCGCGCGGGGCCGGTCTGCACATAGACCCCGCTGGCCAGCGCGACCACCGCGTCGACGCGCGGGTCGGCGCCCGCCTGCAGTGCCTGCAGCCCGCCGCAGCTGTGGCCCATGACCGCGACGCGGTCGGTGTCGACATGGCCTTCCAGGCTATCGCCCGCGCGCGTGTTGGCCGCCATGGCCCAGTCGATCCCGGCCAGCATCTGCGCGGTGCTTGTCTCGTCCGGGCCCATCGGGGGCGGGGGAGGCGGGGATTGGGGTTCGCTCGTTTCGGCCGCTTCGGGTTCGGGCAGTCCCGGATCCACCGGCTGTTCGCCGCGCGGCGCGCCATTGGCGATGACGATATAGCCGTGGCTCGCGACCTCGCGCAGGAAATGCGCCGCCGATAGCCCCGCGTCGCGGCAGCCGCCATTGCCCCACAGCACCAGCGGCAGCGGCCGATCGGGCAGGCGCGCGGGGCGATAGATGGTGAAGCCCGGCGCATCGGCGCGCGATTCCGCAATGGCCGGCCATGCGCCATGGCCGGTCGGATCGCCGATCGGGCCCGGAGGGGCGGGGGCCTGCTCGTCCTCCGCCATCGCGGGCAGGGCCATCGCCAGCGCCGCCATGGCCGCCGCCGCCGCGCTTCCCCGCAGGGCAGTTCGGGTCCTCTCCATCATCGTTCTCACTCCTCGTTGCATGAGATTGCGCCGTCTTCGCGCAGGCTGCTTCGGGCGGTGCGGAACACCGCCTCGCCATCGATGCCGAAGCGGCCCAGCGCCTGCGCATTGCGCTCCGCATCGGCAAGGTAGAGCGCGTCGAAGCGCGCCTGTTCGGACCGCGACATGCCCCTGATCTCGATCCCCTGCGCCACGGCCTCGTCATATCCCTGCTGCCAGGCGGTCTCGAGCTCGGTCATCATCGCCGCTTCCCAGACCGCGATGCCCCGTTCCAGCAGCGCCTGGTGTTCGGGCGTCAGCCGGTCCCAGCGTTCCTGCCCCATGGCGCGCGCGGGATAGGCGCCGCGCGGGATCACCAGCGTGTTGAAATGGCCCGTCACCTCGGCGAAATGCAGCGACCGGAACGTGTCGGCAGGCGCGATCACCCCGTCGATCACCCCCTTGGCCAGCGCGGAATAGACCTCTCCCATTGGCATGTTGACGGGGTCCGCGCCCAGGGTGCCCAGCACGGTCAGCAGTTCTGTCGGGGCGCGCAGGCGCAGGCCCTGCAGATCGTCCAGGCTGGACAGCCTGCGGTCGCGCGTCACGATGCCCACGGTCGGCCCGCCCTGCACGGCCAGCACCTTCAGCCCGGCGATCTCGGCTCTCAATTGCGGACTGCTTTCCAGCATGCAGCGATACAGCGCCAGCTGCTGCGGCATGGTGTCCGCGCCCGAATAGAAACCCGTCTGGATGCGGGTCAGATGCGTTCCCCCGCGCGAATAGATCGGGGTGATGAGGCCAATGTCGGCGACCCCGTGGCGCAATTCCTCAAGCGACATGTCGCTGGACAGCAGCTGGCCCGACCAGTTCGGGCGAATTTGGATGCTGCCGCCCGATTCCTTCTCCACCCAGTCGATCCACTCCTGGTCGGCGCGGCTGAACGGGTGGCCGGGGCCGTATGGGCTGGCATAGGTCAGCACCGTCACTCCCGGCGGGGCAGGCTGTGCGCAGCCCGCCAGCAGCCCGGCCAGCGCCAGCAGCACGATGGCGGCCCACCTGCCGAAAACTGCGCGCGCGGCGGTCATGCCAGCCTCTTCTCCTTCAGGAAGTCGCACACCAGCGTCACCATGCGGTCATGGTCCCAGTTGGCGGCATCGACCATGTCGGCATCCAGCATCAGCACCGGCACGCCGGCTTCCTCCAGCGTATGCGCGGTCATCCTGGTGCCCGATTGCGACAGGCGGTTGTCGGGCGGCAGCAGCACCAGCGCGGCATCGATGCCGCAGCGCTGCGCCTCGTTCCCCATCCAGCCGTTCATCCAGGGGGGCAGGTGCAGCACCTCGTTCATCGAACAGATCCGGCTGGCCAGCGCTTCCATCGGCCTGCCTTTCAGCGCGCGGATATATTGCGGCCCCGCAAAGGGCATGTACATCGACCAGACGAAGACCGCGCCGATCTTCTCCTCCAGCGCCTGGTAGAAGCCGGGATCGTGCCACAGCCCCGCGCCGATCCACATCAGGCGGACGCGCTCGTCCTGCGCGGCGCCTTCGCCCTGCGCGATGCGCTCCATCACCTCGTCGCGGAACTTCCTGGCATGCGCGACCGCCCAGTCGGATCCGCGGTGCCACTGGGGGATCATGGTGTTCGACATCTGCTCGCCGATCGACACGGGGCAGGGGCGCGCCTTGGCCAGCGCCTGGTTCGCTTCCCAGATATAGCCTTCCTGCACGTTGATCTGTTCCATCAGGTGCCGGAACTTCTCCTCGTCGAAACGCCGTCCGGTGCGCTGTTCCAGAAGGGCGATCAGCTCGCGCATTTCCGCGACCATCAGGTCGATGCGCGCGGGGCCATAGACTTCCTCCCAGTCGTCCAGCGCATTCTCGAACCAGCGCGGGTCCTTGTGCTCCCACGCGGGGGCTTCCATCGGGAAGAACTCGGTATCCATCGCCTCGGCCCACTGGCCGAAGACATGCTGGATGCAGTCGCAGGTCAGCCGCGCGACCAGCACCGTGGGTCGCGGCAAGCCGCCCCAGGGCGCGGTTTCGGGATCGTTCGCCAAAGTGCAGGCAAAGCCAAGCGAGCAATATTTGCAGCTGTTGCCGGGATAGCCCTTGTCCCCCAGAACCTCGAAATAATGGCCCGACAGCTGCTTGGCCGAGATATAGGCCGACCACCATTGGTTGGTGATGATCGGTATGTCCATTGCGTGGAATATCTCGTGCGGGGTGTCGGCCTGCACGATGGCAAAGGGCTCGCCTTCGTCCACCACGCGGCGGCGCAGGTCCATGCCATAGGCCTTCTGATAGGCGGCGGCCTCGGCCGTGCAGGCCAGTGTCTTGCGCATGCGCTGGCCGGTGCCTGTTGTTGAGGGCGCTCTGGTCATTGGAAGACTCCGGCCTGGGTCAGATCGTCGATGGCGGCATCGGACAGGCCGCAGATGTCATGCGCGATTTCGCGGCAATGCTCGCCCATGCGCGGGGCGCGGAATGGTTCGAAGCCATCGTGCGAAAAGCGGATCGGCGTGGCGATATGGCCGAACGGGCCCAGCAGCGGATGGTCCAGCATGACCAGCGCGCCCCTTTCGGCAAGCTGCGGGTCGTGATCGATCATGTCCTCGGCATCCTGCACCACGCCGCAGGCCAGACCTGCGGCCTGAAGCTCCCGCGCGATGGCGCGATCCTCGCGGGCGGCGGTCCAGGCGGAGATGTCGCTGCCGGTAATGGCGATTAGCTTTTCGTATTCATCGGCAGTGAACGCGCTGATGGCGACCCAGCGATCCTCGCCCGCGGCGGGGAACACGTCTTGGAAATGCACCTGCGGATCGGCATTGCCCATGCGCTGCGGACGCTGCCCGGCCAGCGCGGCGGCCAGGCTGGGGCGCATCTGCTGGACGCAGATCTCGTACATCGATGCATCGATGTGGCAGCCGCGCCCGGTGTCGCGCCGGTGCTGCAGCCCGGCCGCGACACCGGCGGCCATCACGAAGGGCACGATGACATCGCCATAGGGCACCGCGCCGGGGATCACCGGATCGCGGCCGGGATAGCCGGTCAGGAAGGTCCGCCCCGACAGCGCGCCGCCGGTGCCGTCGACGCCCCATTCCTGCGCCATCGGCCCGGTTTGGCCGAACACGCTGCCCGATACCATCACGATGCCGGGATTGCGCCGTGCCAGCGTGTCGTAATCCAGCCCCAGCTTGCCCATGGTGCCGGGCGAGAAATTCTCCACCACCACATCGGCCCAGTCGATGAGCGGGTCCAGGATCTCGCGCGCACGCGGGTTCTTCATGTCGAGCGACAGGCTGCGCTTGGAACTGTTGAGATGGGCGAACCATGGCTTGTCGTCCAGATTGCCATGTTCCGACGCCGACACCTGGACGTCCAGCCGGGCGAGATCGGGGCGAGTGCGGCTTTCGATCTTCACGATCTCGGCCCCCAGGTCGCCCAGCGTCTTGGTGGTGATCGATCCGACCAGCGCCCAGGCAAAATCCAGCACCCTGACGCCCGACAGCGGGCCGGGCCGCTCGCCCGCATGAACGGCTGGATTCGGTAGCGCTTTCGCCTCGCCCTCTCGCAGAGCGGCAAAGCGTTCGGGCAGACCGCTGGGAGTATCGAAGAAACCGCGCGCGGCCAGGTGCCGATCGGCCAGCACGTCCGCCGGTTCGTTCACGACGCAGGCATTGATGCCGCGCCGGTGCCCCTCGTCGGCAATCTCAGCCTTGGTCCGGCTGGCGAAGAACGCCGCGATGGCGGCTTCCCATACCGCGCGCGTTTCGGCGGGCAGGGTCGATCGATTATAGGATAGCCAGTCGGTACCCGCCAGCGGGTTGGGCATGCCGGCATCGTCCATCCAGTCAGAGAGGGCCTGGTTCGCGGGTGCGCCCAGCCGGCCCGTCATCAGCGAATGGAAGCACCAGCCGTCGGCCAGCGTCCAGATCGCGCGCACCTTGGCCTTGCCATAGGCGAGCGATCCGCCGACTCGTTCCAGCTTGCGCCGGTCGAACTGCCAGACCAGCACGCCGTTGAAATTGCGGCTGAAGGCGACCTGCTGGATCGACACGTCGACATGCTGGCCCCTTCCGTGCCCGAACTTGCCGTTTCCACGCGCATAATGTGCCGCCATCGCGCCGCAGGCCGCCACCATGTCGGCATGGAACGTGCACGCGTCGAGCGCTTCCTTGACCGGCGGCAGGCCCGGCTCGCCCGTCACGCGCAGCGCGCCGCCCATGGCGGATGCGACCAGCTCTCCGCCCTTCCACTGCGACAGCGGGCCGCCCGATCCGAACGGGGTGACCGAGACATGGACCGCGCTGGCCGGGATCGGCAGCTCGCGCGTTTCGGCAAGTCCCAGGTCGTCGATCACGAACGAGGCATCCTCCACCCGTTCGCAAGGCTCTGCCCCCATCGACAGCAGATAGCGGGCGAGCGGGCGGTCCCGCATCGCGCCCAGCATGGCAAGGCGGTGTCCGGCCAGCGGTTTCATGCGGCTGTCTCCTTCAGGAACTGCGTAATTTCGCGGCCCGCGCCGTTGCGTGCCGCCCAGTCGCGGCGGGTCAGCGCAAGCACCGGCACGCCCAGCTCCTCCAGCACGCGCTTCTGTCCGGGCAGGTCCCAGATGCGGGCCTCGTCCTCTTCGGTGAACCATAGCACCGCGGCGCTGGCGCCGGTCTGCCCGACCTCGGCGGCGAGCGCGGCGTTGCGGTCGCGGAAGCCGCGGCTGGCGGCGGTGGTCGCGCGCATCGCGCGGGCCAGCGCGGCAAAGGGACTCTCGCCCGGCTCCGGCGGGATCGCAGCCATGTCGTTCCAGCTTTCGGTCAGCGTGGGTCCGTGCATGCGCCAGCCCGCCTGCGCCGCCGCATCGTGCAGGCGGCGGTCGGGCGGCGGGGTTCCGGCCAGCAGGCACAGCGGGCCGTTCCCTTCCGGGGGCATGGGTGCGCCCAAGGCGGCTTCGTCCAGAGCACGCGCCAGCGCGTCCCTGCCCACGTCCAGCCGGTCCGCCAGCCGTGCCAGCGCGGCTTCCAGGTGCGCCTGGCCGTGCGGACGGGGGATCAGCGTGACGTCGCAGATCAGCGGCAGCGGCCCGCCCATCACGCCGCGTCGCTGCAATTCGCAGACATAGTAATACAGCCGCTGCGCCCCATCGTCCGCGCGCGAGAACACGACCGTCTCCAGATCGTCGAACCGTCCCGCGCCCCAATCTTCGAGGATCGAGAAGGCCCAGCGGGGGAACTTCGATTCCAGCCAGCGGTCGGCAAAGGGCATCTCCCGCTCGACATTCCAGCCCAGCGCGCCGCGATAGCGGCCCGTCGCGCGAAGCAGGGGAAGGGGCAGCACCGGCCCGACAGAGGCGATCATAGGCTTCATTCCAGTATCGTCGGCAGCCACAAGGCCATGGCGGGGAACAGGATCAGCAGCAGCAGATGCAGCAGATCGCTGAGCAGGAAGGGGGTCACGCCCTTGAAGATGCGGGTGATCGGCACGTCCTTGGCCACGCCCTGGATGACATAGAGGTTCATGCCCAGCGGCGGGTGGACGAAGCCGATCTCCATCGCGCGGCAGATGAAGATGCCGAACCAGATTGGCGACATGCCCACCTGCTGCACGATGGGCAGCAGGATCGGCGTGGTCAGCAGCATCAGCGCCAGCCCGTCGAGCACCGAGCCCAGCAGCAGCAGCAGCAGCGCGACCAGCAGCAGGGTGGCAACGGGTCCCAGGTCGAACGCGGTGACCAGCGTGCCCAGCGCATCGGCCAGCCCGGTGACGCTGACGAAGACCGAGAAGACCAGTGCCCCGATCACCACCAGCAGGATCATGCCGCTGGTTCGCAGCGTCTCGCCAAAGGCGTGTTGAAGCATGGGCAGCGACAGGCGGCGGCGCAGCGCCGAAATCAGCAGCGCGCCCGACACGCCGATCGAAGCGGCCTCGGTCGGGCTCATCCAGCCCAGCGCGATGCCGCCGATGACCAGTGCGATCAGCGCCAGCATGTCGATGATGCGCGACAGCGCGCGCATCCGCTCACCCCATCCGGCGCGGTCGCTGCGCGGCGCGATGGAGGGGCGGAAAAGGACCAGCAGCCAGATCACCAGCGCATAGAACAGCATCTGGGTTATGCCCGGCACGATGGCGGCGGTGAACAGGGCGCCGATCGATTGTTCGGCGATGATCCCGAACACGATCAGCGCGCCCGACGGCGGGATCATCTGCCCCAGCGTGCCGCCCGCCGCGACCGTGCCGGTGGCCAGCGCGTCGGAATAGCCGCGCTTCCTCATTTCCGGCAGGGCGACCATGCCGATGGTGGCGGCGGTGGCCAGGCTGGACCCGTTGATCGCGCCGAAACCCGCGCAGCCCCCTACCGCGGCATAGGCCAGCCCGCCGCGGCGGTGCCCCATGAAGCTGGCGGCGGCATCGAACAGGTCGCGGCTGGCATTGGCGGCGAAGAACAATTGCGCCATCAGGATGAACAAGGGCAGCGTGCCAAGCTCGTACCGTGTCAGCGTGTCGATGGCGATCACGCCCGACTTGATCAGCGCGGGTTCGATGCCAAGGATCAGCATCAGCCCGCCCAGCCCCACCAGCCCCAGCGCCGCGCCGATCGGCAGCCCCGCGACCAGCAGCGCGAACAGCAGGACCACGCCGATCAGGCCGGTCGCCGCATTGGCGAACATCATGGCTCCCTCCTGACCATGCGCCAGGCGAGCAGGCAGGTGATGGCAAACAGCCCCGCGCTTGTCAGCATCCGCATCGCGGCCCAGGGCACGCCGACCAGTTCGCTGCGTTCGTGGCTGTCCCACATGTCGATCTGCAGCCAGGCGCTGCCGACCAGCAGCCCGGCGAAGAACAGCAGAGCGGCCATGTCGGCGAAACGGCCCGCCCGGCGGCGGCCGCGCTCGCCCAGCCGGTCGATCACCAAATGGACCTTGGCGTGCGAGCGTGTCCAGGTCGCGGCAAGCAGCCCCGCCACGCCCGCCAGCAGGATCGCGGGCTGGATCAGTTCTATCGATCCGTGCACGGGCAGGCCGACGTGGCGGCCGATGACGCCCGCCGTGTCGACGGCGGTGGCCAGCAGCAGGCCGATCCCGCCCGCCCAGCCGAGCCAGATGAGGGCGCGCTTCATGCCGGGGCGACCCTGCCGTCCGCACCGATGGCGATGGGGGGCAGCGAGGCGTGCCGGGTAATCGCCTCGACATAGCGGAAGATCTGTTCGCGGTCGGGTTCGTCCGCCAGAACGGGGCGGCCGGGCGGTTCGACCCGCACCGCAATCACAGAGGTACGGACGGGCGCATCGCCCGCGAACACCAGCTCGCCCATGAAGGCGTTGACCGCCTGCGGGTGGAACGGCGCGAGCGTGAAGGCGGGGTCGGGCTCGAAGCCGAACATCTGCTTGCGCCGCTCGGCCCATTCGCGGCGCGCGGGGTGATCCTGCGCGGGGCTGAGCGCGCTGGTCACGACGCAGCCATTGCCCAGCCCGTGGAAGACGGGGCGGTGCCCCGCAAAGGCGATGCCGCGCACGATATGGGCGTGGTGGCCCAGCACTGCGTCGGCGCCTGCCTCCATCGCGGCATCGGCCAGCGCCCGCTCATAGGGTTCGACCAGCGCTGGGGTGTGGACCTTGCCCTTGTGCAGCGCGACCAGCACGATGTCGGCGCGCGCGCGCAGGGCGGCGATGTCCCGCGTCAGCCGGTCGAGCGCGGCGCCGGGCACATGCGCCAGCGGCGCGGCGGGCGCGATGGGCGATCCGTCGGCGGTATCGACGCGCAGATAGTTGCAGCCCGCGCGGCTCTCGGTCGCCCACGCCGCTTCCGGCCCCACGCAATTATAGCTGAGCAGGCCGACGCGCCAGCCCTTGACCTCGGCGATGGCGGGCTCGCGTGCTTCGGCCAGATCGGCGCCCGCGCCGGTAAAGGCGATGTGCTGCGCGGCAAGGCCCGCGCGTGTTTCGGCAATGCCGCGCGCGCCGCAATCGGCGATATGGTTGCCCGCAAGGCTGACCATGCCGAACCCGGCGCGCGCAAGGGCGGCCAAGTTCCCGGGCGGCGCTGCGGGCGCGGGGACGTCGCCTGCCAGTTCCTCCCCGCCGATGGCATGCGGGACTTCCAGGTGGCCGATGGCGAGGTCAGCGGCGCGCAGGGCGGGGGCAATGCCCGATAGCCAGTGATCGGCATCGGGCTCGTCCAGCACCAGATCGCCGGTGACGACGATGCGGATCGGTTCGCGCAAGGAAGAGGGGGCGGGTCCGGCGGTCAATCCAGCGGCTCCATCGCGCCGGGTTTTGCGACGGGCAGTTCGATACGGGCGGATCCGGCATCGCCGCCGCGCCACACGGTCAGCACCGGGGCGGGGTCCTGCCGGATGTCGGAAAGGTTGCGCTGGCGCGGATCGGCACCGGTGATGGTGACGCGCAGGCGGTGCCCGGCAGGGACGACGCGCGATACCGGGGTGAGGTCGATGGCAAGGTCGGCCCTTTGCCCCGGGGGCAGCGGCGCGACATCGGCCTCCAGCCCCGAATGCCAGGGCAGGCCCATCGTCTCGAACGGCGCGTCGGCGGTCTTGCGGTGCGACAGGGCAAGCCGGCCGAAGGAGATCACCTCTGCCTTGCCGGACGGATCGACCTGGTCGAGATAGACGAATACATTGGCGTCGGGCGTGCTGGACGAAACCGTGGCATGCACCACCGGATAGCCCACCAGCGTCATCGGCGCATCCAAAGGCGCCGCGGTATAGCTGAGCCCGTGTTCGTCCATCGGTGCGGCCCAGAAGGCAAAATATTCGCCGCCCGTCACGTCGTAGTCGACGGTGAAGCGGTCGCTGCCCGCCGCGCCGGGGCTGGCCAGCAGGGTGCCGTCGTTGACCGATCCGGCGGTGCCCGACTTGCCGCCTGCCAGATAGAACGGCACGGCGCTGGCGAACTCGCCGGGCAGCAGGTCGGACTGCATCCAGCCCGCTCCCTCGACCATGAATTTCGCGCGCGGGTCGCGGGTGATCCCGTCGTCGATGCCTTTCAGGTGGTGATCGAAGAAGCGGCGGATTTCTTCGGCAAAAGCGAAGCCCGGCGGCGGGACGCAGTGGTCGCCCGGCCCGACCAGCAGCTTCGAGTCCGGCATGTTGGCCGCGCTCAGGATCGTCTGGGCGGTGGGTTCGTCGTGCCAGTTGCCCCAGAAATAGGTGGCGATCCCGGCTTTACGGATCGCGTCCAGCTTGCTGTAGACCGCGACCTCGTCCCAGAAGCGGTTGCCGGTGAATTCCGACACGCTGTCGCGGTACGGCATGCCGTACCACAGCGCGCCCATCGGCGTATTGCCCGCATGCTGCGCCACTGCCGCGTTCAATTGCGATCCGTCGGTATCGCCATCGACCGGGATGCTGGCAAGATCGACCTCCAGCGGTTCGTCGGGGCGGGTGTTGAACTGGGCGGTGATGCCGCCGCGCCGGACGAAGCTGTATTTGTCGAGATCGGACGAGCCCACGAACACCGCCTTGAGCGATGGCGGCGCGGCGGTCGCGGCCTGGAACGCGGTGCCGCCCAGATAGGAGCAGCCGACCATGCCGATCCTGCCGGTGGTGTAATCCTGCCGGGCCAGCCACTCGATCAGATCGCGGCTGTCCATCGCCTCGGTCCGGTCCTGGAAGCCGCGCCTGGTGCCGAAGGACGCGCCCTTGCCGCGGATGTCGGCGACGGCGACGACATAGCCGGCCTTGAGCAAGGTCTGCAGCGCCAGCCGGTCGTCGGCGGCCAGTTCGACGATCTCGCCATCCTCGTTGCGGAAGCGGGCGCGATAGGGCGTGGCGACGAAGATGCCGGGCAGTCTTTCGGCAGCGGGCGTGTCGCCATGCGAGGGGCGGTAGATATTGACCGCCAGCCGCGTTCCGTCACGCACCGGAACATAGAGCGAAGTGCGAACCGCATCCGGAAAAGGGGCGCTTTCGGCCTGCGCGGCGGGGACAGGCGCGGCCGATCCGGCGGGAAGCGATGCCGGAGCGCAGGCGCTGACCGATAGGGCGAGTACGGCCGCGCGGGCGGCGCCTGTGATACGCATCGATGCTCTCCCGTCTATCCTTTGGATCGACCATCGCGATTGCCGATTTCGCTTGCAACCGCTTTATCATAAATAATATCGTCAACAATCCGTCCGCTGGTAAATGGAAGAGATTGCATGGAATTGTCGCTGGGTTCGAACGGCAAGGCGCCCAATGCGCTGCAGGTTGCCGACTTCATCCGCGAGCGTATCAGGCGCGGGCGGATGGTCCCCGGTCAGCGTCTGGTCGAGGTGGAGATCATCCGCCAGACCGGGGCAAGCCGGGCCAAGGTGCGCGAGGCGTTCCAGCGGCTGGAAGTGGAAGGGCTGGTCGAGATCGAGGAATATCACGGCGCCTCGGTCCGTGATGCCGGGATCGACGAGGTGCGGCAGATCTATCAATGCCGCGCCGCGCTGGAAGGGCTGTGCGCCGCCCAGTTCATCACCAATGCCAGCGCGGCCCAGCGCAGCGAGCTGGTCGAGATCCAGCGCCAGCTCGATGCGTGTGTCGAGGAGCGGATGCCCGAGCAGTTCGGCCGGCTTAACATGATGTGGCACCGCAAGCTGATCGAGGGCGCAGGCAACGAGATCGCCGCCAGCCTGCTGGAGCGGCTGCACGTGCCTATCCACCGGTTGATGTTCGAAAGCTTCTACAGCAGCGAGCGGCTGAAGGCGGCCAATGCCGACCATCACCGCGTGCTGGATGCCATCATGGCGAATGACCCGGTCCGCGCCAGCGCGGAGATGCAATCGCATATCGGCGCGGGCCTGGGCGTGCTGTCGCTGATCCACGAGGAAGTGCTGGCCTGAGAATATCCGGCGGTCATGACGCGAGATAAGCGTTGACCGTGCGGTATTGCAAGGGCTTTCATTATTGGTCTCAGGCGTGGTTTTCGGGTGTCCTTTATGCAGCCCTTGAGATAGGGCTGAAGGACAGGACGAACGATTGGATGTCAAGAACGCCGTCCTATTTTCCGCAATAACGCGCTGTTATATAGAAATATATGAGAGTAGTTTCAGCTTCGTTCTGCGACAGCAACGGTCGAAGTGCGGCGACGGCCGCCTTTCGGTGCCGACTATGTGGTCGTCCCTGATGCAAGCATAATCATGAAAGCCCTTGCATGACCCAAGAGGCATGCTTATCACGGCACCAAGCCAGGCTATGCTGCCCATCGATATGCGGAAGAAACATGAACGCAAGTAACCCCGACAGAGACTTCGACCCCGATCTGCCGGAGGATTTCGACAGCGCGCATCGTGATTACGCGCGGTTGCGGGCGCAATGTCCGGTCGCGCATACCGATCGGCTGGGCGGCTTCTGGGCGCTCACCCGCTATGAGGATGTGGCGAAGGCTGCTGCCGATCCGCGGACCTTCACCACCACCGTCCAGAACGTGATCCCCAAGGTGGCCTTTACCGGGCGGCGTCCGCCCCTGCACCTCGATCCGCCCGAACACACGCCCTATCGACGCGCGCTCAACCCGCTGCTTTCGCTTGAGAAGTCCGAGGCGCTGGCGCCGCGCACGCGTGAGCTGTCGCGTGAATTGCTGGCGCCAATGGTGGCCAATGGCGGCGGCGACATCTGCGCCGAATTTTCCAGCTATCTGCCCGTCCACGTCTTCGGCGAATGGATGCGCGTTCCCGCCGACTGGCTGGACACGCTGCACGATGCCGGGCGCGCGTTTATCCTGGCGGTGCATTCCACCAGGCCAGAGGCGATGAAGGAAACCAGCCTGGCCCTGTATGACATGGCGCGCGACCTGATCGCCCGCCGCAAGGCCGATCCGCATGACCCGGCCATCGACCCGACAAGCGCGCTGCTGGCAGCGCGCGTCGACGGCGAGCCGCTGGACGACGAGATGATCGTCGGCACCGTGCGGCAGGTGCTGGTGGTCGGCATGGTCGCGCCGATGGTGATGGTCGGATCGATCTGCGTCCATCTGTCGCGCGACCGCGACCTGCAGACCCGCCTGCGCGAGGATCCTTCACTGATCCCCGCGGCGGTCGAGGAATTCCTGCGGCTCTATTCGCCCTATCGCGGTTTTGCGCGCACGCCGACCCGCGATGTCGAGATCGGCGGACGCACCATCTGCGAAGGCGAAGCGGTGGCGATGCTCTATGCCTCGGCCAATCGGGACGAGGCCGTGTTCCCCGACGGCGACCGCTTCGTGCTGGACCGGCCCAATATCGCGGACCATCTGGCGTTCGGACGCGGACCGCATAATTGTCCGGGCGTGCATATCGCGCGCATGGAACTGCGCGTCGCGCTTGAGGAATTGCTGGCGGCCACCAACGGCTTCGAGGTGTCGGGACCTGTCATGCCCACGCGCTGGCCCGAAATCGGCGCCCTGTCGGTGCCGCTGGCTTTCACCTAGCCGGCCTTGACCTTGCCGGCCTTCACCTTGGTGGTCATTGCCCTTGCCCGGATGCTAGGGCAATAGATGGGCATGAAAGACGAACTGGACAGGACCGCACAGGCGGACCGCGTGCCCACGCTGGACGACGTGGCGCAGCGCGCGGGCGTGTCCTCGGCGACGGTCAGTCGGTTTCTCAACAATCCCAAGATCGTGGCCGAAGCGACCGGAGAGCGTATCCGCGAGGCGGTCCAGCGGGTCGGCTATATCCCCAACGCGCTGGCGGGCGGCCTGGCGTCGAGCAAGAGCCGCATGGTCGCGGTGCTGATCCCGCATCTGACGGATTCGCTGTTCAACGACATCATCGAACGCATGACCGAGGATCTGACTGCCAGCGGCAGCAATGTGATGCTGGGACTGACCGGAACCTCGCCGGCGCGGACCAACGACCTGATCCGCGCGGCGCTGGCGCGCAGGGTCGACGCGATCATCTCCACCGGGCCGATCGGCGAGGACATGACCGATTGCATCCGGCGCAGCCGGACGCTGTTCATCCAGGTCTGGGAATTGCCCGAAAACCCGGTCGGCATGGCCATCGGCTTTTCCCACCGCGACGCGGGCCGCGACCTGGCGCGCTTCGTCGCCTCGCGCGGGTATCGGCGGCCGTTCCTGGTGACTGCCGACGGCGGGCGCGCACGGCTGAGGCGCGACAGCTTCATCGAGGAATGGCAGGCGATTGGCACCGGCGAGGAGCCGCACGGCACGCTGGTCGATATCCCATCGCGCTTTGGCCACGCGCGCCGCGCTTTTGCCGAGCTGCGCCGGCTGGACCCGATGCCCGATGTCGTACTGTGCGGATCGGACTATCTGGCGCAGGGCATCATCGTCGAGGCCGAGGCAGCCGGGCTTAACGTGCCCGACGATCTGGCGGTGATGGGCTTTGGCAACAGCCCGATCGCGGGTGAGATGCGGCCCACCATCACCACCGTCGACGTCGACAGCTCGCGCATCGCGCGCGAGGTGATGGCCCTCGTGCGCCGCCACGGGGCGGGCGAGGACATACCGCATAATTCGATCGACGTGGGCTTTCGCATCATCGCGCGCGAAAGCGCCTGAAGCGGCGGCGGTCGCGCCCGCCGCCGCCCAGGCATCAGAAGCTGATCCGCGCGCCGATCGCGAACTGCCGGCCGATCGGATTGGCCGCGCTGGCGTCATAGCCGCCGCTGCCGTTCGGGCCCGGCGCGATGTTCACATAGGGCGGGTCCTGGTCGAACAGGTTGCGAACCTCGCCGATCAGTTCCAGCCCTTCCATCGGCCCGGCGGGGAAGCTGTCGCCCACTCGCCAGGTGACCGCCAGATCGACCGGCGTGAACGAGCCGACCTTTTCCGACGGGGTGATCGCGATGTTCTGATAGCCGCCCACATGAGTCGCGGCGACGCGTACCGACATCGGGCCGTGGTCCCAGTTCGCGGCGACCCGCGCCTTGAACTTCAGCGGCTGGAAGATCAGGTTGCGCTGGTCCAGCAGATCGGCGGCGGGTGCGACCGCGACCTTGTATTCGGTAAGATAGGTGCCCGATGCGCTTAGCGTCAGCCGGTCGTCCACGCCCAGCTCCATCAGATAGCGCATGTTGAAATCGATGCCGCGCGTGATCGACTTGCCCAGGTTCAGGCTGCGCCCGTCGATGAACAGCTCGACATTCTCGATGTCGCCGCCGGGGATCGGCTGGTTCAGCACCGCATAGCCCTGGTCGATCAGTGCCTGCACCCGGTCGCGTGCATCCTGTCCGCGCAGGATCACGCCGGTACCGGCATATTGATCCTCCGACGCCAGGATGGCCAGGTTGGACAGGTTGGCGGATACCTGGTTGTCATAGGCGACGTCGAAATAGGTGACCGACAGCCGCAGATTGTCCAGCGGGTCGAGGTCCGCGCCGACCGACCAGGTGGTTGCGGTTTCGGGGCCGAGGTCGGTATTGGCGCCAGATTGCGCGAAGCCCAGCAGCGGCGGGCCGCCATCGGGGTTCTGATAGCTCTGCCCGAACAGCGCCGAGCTGTTGCCATAGATCTCGGGGATCGTCGGCGCGCGGAACGACGTGCCATAGCTGCCGCGCAGGGTCAGCATGTCGACCGGCCGCCAGTCGATGCCGAATTGCGGATTGGTCGTCTTGCCCGCATCGCTATAGCTGTCGTGGCGGACCGCGGCGGTGATTTTCAGCTGCTGGAAGCCGGGGATTGCATTGGCCGGGCCGAAGATCGGGATCAGCATCTCGCCATAGAAGCTGTCGACCTTGCGGTCGAATTCGCGAAAAGTGATCGGCGTGTCGGGATTGCCGCGCGCAAGGCCCAGCTGCGCGTCGAACTCCTGCCGTTCGTAGCCTGCCGCCAGCATGATGTCGCCGGCGGGCAGGGCGAACAGAGGGCCATTGGCCGACGCTTCGTAGAATGTCAGCTGGCCCTTGGTGGGGGCAAGGAAGATCTGGTCGAACAGCCCGTCCAGCACCGACTGGCTGGTGCGCCCCAACCCATAGGGATCGAGCGCCGTTTCCGGATCGCTGCTGGCCAGCGCGGCGGTCAGCGCACCGCGGTTCAGCCCGTCGTATCCGCCCGAGAAGTCGCTGGTCTCGCCATAGCTGACCAGCGTGTTCAGTTCCCAGTCGAACGGCAGCTGCACCCGCAGTTCGGGAGCGACCTGCCAGCTTTCGGCGAAGCCCGTCGTCTGCGTGGGCGGCACGTCGTTGATGAAGCTGTAGTCGATGGTGTAGCTGTCGCCGGTGAAGCCGGGCGGCGTCACGAAGAACGCATTGCTGGACGGCACCGTCAGCCGCGTGTTGATGACCGAACCGATCCGCCGGAACTTGCGCTTGGAATAGAAACCGTCGACCGAGAATTCCAGCCAGTCGGTCAGCTCGTAGCTGCCGGTCGCGTTGACGGAATTATATTGCTGCTGCGGGAACAGGTCCTGCCCCGGATTGCTGTCGCACAGATTGACCGTGCCCGCGGTGATGTCCCCCGCATTGCCCTGCGTATAGCGATCCGGCAATGCATAGGTGTTGCCGCCATAGCTGAGGTTGCCCGGCGCGCATCCGGTGATGCGATAATCGTTGCCGCCGAATGGCCGCTGGTCCGATGTGAAGAAGTCGCGGTCGTCTCCGCTGAGGTTGGAGCGGTAGACATGTTCATAGGCGACCATGACCTGGCCCCGGTCGAACACCTTGCCCAGCGCCGCGCCGGCCGACCATTCGTCGAAAGCGCCATCCTCCGACGCGCCATAGCGGGCAAATGCCTCCACGCCGTCGAGGTTGCGGCGGGGGAGCAGGTTGACGACGCCCGCCACCGCGTCGGAGCCATAGATCGCCGATGCGCCATTGGCGACCACCTCGACCCGCTCGACACCCAGGGTCGGCAGGACCGACGGATCGGTTGAGCGGCCGTTGTTGACCACCCGGTGCCCGTCGATCAGCACCAGCGTGGCATAGGGGCCGATGCCGCGCAGGTTCACCGTGTTGCCATAGACGATATTGCCCGAACCGCCTGCCTGTCCGCGCGAATTCTCGGACACGCCAAGGTCGAAGTTCTGGGGCAGTTCCTTGATCACGCGGTCGATGGTGACGGCGCCGGAATCGGTGATGTCGTCGCGCCCGATCACGATCGCGGTGGCTCCGACGGGGGCGCCATTGCTGACCCGGCTGCCGGTGACGACGATTTCGCTGGATGGAAGCGCTTGCACCGGCTCGTCAGAAGCGGGGGCGGGATCGTCGGCGGTCTGCGCCTGTGCCGCGTGAGGGAATGCCAGCGCCGCCAGCGATACACCCACCGCCAGACGTCCGATGCAGTTTGCCAGACCCGAGTTTGCCTTCGTCATCGCTCTCACCTCCCTATCCTGCCGATCTGTGCCGGTGATCATCAGGGAAGGCCAAAACCTGGCGCCGCACAACCAAAAAGTCGCAAGCAATCTTGTTGGCGATATTGTTGACGATAAAGATAGCCGTCTGTGTGTGCAGCGGTCAGCGCAGGGATGTTTCCATGACGGTTGCGTGCAGAAGCCCTGCCAATACCGGGCGGGAACCGCGCATACCATCAATCTTAATGATCGAACTCCATCAATCGAATAGTTTTTGATAGATTGGTCGGATGCGGTAAGGCCAATTCCACTACCCGGTCAGATAGAAATCGATTGGGGCTTACGGGCAACACAGGGAGAGATGAGCTGTGACCGAACGACATTACGCACATTCCGCTTCGCGCCTGGCGCTTTTCGTGGCCGCATTGGCCGCCGGCGCGGCAGCGAACCCCGCATTCGCGCAGGATACGACCGGACAGACCGGAGAAGAGGTTGCTCCCGCCGGAACCATCATCGTGACCGCGCAGCGCCGGGCCGAGAACCTGCAGGACGTGCCTGTCAGCCTGACCGCGGTGACCGAAGAGGCGCTTGAATCGCGGCAGATCAACGATCTGAGCGGCATCGCCGCGGCGGCGCCCAGCCTTCAGGTCGGTGCGGACAATAATTTCGCGGTTCGCGGCGTGGGCACCCTGGCCTTTGCCAACACGATCGACACCAGTGTCGCGCTCGCGCTGGACGAGGTGAACCTGGGCCGCCCCGATCTGGGCACGCCGCTGCTGTACGACGTCGCCCGCGTCGAGGTGCTGAACGGGCCGCAGGGCCTGTTGTTCGGCAAGAATGCCTCGGCCGGTTTGCTGAACATCGTCACCGCCAGGCCCGAGATCGGCGCAATGTCGGGCAGCACCGACATCGAGATCTCGAACCGCGCGACGCCGGGTGCGGATCGCAACGCGCCGGGCATCATCGCCAAGCAGGTCCTGAACATCCCCGTTTCGGCCAATTCGGCGCTGCGCCTCAATGCGCTCTATGCCTATCAGGAATCGCCCGTCACGCGGCTCGTTCCGTTTGAGGGCGGCACGGTTCCCTTCGTCGATGTTCCGAACAAGAATTACGATGCGAACCGCAACATCCAGCTCAAGGCGAAGTATCTTTACGAGAGCGACGGCGGCCTCTCGATCTATGTGATCGGCGATTACAACGAGCTGCGGACCGGGCTCAACCGCTTCGGCAACACCTATCTGCAATTCGGCGAGGGCAGTGCGCGCGAGCAGCTGGTGCTGGATGCCGGCGCCGTGCCCGGACCCGACAATTTCCTGAATACCGCCGACGGGGGGTTCTTCGTCGATTCCGACATCGGCGGCGCGCAGGCGACGGTCAGCTATGAATTCGGTTCGGGCTTCGAGATTTCGAACGTCTTTGCATGGCGCTATTTCGATACCCAGCAGAACCTGGACGTCGACCTGGTTCCCACGGCCGAGGTGAACACCAACTATTCCGACACTGCCTATGACCAGTTCTCGAACGAGCTTCGCCTGTCGCTCCCCTCGGGCGAGCGGCTGAGCGGGCAAGTCGGCCTGTATTATTTCCGTTCCAAGCTCGACACCAGCAACGCGCTGTTCGGAAACGCGGGCTTCCCCAGCTTCCTGCTGCCCAGCTTTCCGTTCTGCGTGGGCGCAGAGGTTGCGCCGGGCGGTCCGCCCAATTGCTCGGTCAGCAACGACTATTTCCTGGGCCGGTCCTATTTCGCGACGCAAGATACCACCAGCTATGCCGGTTTCGGCCAGCTGAACTATGAACTGGCCGACGGGCTGGAAGTGTTCGCTGGCGGCCGCGTCACCCGCGACGAGGTGGAGCTGGAAGTCGACCAGGGCCAGATCGACGCGTTTATCAATCTTGGCGTTCTTCCCGGCGTCTATACGGGCGAGACCAGCAACACCAACTTCAGCTGGAAGATCGGCGGCCAGTACGAGCCGACGCGCAACATCATGCTCTATGGCTTCTATGGCCGCGGCTACAAGGGTCCGGGGTTCAACACCACCGCGATCGCCGACGCCAACGGGGTGGCGCAGGTGCAGCCGATCGATCCCGAAACCTCCGACGCGTTCGAAATCGGCGTGAAGACCACGCTTCTGGACGGTGCGGTGACCTTCAACGTGTCGGCATTCCGCACCAAGTTCGACGATTTCCAGGTGCAGGCGTTCGACCAGGAACTGCTGACCTATGTCGTGCAGAACGCTGCCAAGGTGACGACGCAGGGCGTCGAGGTGACGCTGGGCGCCCGCCCCTTCGACGGGCTGAGCATCAATGGCGCGGCGACTTTCCTCGATGCGGAATTCGACAGCTTCCCCGGCGCGCAATGCTATCTGGGCCAGCCCGATCCGTCCTGCGCGGTCGATGGCACCTTCGATGCGGGTGGCAACACCCTGCCGCTGTCGCCCGATCTGACGGCGACGGTGCAGGCGATCTACGAGTTCCCTGTAAGCGGCGACGTGGTCCCGTTCATCGAGGGTAACTGGTATCACCGCTCCAGCGTCCAGTACCAGATCAACCAGGTCCCGCTGGCGAACTATGGCGCGGTCGACACGTTCGGCTTCAGCGGCGGCGTCAATATAAACGACCGGGTGCGGGCAAGCGTGTTCTGCAAGAACTGCACGAACGAGCATATCCCCGTCAGCATCGCCACCGATTCCGGTGAGAACAATGACGGCGTCGTGACCTACAACCAGCGCTTCGGGCTGGATTCGGTCCGTTCGGTCGGCATTTCGCTCAGCGCGGAATATTGAGGCTGGGCACGCGGCATGGCGCCTTCGCGAGCGGTTCGGTCCGCTTGCGGGGGCGCATGCCGGAGCCTGGCTCATCTGCTGTCGGTTTTCTTCGGCCGATGAGCGGCACCGAATCGCGGGATAGATAATGCGGGCATCCACCGCAGGGAGCGGAAATACAGTCATGACCAATCGCAGGACAAATGCGCTTTACGGAGCGGTCGCGGCGCTCGCACTGGCGTCGTGCGCTCCGTCCATGCAGGATGCGCCGCTGGCGCCCATGGCAGGTGCCGGTCAGCCCGAACTGACCACCGGATCGATCCCGATCATCGAGTTCGACGGGCTGCGGTTCCGCGATCTCGATCGCAGCGGCTCGCTTACCGCCTACGAGGACTGGCGCCTTTCGCCCGAACGGCGCGCTGCCGATCTGATCGGGCGCATGACGCTTGAGGAGAAGGCGGGCCAGCTGATCGTGCCGGGCCTCAATCCGAATGCGGAATACGGGCAGCAGGCGACCGGGCACGACCTTGGCGCTCTGGCGCAGACGATATCGAACCGGCACGCAACCCATCTCAACATCCGGCTTTCCGCCGATGCCGCCACGCTGGCCCGCGCCAATAACGAGGCGCAGGGCGTGGCCGAAACCGGCAGGCTGGGCATTCCACTGGTGCTGTCCAGCAATTCGCGCCACAGCTACACCGGCCTGATCGGTGCCAGTTTCGCGGCCGGTTCCTTCAGCGTGTGGCCCAATTCGCCGGGCTTCGCGGCGCTGGGGGACGATGATCTGGTCAGGCGTCAGGCCGATCTGGTCCGGCGCGACCTGCGCGCGGTCGGCATTTCGATGCTGCTGGGGCCGCAGATCGACCTGGCCACCGAACCGCGCTGGCCGCGCTTCTTCGAAACCTATGGCGACGATCCCGCATTGGCCGCGCGCATGGCGGCGGCATTCGTGACCGGCCTGCAGGGCGGGAGCGACGGGCTGCAGCCGAACGGCGTGGCCGCTGTCATCAAGCATTTCGCCGGGTACAGCGCCGCCGTCGACGGGCTGGACGCGCATAATCGCTATGGGCGTTTCTCACGCGTGGACGCGCAAGAATTCGCCCAGCACGTCCGACCGTTCGAGGGCGCGATCGATGCCGGGGCGGCTGGCGTGATGCCTTCCTATTCGGTGCTGCAGGGGCTGGAATTCGATGGCCGCGAAACCGAACAGGTCGGCGCGGCCTTCAACCGCGATGTCATCGGCGGGGTACTGCGCAGCCAGCTCGGGTTCGACGGGCTGGTGCTGTCGGACTGGGCCATCATCGAGGATTGCGGCGACATCTGCATGAACGGCTTCCCCGCGGGTACCCGCCCCAGCTTTCAGGGCGTATCGACCGCGTGGGGGGTCGAGGATCTGACCAAGGCGCAGCGCGTGGCCAAGGCGATGAACGCCGGCGTCGACCAGTTCGGCGGGCTGGAAGATGCCGCCCCCATCGTCGAGGCCGTTCGCAGCGGCTTGATCGGCGAGGAACTGCTGGACCGCGCGGTGCGGCGGGTCATGCTGGTGGATTTCGCGATGGGGCAATACGAACATCCCTTCGTCGACGAAACCGGCGTCGCGGCGCTGGTGGGCAGCGAGAGCGACATCGCGTGGGGCCGTTCGGTGCAGGCGCGCTCGATGGTGCTGCTGGAGAATGACGGGCGCCTTCCCGCCGCGCCGGGCACCAGGGTGCTGCTGCACGGCGTGGACGCGGATGCCGCACGCGCTGCGGGCCTGGTCCCGGTGAGCGATCCCGCGGAGGCAGAGCTGGCGGTAATGCGCACGGTTTCGCCGTTCGAAACCCTGCATCCCAACTACATGTTCGGATCGATGCAGCAGGAAGGCAGCCTTGCCTTCGCGCCGGGTTCCGAACCGGTGAAGTTCGTCGACGGACTGCCTGCCGGGCTGCCGCTGGTGGTCGAGGTGCAGCTGGACCGGCCGGCGATTCTGACGCCGTTCCGGCAGCGCGCCAACGTGCTGATCGCGGGTTTCGGCGCGAATGACGATGCGTTTCTGGATGTCCTGACCGGGAAAATCGGTCCGGAGGGGCGGCTGCCCTTCGAACTGCCGTCCTCGATGGCCTCGGTCGAAAGGCAGCGTCCCGGCACGCCGTCCGACAGCGGCGATCCGCTTTATCCGCGGCATTACCGTTTCGGCGGCGCGCGATAGGGTTGCCTTCCGCTTGGCGGATCAAGAGGACGAACGGGCAACCTCGATCAGCTTGCGCCTCAGCCAGGCCAGCCCCTCGTCCTTGGACCGGGTTGAGTGATACATCATCATTTCGGCCATGACCGGCAGATCGAAGTCGGGGTCGGCGATGCGGAGCGACAGCGGATCTGCGCATACCTTGGCCAGCCGTTCGTGCATCACGGCAAGGCGATTGGTATTGCGAAGCAGCCACGGCACCTGGATGAAGGACTGGGCGGTCACTTCCACCCTGCGTTCGCCTATGGTCTTGCCCAGCGCTTCCTCAATAAAGGTGTCCCGGCCCGCAATGCGCGTGCTGACATGGCCGCAGCCCAGAAAGCGCTCCACCGACATGCTGCCTTCGAGCGCGGGGTTGGAGCGGCAGCCGACGACCACCAGTCGCTCCTCGAAGATCTTTTCGCGCGGGTGGTTGCCGATCATGAACCGTTCGGGCGAAATCACCAGGTCTGCCTCGCCCCTTTCGATCAGCTCGGGGCTTTCCGGAGAGGGCAGCGACAGGTCCAGCCGGATGCCCGGTGCTTCCTCGTGCAATGTCCGGATCAGCGGGACCAGCAGCACCGTGGTGATATAGTCCGAAGTGACCAGCTTGAACTGCCGCTTCGAGGTAGCGGGATCGAACACGGTTCCGGTCGAGATCAGGCTGCGGAACCTGACCAGCGTCGCTTCGACCTCGGGCGCGAGCGCGAGCGCATGGGGAGTGGGAAACATCTTCTTCCCGTTCTGCACCAGCAGCTCGTCCTGAAAGGATTCGCGCAGCCGTTTAAGCGCCGCGCTCATCGCGGGCTGGGTGATGTTCATGCGCCGGGCAGCCGCCGTCACGCTGCGCTCCTCCATCAGCACGTTGAAAGCCACCAGCAGGTTGAGATCGAAATTGTCGAGCCGCATCAACGATTGCTAGCATCTATGCATAACGAGAAAAACAAAAAATTGGACGTATCGTCGTCCGCGTGACAGCCTCTCTGCAAGGTCACAACAGAAGGCCGCTTTGGGAAGGATCTCACGATGCAGAAGCATTTGTTCGCCGGCACTGCGCTTTCGCTGGCGCTGATTTGCCAGCCCGCCATGGCGCAGGACGCCGCCGGGCCAGGCAATTCCGCCGGTGATCGGGCCGCCGATCAGCGGCCAGCAGGCCTCAACGTCATTACCGTCACCGCCCAGCGGCGAGAGGAAACGCTGCAGGACGCGGCCATTCCGATCAATGCCGCGACCGGCGATCAGCTCGAGCTTGCCGGTGTCGTCGATGCCACCGCTCTGAACCGCGTCGCGCCGTCGCTCTATGTGGTGAACGGGGGCGGGTCGAACCCCGGCTATTTCGTGCGCGGCGTCGGCAATTTCACCAATAACGGCTACACCAATCCCGCGATCGCGTTCAATATCGACGGGGTCTATATCGGGCGGCCGTCCTCGACCATCGCGTCGTTCCTCGACCTCAACCGGGTGGAGGTACTGAAGGGGCCGCAAGGCACGCTCTATGGCCGCAACGCCACCGGCGGCGCGGTCAATGTCATCCCCAACACGCCCGAACTCGGCGTGCTGGGCGGCGAGGTCAGCGGACAATACGGCAATTACGACGCCTATCAGCTGACCGCCGTCCTCAACGCTCCGATCGGAGAGCGCATCGCGGCGCGGCTTGCCGGTACGGTGAGCGAGCGCGACGGCTTTTACGACGACGGAACCGGCGATGCCGACGATCTGGCGCTGCGCGGGCAGCTGTTGTTCGAGGTCAGCGACACGCTCGATATCCGGCTGTCTGCGGATTATTCCACGACCAAGGGCGTCGGACCCGGCGTCAATGTCGACGGCGTCTATGCCTTCTCGCCGTTCAATCCCGGCGCCACCATCCCGAACTGGAACTTCGTGCCGGCGCCGGACAATGTGTCGCAGCCCTTCACGGGCATCCATACGCCGCAGGCGGGCGAGTTCATCCGCGATACCGCCACCGCCGCCCCGCTGTATTCTCCGGTGACCGGCTACGCCTATCCGTCGCGCGATGACGAGTTCTGGGGCATGAACGCCGAAGTGAACCTGGATCTGGGCGACCTCGATCTCGTCGTCATTCCGGCCTATCGCGAATCCCGGCTCGACAACCAGTTCAACGGGGCGCCGTTCCGCGGCGCGGTCCAGCAGGACCTGGCCACGCAGTTCAGCATCGAGGCGCGCGCATCCGGAGCCCTGGGACAATTGGACTGGTTGCTCGGCGCCTATTATTTCGACGAGTCCGTGTCGGGGCTCAATTCGTACAACCAGTTCTCGACCGTGTCGTTCAACCGGTTCGATACCGATACGGAATCGACGGCCGTGTTCGGACGGCTGACCTATAATCTCACCGAAGATTTCCGCCTGGTCGGCGGGCTGCGCTATACCGACGAAGCCCGGTCGATCGATGCACGGGTGGATTCCCTGGCCGGCGTCTGCCTGATCGAACCGGCCTTCGGTCCGCCCAGCTGCCCGCAGGTGCCGAACTTCCCGGTCGGCCTGACCTTGCGCGACACGCTGGAGCAGCTTGACCCGGCCCTGTTCCCCGCCGGTTCGCCGCTGAATGCCGATCCGATTGCCGGGGCCTTTCCCTATGGCCCGTTCGGCATGACGGGGCCGCAGGCTCTGCTGATCGCCACGCCGACCGACATCGTCCGCGATTCCGGAGACGAGGAAGTGACCTATAGGCTGGCGGCGGAATATGACATCACGCCCGACAACCTCGTCTATGCCAGCTTCGAGACCGGCTTTCGCGCAGGCGGCTTCAACATCACCGTCGGGCAGGAGGAATACGAGCCCGAATATATCGATGCATGGACGTTGGGATCGAAAAACAGCTTCTTCGACAATCGCCTGCAGATGAACCTTGAGGTGTTCTATTGGGAATATCGCGGGCAGCAGCTTGCGGCGCTGGGCGTCGATGGCCGGGGCAATAATTCGTTCTATACCCGCAATGTCGGCGAATCCTCGATCACCGGGGCCGAGATGGACTTCCAGTTCCTGGCCACGCCGAACACGCTGCTGCGCGGCAATGTGCAATATCTCGACGCGACCTACGATTCCTTCTCGTACAACCAGGTCGATCTGTCGGATGCGACCGATCCGCCCAACTTCCTGACGCCGGTCACCGGCTGCGACGCGACGCAGGTGCTGGGCCCGCAGCGTTCGTTCGACATCGATTGTTCGGGCAAGCCTGCGCTGAACGCGCCGGAATGGACGTTGAACCTGGGGATCGAGCAGACCGTCCCGCTGGGCGATCTTGAGCTGACCGGCACGTTCGACAGCCGGTATCGCAGCAACCGCGTGGTGGGCTTCGCCTATCTGCCGACCAGCAATAGCGGCGACGACCTGACGCTCGATGCATCGCTGACGCTGCGTCCCGTGGTCGGCGGGTGGCGCGCCACGGCGTTCATCCGCAACATCACGGACGAGGCGATGCCCACGCTGCGCCAGGTCGGGGCCGGCAACGTGTCGGGGACGGTCTATGAACCGCCGCGCACCTATGGCCTGCGCCTGGGGTACGAGTTCTGATGACGCGCTGCCGGGCAGCGATCATCGCCGGGCTTGCCGCGGCGCTGGTGTCCGCCGCACCCGCGACGGCGCAACAGGCTGGCGGCGACGGCACGGCAGAGTGGATCACGCTGGGCACCGGGGGCGGGCCGGTGACCAATCCATCGCGTTCGCAGCCGGCCAACCTGCTGCGTTTCGGCGGGCAGGATTATCTGGTCGACGTCGGCGATGGTACCGCCATGCAGATCGGCAAGGTCGGCGTGCAGACGCGGATGATCGACGCGATCTTCATCTCGCACCTGCATTTCGATCATACCGGCGGGCTGGCCGCCATACTGGGCCTGCGTTTCCAGACCAGTGGCCGCGACCCGCTGACCATCTATGGCCCGCCCGGAACGCGCGATCTGGTCGATGGCCTTTTCGCCTCGATGGTGCCGGGTGCCACCGCCAATTACGGGGTGGCGGGCGCGCCGCCAGCGGACCACCGCGCAGGGATCGAGGTCGTGGAACTGCGTGACGGAGAGAGCGCGACCATCGGCGAGATGACCGTCACCGCGCGCGGCAATTCGCATTACAGCTTCCCCCCGGAAAGCGAGCTTGCGAAGCGGTTCCAGTCGCTGTCCTATCGCTTCGACATACCGGGCAAGTCGATCGTCTATACCGGCGACACCGGGCCCAGCCCGGCGGTCGAGGATCTGGCAAGGGGCGCCGATCTGCTGGTGGCCGAGATGATGGACATCCCGCTGACCATCACGCGCATGCTAGCGGCCAATCCCGGCCTGCCCGACGCGCAGGCAAAGGCCATGCAGTCGCATCTGGCCACCCATCACCTTGATGCGCGGGACGTGGGCGAAATGGCGGCGCGGGCGGGGGTTCCGGCCGTGGTCGTCACCCATTTCGCCGGCAGGGAAGCCGCCGAGCCGGAGCATCTGGACTATTACCGGCAGGCCCGCGAAGCCTATGACGGCGTATTCATGATCGCCGACGACTTGGACGTGTTCCGGCCATGAACCCCACGCTTTACTTCGCGCCGCAGACCTGCGCGCGGGTGTCGCTGACCGCGCTTGAGGAAATCGGCAAACCGTTCGACACGCGGCTGATCGCGTTCCTGGCCGCAGAGCACCGCGCACCCGATTTCCTGGCGATCAATCCGTCGGGCAAGGTGCCCGCCCTTGTCACCGAAGGCGGCATATTGGTGCAGAATGGCGCGATCCTCCATTATCTCGCGCTGACGCGCCCGGAAGCGAAACTGCTGCCACGCGTGGACGATCCGCTGCGCCAAGCGCAGGTGCTGAGCTGGCTGTTCCGCTGTTCCAGCGACCTGCATCCGCTGGTGTCGCGCTATGTGCTTCCGCAGTTCGCCACGGCGAACCCCGACGACGCAGACGGGATCCGCGCCAAAGGCGCCGAGTTGCTGCAGGCGCAATTGCAGCCGATCGACGATCTGCTGCGCGGCCGCGAATGGGTGCTGGACGAAGGCTGGTCGATCATCGATGCCTATCTGTCATGGATCTGGTTTCGCATCAGCGGTGCGGGGTTCGGCGGGTTCGGTTTCGGGCAGGCCTGCCTGCCCGCCATCGCGGCGCATCATGCCCGCGCCAGCGAACGCCCCAGCGCCATAGCAGCGCTGCGGCACGAGGCGCGCGCCCAGGCCGAACTGTAGGAACGCGGGCTGGTGTTCCGCCCGCCCACTTATGACCGCAATCATGGAGACGAGAGTGACAGATAGCCCCGCGGTTCGCCGCGTAGTTACGGGACACGACGCCAGCGGCAAGGCGATCATCCAGGAAGACGGACCGGTTCCGCGCGTCCAGCGGATCGGGGGAGAGACCGGTCCGCTGTTCCACGAGATCTGGAACACGCGCGCGACGCCCGCGCCCATCGACGCGAATTCGGGCGAGCCGGAAGAGGACGGCATCAGGCTGGCACCCCCGGCAGGCGGCACGCGCATCCGTATCCTGGATATTCCGCCCGACGATCCCGCGCTCGACCAGATGACGCCGGAAGAAGCGCGCGCGCATTTCGCCGAAGTCGGCGCCGCCGAGGCTTCGTCCTTCAGCGGCGAGGAATCGCGCCATGCCCACATGCACCGCACCGAGACCATCGACTATGGCATCGTGCTGGATGGCGAGCTGGTGCTGATCATGGACGAGGGCGAAACGACCGTCAGGGCAGGGGACGTGATCGTCCAGCGCGGTACCAACCATGGCTGGGCCAACCGGTCCGACCGCAATTGCCGCATCGCGTTCGTGCTGATCGATGGCCGCTTCGACGATGCGCTGCGCGGCTGAGGATGCATTCGTGACCGAGGGCAACACATGATCCTGGCAACGATCAAGGACGGCACCCGCGACGGGAGGCTCGTCGCGGTATCCCCCGATCGGAAGCGCTACGCCCCCCTGTCCGCTGGCACCTTGCAGCACGCGATCGAGAATTGGAGCGAGACTGCCGCGGAAGTGGCTGCGCTCGCCGATTTTCCCGAGGTGATTGATGCGGCCCTGCTGTCGGCCCCACTGCCGCGCGCATGGCAATGGCTGGACGGCTCGGTCTTTGCCACCCATGCCGAGCTGATGCAGGTCGCTTTCGGTCTCGACCCCATCGATACTGACAGGCCGCTGATGTACCAGGGCATGTCCGACGTATTCCACGGCGCCTATGACAATATCGTCCTGCCCAGCGAAGAGCACGGCATCGATTTCGAGGGCGAATATGCGGTGATCACCGACTTCGTGCCGATGGGGACGAGCGCGCAGGATGCGATGAAGCACATCAGGCTGGTGGTGCAGCTGAACGACTGGTCGCTGCGCGCGATCGCGCCAATCGAGATGAAGACGGGTTTCGGCTGGGTCCAGGCCAAGCCTGCCTGTTCGATGGCGCCTTTTGCCATCACGCCCGACGAGTTGGGACCGCTGTGGGATGACGGCCGGGTCTGCGTCGACCTGCATATCGACTGGAACGGCAATCATGTCGGCCACGCCAATGGCCGCCCCATGCTGTTCGGCTTCCACGAGCTGATCGCCCATGCCGCGCTGACCCGCGATCTGGTCGCGGGAACGGTGATCGGGTCGGGCACGGTCTCGAACCCCAACTATGCCGAGGTCGGATCCAGCTGCATTTCCGAGATCAGGGCCATCGAGAAGGTCGCAAACGGCGAATTCACCACCGAATTCATGAAGTTCGGCGATCGGATCCGGATGGAAGCACGCCTGCCCGACGGCACCGCCCCTTTCGGGGTGATTGATCAGAAGGTCACCGGCGATGTCCGCAATCAATAGTTTGCTGGACGATGCCGCCTAACTCTGCCGTTCGGCAGTTATTTTTCGCGAGTGCAGTGGGGGGCGCTGTCTTCAGTCCCATGATGAAGCCTTAAGCCTGATCTATCCACACTGCTGATAGATTAGCATCACCATAACCGATTTATCTTGCGGGGCTCGTACCGCTATGGCTGATTGGTCAGTCCAATGGTTCCAAGCGTAGAGTCAGCAGGACCGGGCGCAACATCCGGACGGCCCGCGCGATAAGCGGGAAAGAACAGATAAACACGCCGAGCAGGAGAATACCATGGTCCGCAAACTCGCACGCTTCGCGCTGGCCGGGGCTTCCGCCGCCGCGCTGGCGGTGTCGTCACTGGCGTCGGCACAAACCGGCAACGCGATGGCGGGCCCCGAATCGGGGGCGCAGGACGCCTCGTCGCAGCGGCAAACCATCGCCTTGACGGAAGGCTGGCAGTTCAACCTGATCGGTCCGTATGACGATCAAGGCAATCTGGCCGCCCTGCAGCCGGATAATTGGGAAGCGGTGTCCATTCCGCATACATGGAACCGCGTCGGCTATTACCGCTCGGACCCCGAGACCCATGTGAATACGCCGGATAATGTCGATAAGACGCAAGGGGTCGGCTATTACTACGCCCGTTTCGCCGCGCCGCAGCTTGTAGGGGGTGAGCGTCTGTTCCTGGAATTCGACGCGGTCAGCAGGACGGCGGAGTTGTGGCTCAACGACACGCGGATCGGGGAAAACCGCAATCCCTTCGGGCGCTTTCGCATCGATGTGACTGATCAGATTCGCAGCGGACAGGCGAACGACCTGTATGTGAAGGTGGACAATACCCAGCCCGCGCTGGGCAACAGCACCGCCGACGTCCTTCCGATGACCGGCGATTTCTTCGTGCGCGGCGGGATCTATCGCCCCGCGCGCCTGGTCGTGACGCAGCCGGTCCATTTCGACATGCTCGATCACGGTGGCTCCGGAGTCTATGCCGCCACGACCAGCCTGTCGGGCGACCGCGCAACGATCTCGGTAAGCGGGCGCATCAGTAATTCCACCGACTCCGCCGCGCCGGTCACCGTGGTTGCCAGCCTGCTGGACGATGCGGGCAGGGTCGTGGGCTCATGGCAGCAGGACACCAGCGTGCCGGCGGGCGAGACGGCCGAACTGGAAGGCGAGTTCGACGTCGCTTCCCCGCATCTGTGGAACGGTGTTGCCGACCCCTATCTGCACACGCTGCGCTTCGAACTTCAGGGAAGCGACGGCACGGTTATCGACAGCATCGACCAGGACTTCGGCATTCGCGAGATGAAGCTCGACCCGGAGCGCGGTTTCCTGCTGAACGGCAGGCCTTACCAGCTGCGCGGTGCGGGCTTTCACCAGGATACCGAAGCCTCCGACTGGGCAGTCTCGCGCGAGGAGATCGACGAATCGCTTAGGATCCTGCTCGACATGGGGGCCAATTCGATCCGGCTTTCGCATTACCAGCACGGATCGCCGGTGCACGAATTGGCCGACCGCTATGGCATTGTGCTCTGGGACGAGATCGGGCTGGTGACCGCCTGGACCAATGCCCGCGACCAGGTCGACGCACCCGCCGGCATCGTCGAGAATGCGCGCCAGCAATTGCGCGACCTTGTCCACCAGAACTACAACCACGCCTCGGTTGCGGTCTGGGGCATTGCCAATGAAGTCGATTTCGGGCCCGGTCGACCCGACTTCCTTGGCCGCCCGCCGGAAGTAATCGCCGATCCCATGCCGCTGCTGAACAATCTGGCCGCGCTGTCGCGCGAACTGGACCCGACCCGCGCGGTCGTCATTGCCAATTGCTGCGAGGAGCGCGGCATGGAGGAGGTTCCGATCGTCGCCAACGCGGTCGATGCGGTCGGCGTGAACCGCTATTTCGGCTGGTATTACGGCGAGCCGGACCAGCTTGGCGACCATCTCGACGCGCTGCGTGCCAAGCATCCCGACAAGCCGCTGTCGGTCAGCGAGTTCGGGGCGGGCGGTTCGGCCAACATGCACACCGACAATCCGCTAGGCGGCCCGGTCGAAAAGGCGGGGCGCACCCAGCCCGAAGAATACCAGACCTGGTTCCACGAGGAGAACTGGCGCGAGCTGGCAGGCCGCGACTATCTGTGGGGCATCTGGCCGTGGAACGCCTTCGATTTCGGCACCACCGTCCGGGCCGAGGGCGATGCGCAGGACATCAACACCAAGGGCCTGGTCACCTATGACCGCGAGATCCGCAAGGACGCCTTTTACTTCTATCGCGCGAACTGGTCCGACCGCCCGACGGTGCATATCCAGGGGCGGCGTTATGTGGACCGGGCCTATCCCGTCACCGACGTAAGGGTGAACTCGAACGCGCCATCCACCACGCTGATCGTCAACGGAATGGCGCTGGATACCATGGACGATTGCGACCTGAACGTCTGCGTGTGGAGCGATGTCGAACTGGCCGAGGGCAAGAACGAGATCGTGGCGCGCGGGCGTTTCGCCGGGGAAACAGTCGAGGACGCGATCGAATGGCGGCTGGACGAGGGGCAGGCCGACACGTTCCGCATCGATAGCGGAACCGTGCTCGCCGCAGAGGCGCCGGTGCAGTTCGGTTCCGACGATTTCTTCGTCGGCGGGACGGCGGGCAGCACCGATCAGCCCGGTGGCTGGGGCCGCGATCCCATACCTGCCGAGATCGCGGACACCGACCGGCGCGGTGTCGTCGCCAGCTTCCGGCAGGGCGATTTCAGCTATCGTATTCCCGCCGCCAGTGGGCGTTACCGCGTGACGCTGACCTTCGTCGAGCCCGACCAGCCTTCAGGCGCGCGGCTGTTCGACGTTGCCGCCAATGGCCGCACCGTCCTGTCGTCCTATGACGTTGCCGCCCGCGCCGGTGGGACGCTGAGCGCCGTGAGCGAAAGCTTCGACGTTGAAGTGCCCGGCGACATGCTGGAACTGGAATTCAGCCCCGTCGCCGGAGAGGCGATCGTGTCGTCGGTCGAGGTCGTTCCCGCCGAATGAGGCGGCGGCAGCTGTTGGCCGGTGTCGGCGCCGTGGGGCTTGGGGCCTGCGCCGCTCCGATGGCCAATCCTCCGCGCGCCGGACGACCGCTGGGCCTTGCGCAGCTGACGGTCGCGCAGGCGCTGAAAGACGATTACGAGGGGACGCTGCGCCGGGCGAAGGCGCTGGGCTACACCCATTTCGGCTTCCCGCTGGGGCCGCAGTCGCCGCGTCACGGGGCCCCGCGCGATCCGGTCGAGGTGGCAGCATCCTGCCGCCGCGCGGGGCTGACGGTCGGCACCGTGCGGCTTGCCCATACGCCTGATTATCCGCGCCAGATGCAGCTTGCGGCACGGCTGGGGGCCGGCATCGCCGCGCAATCGGCGGCGGATGTGTTCTTTACCGGCACCGTACCCGGCAGGACGACGCGCGCGGACTTCGAACGCTGGATGCTGCGGCTGGGTCAGATGGCCAGCGCAGCGCGGGACGAGGGGCTGCGGCTGGTCTATCACAACCATGACTGGGATCACGTCCCGCTGGACGGGTTGACACCGCTGGAACTGATCGCTCAGCGCTTCGCGCCGGGCGAGGTCG
Organism: Croceicoccus marinus; assembly: GCF_001661675.2. NCBI lineage: Bacteria > Pseudomonadati > Pseudomonadota > Alphaproteobacteria > Sphingomonadales > Erythrobacteraceae > Croceicoccus > Croceicoccus marinus. The sequence goes on along the minus strand of NZ_CP019603.1, from coordinate 346,572 downwards.
ATTTCGAGATCGACCTGGGCTGGGCCGCCGCGGCGGGCGTGGATCCGCTCGCGCTGGTCGAAGGGCTTGGGCCGCGAGTGCTGGCGCTGCATCTGAAGGACCTTGACCGCAGCTGTTCGCCGCCGGGCTGCCAGCGCTTTGTCGCGCCGGGGGAAGGCGATCTCGATTATGCGGCGCTGATGCCCCGGCTCGACGGGCTGACCGATGCGATCGGTTATGTCGAGGTCGACGATCCCGCCGACGGCCTGCTTGCCGCCGCCACCGGGGCCGCGACGATCCGGCGGGCGAGACAGGCAGGATAGCGCCGGGGACGAACCCCGGCGCTTCCGCTAAGGCGCTGGGATCACCAGTTCCACATGCTGCCGTCTTCAAGCCGCGCGACCGGCAGATAGGCGGGTTTGTACGGATATTTCCCGGCCAGATCCTCGTCGATGTCGACGCCGTGGCCCGGTGTTTCGCCGCAATGCAGGTGCCCGTCGGCGAAGCTGTAGTCGTGGGGGAAGACCTCGTCCGTCTCGTCGGTATGGCGCATGTATTCCTGAATGCCGAAATTGGGCACCCAGGTGTCGAAATGCAGCGCGCAGCCCATCGTCACCGGCGAAAGATCGGTCGCGCCGTGGCAACCGGTGCGGACCTGGTACAGGCTGGCCAGGTCGGCGATGCGCCGCAAATGGGTGATGCCGCCCGCGCCCACCACGGTGCAGCGGATATAGTCGATCAGCTGGTTCTCGATCAGGTCCTTGCAGTCCCAGATCGTGTTGAAGATCTCGCCAACCGCAAGCGGCGTGGTGGTGTGCTGGCGTACCAGGCGGAACGCCTCCTGGTTCTCGGCCGGGGTGCAATCCTCGAGCCAGAACAGCTGGAAGGGTTCGAGCATCTTGCCCAGGCTGGCGGCTTCCTGCGGGGTATAGCGATGGTGCCCGTCATGCAGCAGATGATGGTCGAAGCCATAGGTGTCGCGCAATTTCTCGAACAGCCTGGGCGTGAAGTTCAGCGCCTTGCGCGTGTCCCAGCCTGTCACCGACGGCAGATGGGAATCGGCCGGTTCGTAATGCATCGTGCCGCGGCCCACGCCATAGGCGTCCTTGACGCCCGGCACGCCCGCCTGTGCGCGGATCGCCTTGTAGCCCATGTCGATATATTTGCCGACTGCATCGACCGTGGCCTCGATATCGCTGCCATTGGCGTGGCCATAGACCATTACGCCGTCGCGGCTGCGCCCGCCCAGCAGCTGGTACAGCGGCATGCCCGCCATCTTGGCCTTGATGTCCCACAAAGCCATGTCGACCGCCGCAATCGCCCGCATGGTGACCGGCCCGCGCCGCCAGTACGCACCGCGGTACAGATATTGCCAGATATCCTCGATACGGCGCGGGTCCTTGCCGATCAGGCAGGGGATGACGTGGTCTTCCAGATAGGAAACGACCGACAGTTCGCGGCCGTTCAGCGTGCCGTCGCCGATTCCGTACACGCCCTGGTCGGTTTCGATCTTCAGCGTAACGAAATTGCGTCCCGGGCAGGTGACGATGACTCTTGCGGATTGGATTTTCATGAAAGACCCCGGAAGTTCTGTATTGAGGCGATACGCAGTCCTTGACGCCGCCAATTTGGTCTGTCAAGTTTCATAAACCGGTAAGTCCAAAGGGGCCCACATGAACTCCGCAGCGCGAGCGAGCCACCGGCTCTACAAGGAAGTCGCGGGCAGGCTGATGTCCGAAATCGAGTCGGGCAAATATGCAGTTGGCGCGCGTCTTCCCGCCGAACGCGACCTCGCCACGATGTACGAGGTCAGCCGCCCGGTCATCCGCGAGGCCATCATCTCGCTCGAGGTGCAGGGCCTTGTCGATGTGCGCGTCGGGTCGGGTGTCTATGTCCAGTCGAATTCCGGGCAGAAGCAGGTTCCGGCCGGCGATGTCTCGGCGATCGAGCTGACGGAGGCGCGCCTCTTGATCGAGAGCGAGGTGGCGGCGCTGGCGGCCGCGCAGATTTCAGACGACGAGCTTGCCGAACTGGAAGACCTCGTCCGCCAGATCGAGGAAGAGAACAAGTCGCCTGACGGCCGCGAGGAAGCGGATGCCGCGTTCCACACGGCGATCGCCCGCGCGTCCCGGAACAATGCACTGATCGAGACTGTCGAGCGGCTGTGGGACCTGCGCCGCACCTCGCGCGAGGCGGCGCTGCTGCATGAAAAGGCGCGGCACGCCAACATCAAGCCGGTCGTCGACGAACATAGCGCGATCCTGCGCGCGCTGCAGGCACGCGATCCCAAGGCGGCGCGCGCCGCCATGCGCGGGCACCTGCTGCAAGTGCTGGAAAGCCTGCTGTTCGCGACCGAGCAGCGTGCCGTGGACGAAGCCCGCCGCAGCATGCAGGCCAAGCGCGATCGCTATTCGCGGCTGACCGCGTAACACTTTCAGAGAAATTCACGAAATCATGGCGTCACTATCCCTGCATCCCGACCGGCTGTTTCCGGCCGACACTGCAGTCAGGTCCATCGCGCGCGGCCTTTACCAATCGGTGCGGGACCTGCCGATCATCAGCCCGCACGGGCACACCGACCCGGCGTGGTTCGCCCGGAACGAAAGCTTCGGCAATGCGACCGAACTGCTGCTGGTGCCCGACCATTACGTGCTGCGCATGCTCTATTCGCAAGGCATCCCGCTTCCCGCGCTGGGCGTGCCGGACGCGACCGGATCGGCCGCCGCCGACCCGCGCGAGGCATGGCGGCTGTTCGCGGATAACTACCATCTGTTTCGCGGAACGCCCTCGCGCATCTGGCTGGACTGGGTGTTCAGCGAGGTGTTCGATCTTGACGTGCTGCTGTCCGGCGACAATGCGGACCTGTATTTCGACCGAATCACCGACGCGCTGCAGCGCGAGGATTTTCGCCCGCGCGCGCTGTTCGACCGCTTCGGGATCGAGGTCATAGCGACCACCGAAAACCCGCTCGACACGCTGGAACATCACCAGGCAATTCGGGACAGCGACTGGAGCGGGCGGGTCATCACCGCTTATCGCCCCGATCCCGTCATCGATCCCGAGTTTGAGGGGTTTCGCGGCAATCTGGACCGGCTTGCCGATCTGACCGGGGAAGATTGCCTGTCGTGGCAGGGCTATCTTGCCGCTCATCGCCAGCGGCGGGATTTCTTCCGCCGGATGGGGGCCACCTCGACCGATCACGGCCATCCGACGGCGGCAACCGCCGATCTGTCGCCATTCAAGGCCGAGGCTTTGTTCCGGCGGGTGCAGGCCGAGACGGTAGACCCGGCCGACGCCGAACTGTTCCGCGCCCAGATGCTGACCGAAATGGCCACGATGAGCCTGGACGACGGGCTGGTGATGCAGATCCATCCCGGATCGTTCCGCAACCACAACACGGCGCTGTTCCAGCGTTTCGGCCGCGACAAGGGCGCCGACATCCCGGTCCGCACCGAATATGTGCGCGCGCTGCAGCCGCTGCTGGCGCGGCATGGCAACGACCCGCGCCTGTCGGTCATCGTCTTCACGCTGGACGAAAGCACCTATGCCCGCGAACTGGCGCCGCTGGCGGGGCATTATCCGGCGCTGAAGCTGGGTCCGGCGTGGTGGTTCCATGACAGTCCCGAGGGGATGCGCCGCTATCGCCGGATGGTGACGGAGACTGCGGGCTTCTACAACACGGTGGGCTTCAACGACGACACGCGCGCCTTCCTGTCGATCCCGGCCCGGCACGATCTGGCCCGCCGGATCGATTGCGGCTTTCTGGCCGAACTGGTCGCCGAACACCGGCTTGAGGAATGGGAGGCTGCCGAACTGGCGCAGGACCTCGCCTATAATTTCGCCAAGGCGGCATACCGGCTGTGAGGCTGTCGGCAGAGACGATGGCGCAACTGCCCGCAGGGGTGGCGCGGCCGGAATATGATCGCGGACAGGCTTGCGGGATCGTGCATTTCGGCATTGGCGCGTTCACCCGCGCTCATCAGGCCGCCTATACCGACGCCTGCCTTGCCGCCGGCCAGAAGGGCTGGGTGATCGCGGGCGTTTCGATGCGTTCGGCGTCGGTGGCGGACCAGCTCAATCCGCAGGACGGGCTTTATACGCTGACGGTTCGCGCGGCGGGGCAGGACGACACGCGCGTCATCGGCGCGGTGGGGCAAGTGCTGGTCGCGGGCCGCGACCACGCCGACATCGCGGCGCGCATCGCCTCGCCCGATTGCCAAATCGTGACCTTTACCGTGACCGAGAAGGGCTATTGCCGCGCACCGGACGGATCACTCGACATGGCGCGGGCGGAAGAGGGGTTCTACCCGATCCTGTGCGAGGCGCTGGCGGCCCGCCGGGACCGGGGCGTCGCGGGCCTCTCGCTGCTGAGCTGCGACAATCTGTCGGGCAATGGCAGGCAGCCGAATCGGCTGATGCTGGAATGGATCGACGCACGGACGCCCGATCTGCGCGACTGGTTCATGCAGAACTGCAGCACGCCCGACAGCATGGTCGACCGCATCGTCCCGGCGTCCTCTGACGAGGATCTCGATGCGCTGGAGGGCCGGCTGGGCCTGCGCGACGAGGGAGCGGTGTTCACCGAAGGCTTCAGCCAGTGGGTGGTCGAGGACGATTTCGCCGGTCCGCGCCCCGCGTGGCACGATCACGGCGCCCAAATCGTGCCCGACGTCACGCCTTATGAAGCGGCCAAGCTGCGCATGCTGAACGGCGCGCATTCGCTGCTGGCCTATGCGGGGCTGGACCATGGGTACAGCTTCGTCCACCAGGCGATGGCCGATCCCGAATTGCGCAGCCTGGTGCAGCAGCTGATGACCAGCGAAGCCGCGCCGACCATCGATGCCGGCGAAGGACAGGACCTTGCCGCCTATGCCGCAGAGCTGGTGCGGCGGTTCGACAATCCGGCGCTCAACCACCGGCTGATCCAGATCGCGATGGATGGTAGCCAGAAGATCGGGCAGCGCTGGCTGGATACGCTGGCCATCCAGCAGGCGCGCGGCCATTCGTGCGATGCGATACTGACCGGGTTGGCACACTGGCTGCACCATGTCAGCGGCGACGTCCGCCCGGTCGAGGATCCGCAGGCCGAGACTTTGCGCGGCGTATGGCGGCAGGCGGGCGCGGGCGGCGTGGTGCTGGCGATGTTCGGCAAGGGAGGGCCGATCGCCTCCGACTGGACCCCGACACAGGCGGACATCGCGGCCATCGACGGCAGATTGCAGAGCCTGCGATGATACCCTGCAAATTCGGCACATTGGTCGAGCGATGCTCGAAGCGAAGCCGCCTTGCCTTCGGGGCGGGGCAGGGGGCAGCCCGGTGCCGCCCTTGAACCGCCGCAGCGCAATGCTGTCCGCCGGTGCGTTCGGCCTCGCCTCGCTCTCAGGCTGCGGGGCGGGGAGCCGCGCGCTGCTGGCCGCCGACAGCCAGCCCGAGAATTATCCCACCGTCGAGGCACTGCGCTTCTTCGCGCGCGAGCTTGCGCGGCTGACGGGGGGCAGGCTGAATGTCGATGTCTACCCATCCGAGCAGCTGGGCAGCCAGAGCGACACGCTGGAACTGGCGCAGCTGGGCGGGATCGATTTCGTGCGGATCAATTCGGCGCCGCTCAACGTGCTGATCCCCGAGACGCTGGTGCCATCGCTGCCCTTCCTGTTCCGCTCGATCCCCCACATGCGCGCCGCGATGGACGGCGATCCGGGGCGCAGGATCCTGGCCGCGCTGGAACGGCACGGGCTGATCGGGCTGGCGTTCTATGAAAGCGGGGCGCGTTCGATCTACACCGTCGATCGTCCGATCCGCGAACCGGCGGACATGGCAGGCCTCAAGATCAGGGTGCAGACCTCGGACCTGTTCGTCGCCATGGTCGAGGCGATGGGCGGCAACGCGACGCCGATGGCCTATGGCGAAGTCTATCAGGGCATGGTGCAAGGCGTCATCGACGGGGCGGAAAACAATTTTCCCTCCTATGAAAGCTCCCGCCATTTCGAGGTGGCTCCGGTTCTCAGCCTGACGCGGCACGTCATGGCGCCCGAGATCCTGGCCATGTCGAAGCGAAGCTGGGACAGGCTTTCGCAGGCCGACCGCGAAGCGGTGCGAAGCGCGGCGCAGACATCCGTTCCCTTCATGCGCGAGATCTGGGATCGCCGGGTGGTCGAGGCGCGCAAGATCGTGACCGAGGCGGGCGTGACCATCGTGGAAGACGTCGACAGGGCGGCGTTCAGCGATCTGATGCAGCCGGTGTGGAGCGCCTTTGCCGATACCCCGGACCTGCGCCGACTGGTCGAGGATATTCGCGGCATGCAGGCCAATCCGGAGCAGGCCAATCCGGACCGGGCCAATCCGGAGCAGACCGATGCTTGAACAACTGGGCCGCAGCGTTAGCCGGGGGTTGCTGTGGTCGTCCGCGCTGTCGCTGGCGCTGATGATGGGCATACTGACCTGGCAGGTCTTCTCGCGCTATCTGCTGAACACCAGCCCCGCCTGGGCAGAGCAGACCGCGCTGATCCTGATGATCTGGATGACCTTTCTTGGCACCGCCACGGGCATTGCCGAGGGGTTCCATATCCGGATCGTCGAAGGCGTCGTCAGCCTGCCCCAGCCGTGGCGGCAGCGGGCGATACAGGGGGCGAACCTGCTGATCGTGCTCGCCGGCGTGCTGATCCTCGTGCTTGGCGGACAGCTGGTCGCTGCGACATGGGGCAATGCTGTGCCGACGCTGCCGCTGACGCGGGGCATGGTCTATCTGGTCATACCGATGTCCGGCGGACTGATGGCTGCGTTCGCCTTGGCAAAACTTGTCCATGGCGAGGAAATCGCCGGAAGTGCGGGAAGCGCGTGACCCTTATCCTGCTCCTTCTGCTGCTGCTGGCGGCGATGCTCTATATCGGCGTCCCGGTCGCGATCTCGCTGTTCCTGTCGGCCAGCGCCCTTCTGCTGGCGCTGGACATTCCGCTGGTCGTCGCGGTTCAGCGCATGTCGGCCGGGGTCAACATCTTCACCCTGATGGCGATCCCGCTGTTCATCCTGGCGGGAGAGCTGATGACGCAGGCCGGCATCGCCCGGCGGCTCGTCAACCTGTCGGAATCGACGCTCGGCTCGGCTCCGGGCGGGCTTGGGCAGGTCACGATCCTGTCCTCGATGCTGTTCGGCGCGGTGTCCGGATCCGCTCTGGCCAGTGCGTCGGCGATGGGATCGGCGATCGGTCCGGAAATGCGCAAGCGCGGGTTCGATGCAGATTACGCCGTCAACGTGTCCACCACCGCGTCGATCACGGGGCTGTTGATCCCGCCCTCGCACAACATGATAATCTATGCGACCGCGGCGGGCACGGGCATCTCGATCGGCGACCTGTTCCTGGGCGGGATCGTGCCCGGGGTGCTGACGGGGCTGGCGCTGATGGTCGTGGCGGCCATCGTGGCGACGCGGCGCGGCTATCCGCGCGGATCGTTCCCCGGCTGGCGCCCGCTGATGCGCGCCGCGGCGACATCCATTCCGGGCATATTGACGGCGATCATCATCCTTGTCGGCATATTGGCGGGAATATTGCCCCGACCGAAAGCGCGGCCATCGCCTGTACCTATACGCTGCTGATCGGCGCGTTCGTCTATCGCGACCTCGATCTCGTCCGGATGCGGGCGGCTTTCGTGAACAGCGCGCGCACGACGATCATGGTGATGTTCATCATCGCTACTGCTTCGCTGTTCGGCTGGGTCCTTGCGGTGCTGCAGGCGCCCACGCAGCTGGCCGCATTGCTCGAACCCGCGATGACCAGTCCCTTGCTGACGCTGCTGCTGATTGCGTTCATGCTGCTGGTGCTGGGCACCTTCATGGACATGGCGCCGCTGATCCTGATCACCACGCCGATCTTCCTGCCGATCGCGACGCAGGTCGGCATGGACCCGGTGCAGTTCGGCATCATGCTGATGCTGGCGCTGGGGATCGGCCTGTTGACGCCGCCGGTGGGATCGGTCCTGTTCGTCGGTTGCGCCGCGCAGGGCATCGCCATCGGGCAGGCGCTGAAGACGATCTGGCCGTTTTATCTCGCGCTGCTGTTCGCGCTGCTGCTGGTGATCTGCGTGCCGGGCCTTTCGCTGTGGCTGCCTGCCGCGCTGGGCTGACCGGAGGCCCGCGGCCCCGCCGCATTTCATAAATCGCGGTGATGATAAGCAAGCAAAAGAAAAAATTGGACCGATTGAGTCGTGGGTGTGATTATCCGCTCAACAGATTGATCTGACGGCGCTTCGGAAGAAAAGGCGCGGCGCGCCCTCCTTGCCCACCCACGGGACGGGATGCGCGTTTCGGCGTGATTTTCGCAGGATTTCCGCGCCTGCCGCAACCGCCGCCGATCTGGAGAGGTTGAGAACATGGACGGACTGAACATTCTTGTCATTGGCGGCGGGATCGGCGGGTTGACCGCGGCGATCGCGCTGCGCCGGGACGGTCATCAGGTGACCGTTATCGAGAAGGATCCCGACTGGGCCGTCTATGGCGTCGGGATCATCCAGCAGGCCAATGTGCTGCGCGCCATGAAGCAGCTCGACCTGATCGACGATTACATGGATGCGGCGGTCGGCTTCGATCACGTCGTCGTTCACGCGCCCGACGGGACGCAGGTTGCGCGCGTGCCCAGCCACCGGCTGGTCGACGGCTATCCCGCGAATGTCGGCATCGGCAGGCCGGCGCTGCACAAGGTGCTGGGCGATCGCACGATCGCAGCCGGTGCCGATGTGCGCCTTGGCGTGACCGCCGACAGCATCGACGACGACGGCGAAGGCGTGACGGTGCGCTTCTCGAACGGAAGCGAGGGTCGATACGACATCGTCGTCGGTGCGGACGGCGTCTATTCCGATACGCGCAGCGCCGTCATGCCCGAAGCGCCCGGTCCGGAATATACGGGCCAGGCGGTATGGCGCTACAACCTGCCGCGGCCATCGGACCTCGACGCGCTGCATGTATATAACGGGCCGACTGGTGTCGGGCTCGTGCCGATCAGCGATGCGCTGATGTACATGTATGTGACCACGCCCGAACCGGGCAAGCCTTGGTACGACAAGGACGGGCTGGCGCAGACGATGCGCGACAAGCTGGCCAATACCGCTTCGCAGATCCGCGAGATGGCGGAAGACATCACGGATGACGGGGGGGTGGTCTATCGTCCGCTCGAAAGCGTCATGCTGTACGATGCGTGGAGCAAGGGGCGCGTCGTGCTGCTGGGCGATGCCGTGCACGCGACGACGCCGCACCTGGGCCAGGGCGCGGGCATGGCGATCGAGGACAGCATCGTGCTGGCGGAGGAAATTGCGCGGGCGGACACGCCCGAAGCGGCTTTTGCCGCCTATCGCGACCGCAGGTTCGAGCGGTGCAGATATATCGTCGAGAGTTCGCTGGCGATCTGCCACGGACAGCTGGGCAAGGGCCCGGCGGTCGACAACCACAAGGCCACGGCGGAGATGTTCGAAATCGCCTGCCAGCCTATTTGACCCCCGATTTGAAGGAATTGTGAAATGAGCCGTGTTACGGAAATCCGCTATGTCGGCTATGGCGTCGAGGACTTCGCCGCCGAGCGGGCCTTTTATGCCGAAGACTGGGGCCTTGTCGAAGTTGCCGCACAGGACGGCATGGCCTGGTTCAAGACCCATGGGCACGATGAACACCATGTCGTGCGCCTGCACGACACCGGCACCAATTGCGTCGAGGTGATCGCGCTGGCCGCCGACAGCCGCGAGGATGTCGATGCGCTGCTGGCCAGGGTGCAGGACGCCGGCTGCAGGATCATCCACGATCCGCGCGAGCTTGACGCGCCGGGCGGCGGCTATGGCTTCCGCTTCTTCTCGCCCGACGGCCTGCCGTTCGAGATCAGCGCCGATGTCAAGCGCGCCGACAAGCGGGCGATGGAACGCTGGGAAGGCATGCCGGTCAAGATCAGCCATATCGTGCTGCATTCGCCCGATCACCAGGCGGCGGTGAAGTTCTTTACCGACGTGCTGGGCTTCAAGGTGTCGGACTGGCTGGGCGATTTCATGTGCTTCCTGCGCTGCAACAGCGCGCATCACCGCATCGCGCTGCTGCCGGGGCCGCCGTGCCTCAACCATGTTGCCTATGACATGCTGGGCGTGGACGACATGATGCGCGGGCTGTCGCGGCTGAAGCAGCGGGACATCGATTGCCGCTGGGGGCCTGGCCGCCACACCGCCGGGGACAATACTTTCAGCTATTTCTGCACGCCCAGCGGTTTCGCGGTGGAATACACCTCCGAACTCGAGGAGGTCGACTTCGAGACGCACGAACACAAGGTGCACGAACCCGGCCCGCGGGTCATGGACCAGTGGGGCATCGGCGTCGGCGGTCCGCAGACCATGCCCAAGCCCGCGGCCGATCCCTGCCTGTTCCAGCCGGCGAAGGTCTGATCGGATGGCCCTGTATTCTCCCTTCAAGAACTACATCTGGAACCTGTCGGTCGCGATCGCGATGGAAAGCGGCGGGCGCATCGGCGAGATCGTCGACATGTGCCAGCCGATCATCGATGCCGCCGACAACGGCGCCGATGCCGGAACGCCGCAATTCATGCAGGCATGGGCCGCAATGGGCCGCAAGCTGCTGGAGCTGGCGGCAGAGGACGAGGCGAAGGGCCGCGCCTTCTCCGCGTCGGACAAGCTCGAGCGCGCCTCGCTCTACCTGCTGGTCGCCGAGCGCATGCAGGGTCACGGCACGCAAGGGCGCGAGGAGACCTATGCGCTTGCCCGCGATAGTTTCGATCGCTCGACAAGGCTGGGCAAGCTGAGCCGCGAGCGGGTGGAAATCCCGCTGGAAAACGGCACGATGTCGGCGATCTTCACGCGCGCGCCGGGCGATGAGCCCAGGCCCTGCGTGGTGTTCTGCAACGGCCTCGATAGCTGCAAGGAGCTGCTCTACTGGACGGGCATGCCCGCGGCACTGGCGCGGCGCGGCATTTCCACGCTGTGCGTCGACCAGCCCGGCACGGGCGAAGCGCTGCGTCTGCAGAACCTGCCGGTCGATCCGCATAGCGAAAGCTGGGCGTCGAAGGCGGTCGACTGGCTGGAGCAGCAGGCGGAAGTCGACGGGTCGCGCATCGGCATGACCGGCATCTCGCTGGGCGGCCATTTCGCACCGCGCGCGGTCGCCTATGAGCCGCGTTTCGCCAGCGGCGCGGTGTGGGGCGCGAACCACAACTGGCGCGAGGTGCAGGACAAGCGCATGCAGCGCGAGGGCGAGAACCCGGTCCCGCATTACTGGGCGCATGTGCACTGGGCGTTCGGCGCGACGGACCAGGAGGATTTTCTGGAGAAATCGGCCGACATGAACCTCAACGGTCATATGGACCGGATCAAGGTGCCGTTCCTTGTCACCCACGGCGCGAACGACCGGCAGATCAGCCCGTCCTATGCCGACGACCTCTACGACCAGCTGGTCAATTCGCCCAGGCGCGAGAAGGTCATCTTCACCGCGCGCGAAGGCGGGGTCGAGCATGTCGGCGCCGACAACATGGCCTATGGCCGCGACCTCATCGCCGACTGGTTCGCCGAAACGCTCGGCGGAAAGACGGCCTAGCCGCGATCGCCAAGCGCCAGCATCCTGCGCCGTGCGACAGCGCGGAATGCTGGCGTGTTCTGGTCGGCCATAAGGCAATAGCCGCGCAGCCGGATCGGCGCGCAGGGCGCGGACTGCGGGAGAGGACATTTGAATAAGGCACCACTGACGCTGCTGGGCGCGGCATCCATGCTGGCCCTGTCCGCTTGCGCGGCGACCGGCAATCCCGAATTGCTCTCCCCGCCCGCAGTTCAGCCCGCCACAGGCGACACCTTGGTCGAGGGTTTTCGCGACCCGCCGAAAGACGCTCGCCCGCGCACCTGGTGGCACTGGATGAACGGCAATATCTCGCAGGACGGGATCGCCAAAGACCTTGCCTGGATGGATGAGATCGGTCTCGGCGGGGTGCAGATGTTCGACGTCGGCCTGCAGGTTCCGCAGGTGGTCGACAAGCGCATCACCTATATGACGCCGGAATGGAAGGCCGCGTTCCGCCTTGCCGCGACGGAAGCGGAGCGGCGCGGGCTGGAATTCGCCATCGCAAGCTCTCCCGGCTGGTCGGAAACGGGCGGCCCGTGGGTAGCGCCCGCCGATGCGATGAAGAAGCTGGTGTGGAGTGAGGTAAGAGCCTCGGGCGGCACGCCCGTCGGCACGCTGCCTGCTCCGCCAACGGTGACCGGCCCGTTTCAGTCTCAGGGATTCCACGATGCGTTCGCCGCGCTGGAGGAAGGCGGCAATCACGCCGCGAAGCCGCGCTTCTACCGCGACATCGCAGTGCTGGCGGTTCCGGCCAACGTTTCGGCGCCCTTGCCCACGCCGCAGATACGCATCGCGGGCGCGGCGAGCGACGGCGCAGCCCTGTTCGACGGCGATCTCGACACCGGCGTCGCGGTGCCGAAGGGGGAAGAGGCATTCGTCGAGTATGACTATCCGCGCGCGGTCACCATCCGTTCGGCACAGACCCTGATCGCAAAGGCGACGATGCCGTTTTCGGGACCGAGCGTCGCGATGACGCTGCAGGCTTACAGAGACGGCGCATGGCGTGATGTCGCCGACATACCCGTCACCGAGGTGCCGACGACGCTGGCGTTCCAGCCGGTGACCGCGCAGCGCTTTCGCCTTCGCCTGACACCGGCCGTCCCGCAGATGTCGAACATGGGCGCACCCGAAGAGGGTGCAGCGCCGCCGCCCTTCGCCGCGGCACTAGGAGCTGCCGCGGCGCAGCCCTACGACTTGCGGCTGTTCTCGCTTTCGGGCGAGGCGCGGGTGGACCGGTTCGAAAGCAAGGCCGGTTTCGCCACCGAACCGGATTACTACGCACTCGGCGATATTGCCGACGGGGCAAGCGGCCCCGCGCTCGGTAACATCATCGATGTGACCCGTTTCCTGACAGCGGACGGCACGCTCGACTGGGTACCGCCCACGGGGGAATGGACCGTGCTGCGGATGGGCTATTCGCTGCTGGGTACGACCAATCACCCCGCCGCGCCCGAAGCGACCGGGCTGGAAGTCGACAAATATGATGCGGCGGCGGTGCGCCGTTATCTGGACCATTATCTTGGCCTATATGCGGATGCGCTGGGCGAAGATCTGTCCCAGCAGGACAAGATCGACGCGATCCTGACCGATTCGATCGAGGCGGGGGAAGCGAACTGGACCCCGGAAATGACCGCGCAATTCCGGCGGCTGCGCGGCTATGATCCGCTACCGTGGATGCCCGCGCTGACCGGGATGATCGTGGAAAGCCGTGAGGCGACCGACCGTTTCCTTTACGATTATCGCCGCACGCTGGCTGAACTTCTGGCCCAGGCGCATTACGGCACGATCGCCGATGTCGCGCACGCCAGCGGTCTGAAAGTCTATGGCGAGGCGCTGGAGGATCACCGGCCCGGCCTGGGCGACGACATGGCGATGCGCAAGCATGCCGATTACCCGATGGCGGCGATGTGGACCTATGCCCGCGATGCCGGCCCGGCAGCGACCTATGTCGCCGATATCAAGGGTGCGGCATCGGTCGCGAACCTCTATGGGCGAGAGGCGGTGGCCGCGGAATCGATGACGTCGGCGCTGGCCTATTGGGCGCATGCGCCGCGCGATCTGAAGCGGGTCATGGATCTGGAGCTGGTGACGGGCGTCAACCGTCCCGTGATCCATACCTCGGTCCATCAGCCGACCGACGATGCGCCGGGGCTGTCGCTGCTGATCTTCGGGCAGTTCTTCAACCGTCACGAAAGCTGGGCGCCGTTGGCCCGGCCGTGGATGGATTACATCGCGCGCAGCTCCTTCCTTCTTCAGCAGGGCAGGCACGGTGCCGATGTCGCCTATTTCCATGGCGAGGAAGCGCCTCTGACCTCGCTCTACGGGGACAGCCCGGTGGCCGACGCGCCCACGGGGCACGGCTATGACTTCGTGAACGCGGACGCGCTGAACGATGTCCTGTCGGTGGAGGGCGGCATGCTCGTCACCCCTTCGGGGATGCGGTACCGGTTGCTCTATCTTGGCGGTTCGTCGCGGATGATGACGCTGCCGACGCTGCGCCGGATCGAGGCTCTGGTCCGCGAAGGGGCCGTGGTGGCAGGCAATCGGCCAGAAGCGAGTCCTTCGCTGGGCGACGATCCCCACGAATTCGCTTCCGTCGCCGCCCGTCTGTGGAGCGGCGCATCGGCGGGGAACGGCCGTGTCATTACCGCCGACAACGCCGATGACGCGCTGGCGCAGCTGAACGTTACACCGCGCTTTGCCTATGCCGGTGGGGATGGTGCGCAGATCGATTTCCTGCAGCGCCATCTGAACGACGGCGACCTGTTCTTCGTCGTCAATCGGCGGAACCGCGCGGAAACGGGCGAGGCGCGCTTCCGCGTGACGGGCAAGCGTCCCACGCTGTGGCATGCGGAAACCGGCGAGATCGAGAACGTCAGCTACCGCATGGAGGGCGACCGGACCGTCGTCCCGTTGGCCCTTGATGCCGAGGAAGCGGTCTTCGTCGTATTCCGCGAGGATACCGGCGAGACCTCCGCAAATATCGCGGCCCGGCAGACCGTGAAGGCCGGAACGATCGACACCCCCTGGTCCGTTGCCTTCCAGGAAGGACGCGGCGCTCCGGCAAGCACGGTGATGACGACGCTTACGCCGCTGAACGAGAATGCGGACGAGAGCATCCGCTATTTCTCCGGCGTGGCCAGCTATCGCAACCGGTTCGACACGCCCGTGGGCTGGGCCGAGGGGGCGCCGCTGTGGCTCGACCTTGGCGAGGTGAACGATATTGCGGAGGTCAGGGTCAACGGGCAGCAGGCGGGCGGCATCTGGCATGCGCCATGGCGGATCGACATCGGGCACCTGGCCAGGGCAGGTGCGAACGATATCGAGATCCGCGTGGCCAACCGCTGGATCAACCGCCTGATCGGCGATGCCCAGCCGGGCGTGGAAGAAAAGATCGGCTTTACCGTGCTGCCCACCTATGCCGCCGACGCCCCCCTGCGGCCCAGCGGGCTGGTCGGCCCGGTCACGCTGCTGGTGGAGCGCTGATCGACCCACCGAGCCTGTCTGGCTCCCCCGTAGAAGGCTTCAAATTCCGGTCCGACGAAGGCGCACGGCCAAACCGGTCAAGCCACCGTGAAATCGGTGTTGCAAATGCGACTGACTCTCATTAGACGCGGTCCCGTTATTCAGAAGGGGACCCCATGCGACTGCTCAAATGTTCGATTTTGTCGGCAACCATGCTCGTGCCGGTGGCGGCACACGCCAGCGACACCACTGCAGAGGTGGAGCAGGTGCGCGACATCGTCGTCTCCGGCTCGCAGCTGGAAAGCACGTCGGCGACCAAGACCGACACTCCGGTCATCGAAGTGCCGCAGCCGGTCACCATCATCGAGGACGAGGTGTTCGAGGCGCAGGGCGCGATCTCGATCAGCGATACGCTGAACTATGTCGCGGGCGTCACCGCCAATCCCTATGGCCCGGACAGCCGCGTCGATGGCGCGCTGGTTCGCGGCGTCAGCGCGCTGCAGTTTCGCGACGGCATGCGCGACATCTTCGGCTTCTATGCCAGCATCCGTGCCGACCCGTATAATTTCGACCGGATCGAGCTGATCCGCGGCCCTGCCTCGGTCCTGTTCGGGCAGGGGTCGCTGGGCGGCATCGTCAACATGGTGTCCAAGACCCCGCAGTTCGAAAGCGGCGGCGAGTTTTCGCTGCGCTATGGCTCCTTCGACCGCAAGGAAGCGCTGGCCGACATAACCGGTCCGCTGACCGATAATCTGGCGGCCCGCGTCGTGGCCCGCGTGCGCGATTCCGGCACCCAGACCGACAACGTGCCCGACGACCGCGTGCTGTTCTCGCCCTCCGTCACCTTCGCGCCGACCGATGCGACGCAGGTCACGCTGATCGGCCTGTACCAGGAAGACGACGGCGGCTCGACCTCGCAGTTCCTGCCGCTGGTGGGGACGATCCTGCCCAATCCGAACAGACAGCTGGACAGTGATCTGTTCGTCGGCAAGCCGGGCTGGGACCGCTATGACGGGCGCCTGCTGCAGGGCACGGCTATCGCCAGCCATGCGTTCTCGGCCGATCTGACGCTGAACGCCAAGGCGCGCTATATCGACAGCGATCTCGACTATTTCACCCATTATCCCAACAGCTATTCGAACCCGCTCAATCCGTATTTGGACACCGAGCAGCGCCAGATCATGAACTACGCGTTCGGCAGCCTTGCGAACATGGAGATATTCTCGACCGACCATAACCTTCAATACGACTTCCGGACGGGAGGCGCGATCGAACACACGCTGCTGGCGGGCGTCGATTACAGCTGGAACCGCGTCCGCAAGGACAGCGGCTATGCGCTGGAGCCGATCGACCTCTACGACATCGATTACGGCGCGCTGTCGGACTTCAACGGCACGATCCCGATGCTGGGCGATCCGGGCTATGCCTTCGCTGCCGCCGACGACACGCGGCAGAGCCAGATCGGCTTCTACCTGCAGGACCAGATCCGCGCATGGGACCGCGTCTCGCTGGTGCTGGGCGTACGGCGGGACGAAGCACGCTCGACTTCGTTCGGCGAAGAGGTCTACGACCAGGGCGCGACAACTTTCCGCGCGGGCATCATCGGCGAGATCGTCACCGGCGTCTCGCCTTTCTTCAGCTTCACCGAAAGCTTCGAGCCGATCAGCGGCACCGATCTATACGGCGATCCCTTCGTCCCAAAGACGGGCCGCCAGTTCGAGGTGGGGGTAAAGCTGCATCCCAGCGACCGCATCCTGCTGACCGCAACCGCCTATCACATTCGCGAAGCCAATCGCCCCGTCGCCGCCGTCGCGCCCAGCCCGCAGGACCCCGACGTGATCCTGAACGGCCAGCTGCAGATCGGATCGCTGACGTCGAAAGGCGTCGAGTTCGAGGCCAATGCCACCCTGCCGGGCGATCTGCTGCTGATCGCCAACGCCAGCTATAACGAGGCGGAGGTCGAAGACACGGGCCGCCAGCTAGACAACGTGCCGAAATTCAACGCCTCGCTATGGACGATGAAGGACTTTCGCCTGAACGCCGAAACCACCGCAAGGCTGGGCGCGGGCGTGCGGCACGTCGGCAGGAACAAGTCCTATGGCGCGGCCTTTCCAAATGGCATCACGACGCCCGCCTTTACGCTGGTCGATGCCGTCGCCGAAGTCAGCTGGCAGAGCTGGAGCCTTGCGGTCAACGCGACCAACCTGCTGGGCAAGGACTATTACGCCGCCTGCCTCGCCCGGGGCGACTGCTTCATCGGCAGCGAGCGCAACGTGTTCGGCACCGTGAGCTACCGGTTCTGATGGGCGGCGATCCTCTGCTTGCCGCCGGAAGTCTGCTGGCCGCCACGGGTGTCGCAATACTGCGGTTGTCGTGGGGCCGGGCAGGGCGATCCGGCGTGATAAACGCCGCGGGCTGGGGCGCGCTGGCCGCGGCGGTGCTGTGCGGCGCGGCGGCGGCGGGCGCATGGGGCGTGGCGGTCGTTTCGCTATGGGCGATGGCAGCGGGCTGCGCCTTGCTGGCATGGGCCGGCTTCGCGTCGCAGCCCGCACCGACGCGGGCGTCCAGTCGTCGGGCCGGCGTGCTGCCCGCGAACGCGCCGCTGCGGCTCGGCGGGCGAGTGCTCACCTTCCTGCTGGTCGCGGTGCTGGCCATGGCAAGCTCCATCGCGATTGCCTTGGGGGTGCGCTGGACTGCGCTGCTGTGCGGAGCGGCAGAAGGCAATGCAACGGTGCTGGCACTGTTCGCGGTGCCGCTGACCTGGACTCTGCTGGCCTATGCGCTGCTGATGACCGACAGCCGCAAGCGCCAGTTCGCGATTGCAGGCGGCGCCATGCTGGCCGCCTTTCCCGCCCTGTTGCCAGGAGCCATGGCATGACCAGCCCTATCGAACCCACGACGGTAAAACGTGCGCTGTCCGCCCATGCGGCAATCGGTCTTGTCGCGGGCGCCTTGCTGTATCTCGTCTCGCTGACCGGCACGATTGCCGTCTTCTATGCCGAGCTGCAACGCATCGAGCAGCCCGATGCGCCCGAAATGACCGCGATTGCGCCCGAAGCGGTGCAGAACGGTGTCATGGCCATGCTGAAACGCGGCGCGGAAAGTGCCCCGACGACGCATCTCTATGTCCATCTTCCGGTGGATGACCTACCCCGCGCGACCATCACCACCGATACCGAGGCGATGCATCTGGACGCGCGCGGCAATCTTGTAATGCCGGAAGAGATCGCGTGGTCGGACTTTCTCGTCGCGCTGCATTATACGCTGAACCTGCCCTCGCTGGTCGGGATCACCATTGTCGGTATCCTGGGCGTGATGATGCTGGCGCTGTCGCTGTCGGGCGTGGTCGCGCTGCCGCGCATCTTTCGCGATGCGTTTCGCCTGCGCGCGCGCAGTTCGGGCGGCGTGGGTCTTGCCGACTGGCACAATCGCCTGAGCGTCTGGACCCTGCCGTTCGGCATCGCCATCGCGCTGACGGGCGCGCTGATCGGCCTCGCCACCGTCACCGCCTTCGCCATCGCTTCGAACGATTACGGCGGCGATGTCGAAGCGGTCTATGCCCCCATCTTCGGCGAGGAGCCTGCGGGCGACGACGCGCCGGCCCCCGCGCCCGATGTGGCGGCGGCGCTGCGCTACATGTCCGCGCAGCACCCCGACGTCGTGCCCAGCTATGCGATCCTGCACGATCCGCTGACCCGCGGGCAGCATGTGCAGATCGTGGGCCTGCACAAACAAAGGCTGATCTTCGGCGAATATTACGGCTTCGACGCCGCAGGCCGGTTCATGGGTACCGCCGGGCTGGCGGACGGCGAATGGGGACAGCAGGCCGCGGCATCGACCTATGACCTGCATTTTGGCAATTTCGGCGGGATCTGGGTCAAGCTTGCCTATGTGCTGTTCGGTGCAGCGCTGACGGCGGTCTGCGCCACGGGCACCTATATCTGGCTGGGCAAGCGCCGCCGCCGCGGCCACTACGAACCCAGGCTGAGAGCGCTGTGGAACGGGGTGGTCATCGGCGCGCCGGTCGCGCTTGCGATCAGCTTCGCGGCGCGCCTGGCGCTGGGCAATGGGGCTCCGTTCGCAGGCATCTTCTGGATTTGCTATGCGCTTGCCGTGGGCCTGGCATGGGCACTGGTCCGGACAGACAGAACCAGCGAGCAAGTGGCGGAACCGGCCTGACGCGCGTTCCAGCCAGCATCGGGGCATTCCGCAATAGGGTTGCCTCGGCGCTGCCGATACGTCAGCATGAACGCTAATCATGGGCAGATCGGAATAAAGCGATGATGGGACACGGGATAAGCAGGCGCCGACTGATCGAAGTCGGCGGCGGTGCGGCGGCGGCGTCGCTGATGCTTTCGGGCCGGGCCGTCTTCGGACAATCGGGCGGCGCCAGGGCCACCGGGCAGCCCATGCCGGACGGGGTCGAGCTTCCCGAAACGCAGCCGCAGCCCCGGCGGGCGGACAGCGTCGGCTTCGCCATCGTCGGCCTTGGCGGCTATGCGCTGAACCAGATGATGCCGCGCTTCGAACGGGCGGAGCGGGCGCATATCGCGGCCCTCGTCTCGGGCAATCCGGAAAAGCTTCAGCGAGTGGGCGATGCCTATGGCGTGCCGCCCGAGTCCCGCTATTCCTATGACGATTTCGACAGGATCGCGTCGAACAAGGATGTCGATGCCGCCTATATCGTGCTGCCCAGCGGACTGCATGCCGACTGGACGGAACGCGCCTTTGCCGCGGGCAAGCACGTGCTGTGCGAAAAGCCGATGGCGCTCTCCAGTGCGGAGTGCGAGCGGATGATCGCCGCGAGCCAGCGGGCGGACCGCAGGCTGATGATCGCCTATCGCTGCCATTTCGAGCCATACAATCTCAAGGCGATGGAGCTGATCCGCGAGGAAGCGGTCGGCAAGCTGCGGCTGATCCGCACGCAGCAGTCCTATCGCATGGGGCCGACCAGCCCCAGCCAGAACTGGCGCGTCGACCGCACGCTGGCAGGCGGCGGCCCGCTTGAGGATTACGGGATCTACGGCCTGCAGGCCGCGCTCTATCTGTCGGGCGAGATGCCCGAGAGCATCACCGCAGCGACATACCAGCCGGCAGCCGACCCGCGCTTTGCGGAGATCTTCGCGCATGTGTCGTCGCAACTGCGTTTTCCTTCGGGAGCGGTCGCGCAGCTTGCCACTTCCTATGACGCGGCACCGATCAACGAGGTGGACGCGCGCGGCTCATCCGGCGCGCTGCTGATGCAGCCGGCGACCAATTATTCGGGCCTCGACATGGTGCTCGAATCCGGGGGCGAAAGCCGGGCGTTCTCGCCGGGCGATTCCACCGTGCAATTCGCGCGGCAGCTCGACCACCTCGCCGACGCGATCCGCGACGGTTCCGAGATCATCACGCCCGGCGAAATGGGCCTGCGCGACCTGCGCCTGATGGAAGCGATCTATGCGTCCGCCGGAACCGGCCGCACGATGCTGCTCAATCCCGACGGGACCATGAAGGGCTGAGGCGTTCGCTTTCGCCGTCCGGGCGGGCAGGATTAAGTCCCTTCGCGGTAGGAAGCCAAGGCTGGTCTGCCGCACCCCGCTTGGGGCTGCGCCTGATCAGCGCGCAGTATCTCGTGTCGGCCTTTGGCGACCTTTAGACGATGAATTCGGAAGGGAAGCGTCCGTCAGTCATGCGATCGGCGACCGCTTCAGGTCCCTTATTTGCGACAAGTGCGCGAAGTTCATCGCCAAGCGGGTCGTTCACGAGCGAGCCATCGGCCAAATGTGCAAGCCATGCGCGAAACGCAGCGCGGATGGCGGGACAATCATCGCCGCGCCGCGAGTGCCAGGCCGCCGTGTCCAGCCAGCGCTGCGGGATCTTCTGCGATCCATCCATCGCGATCTGCGCCAGCCGGTGCTGCAACGCGGGCTCGGCAAAGCGATCGATCAGGCTGTCGGCATAGGCGGCTAGATCCTGGTCCGGTGCGGCATCGATGGTGGGCGCGGCTTCCTGCATCATCAGCCGGTGCGCCAGTTGGCGAAGCTCGGCATCGGCAATCGCCTCGTGCACGAAGGTGAAGCCGCGTTCCAGGCCGCAATAGGCCAGCAGCGAATGCGCGCCGTTCAGCATCCGCAGCTTGGCGGTTTCATACGGCGCGACATTGGTCACGAGCTGGGCCCCGTGGTCCTCCCATCTGGGGCGCGGACCGGCGAAGCGATCCTCGATCACCCACTGGCTGAACGCCTCTGTCAGCACGGCGCCTTCGTCGCGCAGTCCCAACGTCGCTTCCAGCGCGGCGCGGTCCTCGTCAGTGGTGGCGGGAACGATGCGGTCGATCATCGTCTGCGGGCAGGTGCAATTCAGGGCGAACCAGTCGAATAGCTGCGGATCCTTGGCCTTCAGCCATTCGCGCATCAGGCGGTCCAGTTGCTGGCCGTTTTCCGCCAGATTGTCGCACGACATCAGCGTCAGGCCGGGCAACCCCTGTGCCTGGCGCCGCGCAAAGGCTTCGCTCAGCAACGGGTAAAAGCTGCCCTCCGCAAGGCTTATATCAAGCGAACCGTCATTGCCGCGGGCATAGCCCTTTTCAGTGATGGTGAAGCTGACGATGTGGCAATCGGGCAAAGCGATCCGGGCGATGACCGCTTCGGGATCCTTCGGCGCCACGATAACTTCGCGCACCGCGCCGACGACGCGAGTGGTCGACGTGCCGCCGCCGCGTTCGGTGACAGAATACAGCCCGTCCTGCGGGTTCAACTGCTCCGCGACGCTGGCCGACCGCAGCGAGACGCCGCAGATGGCCCAGCCATGCTCCCCCGCATTCAGGGCTAGATCGGTGTACCATGCCTGATGCGCGCGGTGGAACGCGCCGATCCCGAAATGGACGATGCCGATGGCCTGCGCTTCGCGGTCATAGGCTGGAACCGCGACTTCGGCAGGAAGTTCGGCAAGCGTATCGGACGACAGCCTCATAGCTTATAGGCCTTCTTGACGAGCTTGTAGGACAGTTCCTGCGCAAGCTCGGCGGCTTCCCAATCCTCGATCCGATGCTCGGCGACCAGCTGGGCCAGGAAGCCGCAATCGACGCGGCGTGCTACATCGTGTCGGGCGGGGATGGAGAGGAAGGCTCGCGTGTCGTCGTTGAAGCCGACCGTGTTGTAGAACCCGGCCGTCTCGGTGGTATTGTGACGGAAACGCCGCATGCCTTCAGGGCTGTCGTGAAACCACCACGAAGGGCCCAGCTTCAGCACCGGATAATGCCCGGCCAGCGGTGCAAGCTCGCGTGCATAGACACTCTCATCCAGCGTGAAGAGGATGATCGAGAGGTCCCGGCTGTTGCCGAACCGGTCGAGCAGCGGCTTGAGCGCATGGACGTAGTCGGTGCGCATCGGGATGTCGGCACCCTTGTCGCGGCCGAAATTCTCGAACAGCCAGCCGTTATGGTTGCGGAACGATCCTGGATGGATCTGCATCACCAGTCCGTCGTCGATGCTCATCGCTGCCATTTCGGTCAGCATCTGCCCGCGGAACAGTTCGGCGTCTTCCTTGCTGGCCTTGCCGTCCTTGACCCTGTCGAACAGCAGCGCGGCTTCGGCGTGGGAGAGGTTCGCGGTCGCAGCGGTCGGATGACCGTGGTCGCTGCTAGTCGCTCCCATGGTCTTGAAGAACTCGCGGCGCTGCCGGTGCGCGCCAAGATAACCTTGCCATGTCCGGCAATCCTCGCCGGTCATTTCGGAAAACCGGTTGAGATTGGCGCTGAACCCTTCGAACTCCGGATCGACGACCGGATCGGGGCGATAGGCGGTGATGACACGGCCATTCCAATCGCTTTCCCTGATCGCGGCGTGATGTTCCAGCGTATCCAGCGGACCTTCGGTGGTGGCAATCACCTCTATGCCATAGCGGTCGAAAAGGGCGCGCGGGCGGAATTCGTCGGTGCCGAGCTTTTCGGTGATGGTGTCGTAATACAGGTCCGACGTTTCCGAAGACAGCTGGACTTCCATGCCAAAGGCCTCGGCAAATACCCAGTCGAGCCACATGCGCGAGGGGGTGCCGCGGAACAGGTGATAGTGCCCGGCCAGGATGCGCCATGCTTCGCGCGGATCGGCCTTGTGTCCCGCGATGCCCAGATCCTCTAGTCGGACGCCTTGCGAATACAGCATGCGGAACAGATAGTGGTCCGGCACCAGCAGCAGTTCGGTTGCATTGCCGAAGCTGTCGTTGCGGGCGAACCAGCTGGGATCGGTATGCCCGTGGGGGCTGACGATCGGCAGGCCCTTCACGCTGTCGTAAAGATCGCGCGCCACGGCGCGGACGGCGGGATCGCTGGGCAGCAGGCGATCGGGATGGAGGTTGAGGGGGCGGGGCATTGCACTCTCCTGGAACTCGGCCGATTGCTGTGACCGCTGCTTTATGGTAACCGGTGTCAAATACGCTCATGCAGCGCATTTCCATCAGAATCAACCGGCCGGTAAGCATCTGGACCGGTATCGAAAGACCCGGATGACTACAACTGACCGTATCGAACAGATACGCACGCCCCCCGCAATGCGCTGCCATGCCGATGACACGGTACTGGTCGC
Organism: Croceicoccus marinus; assembly: GCF_001661675.2. Classification (NCBI taxonomy): domain Bacteria; kingdom Pseudomonadati; phylum Pseudomonadota; class Alphaproteobacteria; order Sphingomonadales; family Erythrobacteraceae; genus Croceicoccus; species Croceicoccus marinus. Next base: position 322,978 of record NZ_CP019603.1, on the reverse strand, counting down.
GCTGCGCGACATCGCGGCGGGCGAAACGGTCGAGGCTGGCGATGGCGAAATTGCGGCGCGAAGCCCGATCCGTTCGGGGCACAAGATCGCCTTACGGGACCATGCCCCGGGCGATCCGGTGATCCGTTACGGCGAACGGATCGGGTTGGCCAGCGCGCCGATATCGCGCGGCGATCATGTTCATTCCCATAATCTGAAAACTGCGCTTTTGGGAGAGGTGGCCTATGGCGACTTCGCCGGGGCACAGGAAGCGGGCGATGCACAGCCGCTGGGCACGTGGCTTGGATATCGCCGCGCGGACGGCCGCTATGCCACGCGGAACGAGATCTGGCTGATCCCGACGGTCGGCTGCGTCGCGCCGATGTGCGAGATGCTGGCGCGCGAGGCGGAGATGCGCCACGCCGATGCCATCGCGGCGGGCCGGATCGACGGGATCGTCGGCTTTGGCCATCCGCATGGCTGTTCGCAGCTGGGCGACGATCTGTCGGGCACGCGCGATGCGCTGGCGGCGCTGTGCGACAATCCCAATGCGGGCGGGGTGGTGCTGATCGGGCTGGGCTGCGAAAGCAATCAGCTTGACGCCATGGTCGGGCGCGTGCCCGAACGCAGCCGGGGCAAGCTGCGGGTGATGCGTGCGCAGGATCCGGGCGACGAATATGACCGCGCCAATGATCTGATCAACGGGCTGGTCCGCGAGTTGTCGGGGCTGGAGCGCGAGGAAGCGCCTGCCTCGGCGCTGGCGGTGGGGCTGAAATGCGGCGGGTCGGACGCGCTTTCGGGGGTCACCGCCAATCCGCTGCTGGGGCGTTTCAGCGACCGGGTGGCAGCCAGCGGCGGACGGCTGGTGCTGACCGAGATACCCGAGATCTTCGGCGCGGAAGCCTCGCTTTTCGCGCGCAGCGTTTCGGGCGAGGTGCACGACAAGGCGGCCAGCCTGCTCAATCGTTTCAAGCGCTATTTCCTGGAACAGGGCCAGCCGGTTTCGGAAAATCCCTCTCCCGGCAACATCGAGGGCGGGATCACCACGCTTGAGGAAAAGTCGCTGGGCGCGGTGCAGAAGGGCGGCAAGGCGCCGCTGGTCGACGTGATCGACTATGGCGGCACCGCCGAGGAGCCGGGGATGACGTTGCTGGAAGCGCCGGGCAACGATGCCGTGTCTTCGACCGCGCTGGCGGCGGCGGGGGCGACGATGATCCTGTTCACCACGGGAAGAGGCACGCCGCTGGGCTTTCCCGTGCCGACGGTGAAGATCGCGTCGAATTCAACGCTGGCGGCGAACAAGGCGGGCTGGATCGATTTCGACGCAGGCCGCATGCTGAGCGAACCCGGCGAGGACGTGGACGCCGATTTCGCCGACGAGCTGCTGGCCATCGCGAGCGGCCGCAAGACGGCCAGCGAGCGCAGCGGCCAGCGGGTGATCTCGATCTGGAAGCGGGGCGTCACGCTCTGATCCGGTTGACACAGGCGACACATCCTACAACCTCTGTCGCCTGCCGCAGAGCCGCGGGAAAGCTGGCGTTTCCGCCCTGCGGTTGACACCGTGGGGGGCCAGAGAAAATGGACGATCGGAAAGAGCCGCGGCGCCGCGATGGCGGCGGATCGGGCTTATCGCGGCGAGCGCGTGTAGGACAGCGCAATGATGCCGTCTTGCGGCAGCCAGCGACCGGTTTCGGAATGGCGTTCGGATGACTTCATGGCGGGAACGGGGTCAAGGCGGACAGTCGCCGCCTGGCGGCGACCATTGACCTCGATTTTCTCATTGGCGATAGGATCAGCCGCAACAGGGGAGGGGAGTAAACGATGGGTTCCAGGCCTGGACGAGCCTTGATGGCCGCGCTTTTGGTGGGCGCTCCTGTAACAGCAGCATGTCAGGTCAAGGCGCCCTCCGCTGTCCAACCGGTTGCGAAGCCGAGACTCTTCGTTTTGTCGGACATCGAGGCCGATCCGGATGACACGCAGTCGTTGATCCGCCTTTTGCTGTATTCAAACGAAATCGACCTCGAGGGTCTTGTCGCTACTACGTCGGTTCACCAGAAGAACAGGGTGGCCCCGGAGTCCATCGAGCGGGTGATCGGCGAGTATGGGAAGGTCCGCGCCAATCTTGCACTTCACGATCCCGCCTTTCCCCGGGCTGCCACTCTCTATCGGCTCGTTGGATCGGGACAGCCTGTCTATGGCATGGCGGGCGTCGGCTCGGGCAAGTCCACGGAGGGTTCGAGGCAGCTCATCGCAGCGCTTGAGCGACCCGATCCCCGACCCCTGTGGGTAGCGGGCTGGGGCGGCCCCAATACGCTTGCGCAGGCACTCCACGACATTCGTGCAACGCGGAACCCCGAAGAAGCAAAGCGGCTGATCTCGAAGCTCCGGGTCCATACCATCTCGGATCAGGACGACAGCGGCCCATGGATGCGCAAGGCGTTTCCGGACCTTTTCTATGTCGTCAGTCCGGGCGGTTACGGTGCGGCGACGTGGCTGGCGATCAGTTCTGCAGTGGAAGGCATCGACAATACGGCAATCTCGAACGGTTGGATCGCCGAAAACATCCAGCAGGGGCACGGCCCGCTTGGCGCTGCCTACCCCGACACCGCTTACGGCACCGAAGGCGATACACCATCCTTCCTTGGCCTCATTCCAAATGGCCTTAACGTACCCGAACGTCCGGACTGGGGTGGCTGGGGCGGACGCTATGAACCAAGGATACCCGAACGTTCCAGCACGGACCCGGACGGGTTCAACGGCGGCATTCCCGTCCCCGCCGAAACACGGCCCATCTGGACCAATGCGGTGGACAGCGTCACCCCTTATGTCGCCAGGTCGCATGGCCCCGCGATAGAGGCGATGGACCGCACCTATACGGGGTTCAGGGAGACACTCTGGCGTTGGCGCGACGAATTCCAGAACGACTTTGCCGCCCGGATGGACTGGACGATCAAAGCCCCGGCCGATGCCAATCATCCACCCATCGTCCGACTTGCCCACCCTGACAGCGTAACCGTTCGTTCCGGCGACACGGTTCCGCTCAGCGCGCTTGGCACGACCGATCCGGACGGGGACAGCCTCAGCTATCGCTGGTTCCAATATCCGGAAGCCGGAACCTACCCGGGGACCATCGAAATGTGGGGCGCAGAGAACCTCTATGCGCGTGGCTTTACCGCTCCCCCCGTTGACCGACCGTCGGAGGCTCACTTCATCCTGAAGGTGACCGACAAGGGCACTCCCGCCCTTACACGTTATCGGCGCGTCGTGGTGACGATCCTGCCTGAAGGCTCTTGAGCGGATCGTGCGGACAGGAGGGTCCCGGCGCCTCGAACTGTCCGTAATCACCAGATGCCGGCAAAGTCGTCGCAAGCCGAATGGCAGCCTTGTCGGCGCTATCCGCCCCGGCTTACCGGAGCTTGTGAGCCAGCATGATGACATGCGCCGGTACGTCGTCTTCGGGCAGCCAGTGGGTGTCCAGGTCGGCCTCGATCACGCTGACGGCAAAGCCGCTTCGCGCGAGACGGCCGGCAAAGCGGTCGTCATGCGTGGCCGACCAGATCGCGAGGAGGCCTTCGGGCCGCAGGGCGTTTCGCGCCGCGGCAAGGCCGGCGGCGGAATAAAGCCAATCGTTACAGCGCCTGGTCAGCCCTTCGGGACCGTTGTCGACGTCGAGCAGGATACAGTCGTATCCTCCGCTCGCAGCCTCGATCAGCATCCCAACATCGTCCTCGATCAGAAGCACGCGGGGATCGTCAAGGCATCCTGCCGTGACGGCGCGCATCGGCCCCCGCGCCCACTCGATAATCTTGGGCACGATCTCTGCCACGGTTACTTCCGCGTCGGCTGCCAGCGCGGCAAGGGCGGCCCTGAGCGTAAAGCCCATGCCGTATCCGCCGATCAGCATCTGTACGCCCGCACGCCCGGCCAGCCGCGCGCAGGCATGTCCGGCAAGTGCCCGTTCGGACGATGACAGGTCGGTGCTCATCAGTTCGTGGTGGTCGAGCAGGATCGAGAAATCCTCGCCGCTGCGGGTCAGGCGCAGGCGGCCGCCGTCGGGCACGAACGCGACGTCGACAAGATGTTCGCCTTCATCGAGCGCCGACCAGTCCGGCATGGCCGACGGCAAGTCGGCCTTGTTCGACGCCAGTATCGTCAACGCCCGTGCTACTTGCGGGCTTTTCGCGCAGCGTATTTCGCGTCGCGCGCCGCCTTGCGCTCGGCCTCGGTGGGGCCGGCCGGCGCTTTGTTCGCCTCGATCCGGGCCGCCTTTTCAGCCTGCTCCCGCGCCTTTTTCTCCTTCAGGGCCGCGCGCTTTTCCGCCTGGACCTGCGCGCGCGCTTCGGCGGCGGCCAGCCGTTCGGCCTGGACCGCAGGATCGACCGGGGGTTTCGCCCTGAGCTTTGCCAAAGCTTTCTCCCGCGCTGCCGCGGCCGCGTTGCGGCGCTCGTTGAGATCGGGTTCCTTGTAACCTGCCATGAAGTGCTTGCCTGTGAGAGAGAGGGAGAAAGCCGGCCAGCGGCGACCGCATCGGCAGGATCCGGGTGATGACCGCAATCGGCGATCCGCCTTGCGAACCGCCACATAAATCCAATCCGGACCCTTTACCGCCGGGGCGTCGCCACGCGCTAGAGGATCCCTTCACCGATGTCACGCGCCGTTGCGCGGGGCATGACCCGCATTCATGACGCTGCGCCAGAGGGCAGCGCCTGCGAGGGGCGTCCCGCATGGTCGCCGAAGGGACCGCCACGCGGGTCGCTGGCCTGCGCATCACCGGCACGGCGGCGCCGATGGTGGTGGAGGGTCCGAAGGGCGGTAACCGGTTTGAGGCACATGGGGCGCAGGTTCTCGTACCCGTATTGCGGCCGGGCGAGGAAGCATTCCGCGCTTTCAGGCCATGATCCTTCGGGCGATGCCGTCTATCGCAGGATCCTCTGCCCGCTGCCGTCGCCGCCGCCGCTGGTGCGGACAAGCCGAGCGGGACCGAAATCGTCGAGCGGCAGCGCCGCCAGCGTGTTCACGATGGGATATTGGGTGGGCATGTCCTCCCACCGGGCGGGATGGAAAGCGAACCGTCCGGTGCCGATCTCGCTCGAAACCGGCCGCGGCGGCGGACCGTCCGGTGCGGTGATCGTTGTATAGCTGACGTCGGCTGTTCCCCATTCTCCCGTGCGGGGCATATATTTCGAGAACATCATCGGCTTGGGCGGGTCGGGTTCGCCCGGCGAGAAGTCTGTGGCCTCTGCTTCGAGAAAGCGGAAACCTTCCCATTCCGCGTGGGTGCGCCAGCCGCCGCCGTCCGGTTCCAGGTCGGCGACGTCGGCATAGATCTTGCTCCAGCCCAGTTCCTCTCGCCCGGTGATTATGGGGTCGGCCATGCTTTCCCAGACGACTGGCACGAAATGGCCTTCCCTGGTTTCCTTTCCATCCCAGCGCGCGGGGATGCCGATCACGACGATGTTATAGCCCCGTCCCGCCAGCCAGCCTATGTTCCGGAACATCATGAAGGTCACGCCGATGCGCGGTTCGCCGCTCAGCGTGAAGCTCGCCGGCAACATGGCGGCCAACAGCGAGGGATCGCTGCGGGCGCTGAGCGAGAGGGTGGTCGTATCCTTGAGATAGCGCTGGTCCTCACGGTCATGAGGAAGGTTACGCGGGCCGGGAGCGGGTCCGAAACAGATCGGCATGCGAAACATGGGGGACAGTCGTGACGTCATCGCTGCGGCTCCCGGGCAGGGGTCGAGGGCGCCCACGCGCCCCATCGGAGTTCGGCAGGACGCGGGGTGGGTGCGGGATTGCCGCACCGACATTGTTCGATCATACAGATGAGCCCCTGCGGGGGAACGGGCAAGTTCCTGAATGACAGCCGATCGCCTAGGCGGAGCGGAGTGTCAGTTCCACATCTCCAGCAGCCCAAGCGACAGCCAGGGGATATAGGTGATCAGCGCCAGCGCCAGGATCAGCGTGCCGTAGAACGGCCAGATCGTGCGCACCAGCGTCGTCACCGGGATCTTGCCCACGGCAGAGCCGACGAACAGCACCGACCCCACCGGGGGGGTCACCAGCCCGATGCCCAGGTTCAGCATCATGATGATGCCGAAATGCACCGGGTCGACGCCCATGCCCATTGCGACGGGCAGGAAGATCGGCGTGGTGATCACGATCAAAGGTGCCATGTCCATGAAGGTGCCCAGCAGCAGCAGCATGATATTGATGATCAGCAGCGTCATGATCGGATCGTCGGTAATCACCGCGATCAGCCCGGCCAGCGCGGCGGGCACTTCCAGCAGGGCAAGCGCGAAGCCGAAGGCGGTTGCCGCCGCGATGATGAACAGGACCATGGCGGCGGTGCGGACCGACTTGCCGGCGGCTTCCCAGAACGCGGTCCAGCCCAGGCTGCGATAGACGAAGACGCCGATCGCGATGGTATAGATCACCGCGACGGCCGAGCTTTCGGTGGCGGTGAAATAGCCCGACAGGATGCCGCCCATGATGATGACCGCGGTCATCAGTCCGGGAATGGCGTAGATCGCCGCGACCGCGAAGTTCCGCCAGCCGGGGAAGCTGCCCTTCGGCAGGTTGCGGCTGCGGGCGACCAGCCATGCCACCAGCATCAGCATGAAGCCGGTCAGCAGTCCGGGCACGATGCCCGCCACGAACAGGTCGCCGATCGACACGCCGATGCCCGATGCGGCGGAATAGATGATCATGTTGTGCGAAGGCGGGATCAGCAGGCCGACGATGGCCGCCGTCACGGTCACGTTGACCGCGTAATCGCCGGGATAGCCCTTGTCGCGCATCAGCGGCACCAGGCTGGATCCGATGGCCGACGCGCTGGCGATGGCACTGCCCGACACCGCGCCGAACATCATCGATGCGCCCACGTCGACCAGCCCCAGACCGCCGCGCACGCGGCCCAGCGCCGCATCGGCGACCTTGACCAGCCGGTCGGCGATGCCGGCGCGGTACATCAGGTCTCCGGCAAAGATGAAGAAGGGGATCGCCATCAGCGTGAACACGCTGATGCCGGATGCCACGCGCTGCACCGCGACCACCAGCGGTATGTCGATCACGGCGAAGCAGGCAAGCGCCGCGCCGAACAGCGCGAAGCCAACCGGCACGCCAATGACGAGCAAGACGAAGAGCACGCCGAAGAGGACAAGCAGTTCCATCAGTCGGCGCTCCCCGCCATGTCGCCTGAACCGAGCGGGTCGGGTTCCAGCCCGTCATCGCTGGCGGGGCGGAACATGTTCTCGACCGCGAACACCGCCATCAGCAGGCCGGAAATCGGCAGAGGCGCATAGGCGACCCAGCGGCTGAGCCCCAGCGAGGGGATCACGTGATCGCGCACCGCCCACAGCAATTGCGCGCCATAGACCGCGATGGCGAGGCCCATGAGCGCCACCAGCAGGTTGATGACCCGGTGCAGGACTGCCGCCCCCCTGGCTCCCAACAGGTCGTCGAGCAGCGCGATGCGGATATGAAATCCTTCTCGCACGCCGGCGGCGGCGGCGAACAGGACGTACCAGATCATCAGCAGCAGCGCCGTCTGTTCGGTCCACGAAGGGCTGTTGTCGAGGATGAAGCGGCCGAACACCTGCCAGCCCACGACGGCGGTCATGACGACAAGGCCGAGCGAACCGAGGCGGACCAGCCAGTCGGAGACGAGTTTCACGATGCGGTCTCCTGCGGCGCGGAAGGGGCGGTGGCATCACTGGCCATCTGTTCGCCCAGCGCGACGATCCGCCGGGCGATGTCGCGCTGCTGCGGGGTGACGAGGAAATCGTCCCACACCGGCTCCATCAGCGCGGCGAAGGCGGCGTTGTCGACCTCGTTCACCTCGACCCCGGCGGCGATGATATTGGCCTTGGCGCTTTTCACCCGGGCGTCCCACAACCTGCGCATATAGTCGACCGACTGGCGCGCGGCCTGACGGATCAGCTGCTGGTCGGATTGCGAGAGCTTGTCCCAGCTGACCTTGGACATCAGCAGCACTTCGGGGGTGAAGAGGTGCTGGGTCAGGCTCATGAAGCGGGCGACTTCATAGTGGCGCGCGCTTTCGAAGCTTGGCCAGTTGTTCTCCGCCCCGTCGATGACGCCCTGCGCCAGGGCGGAATACACCTCGTCGAAGGGCATCGGGACGGCGTTGGCTCCCAGCGCGTTGACCATGGCAAGATAGAGGTCGGAGGAGGGGACGCGCAGCTTCAGCCCGTGCATATCCTCGGGCGTATAGACCGGGCGGCGGGTGTTGTAGAAGCTGCGCGCGCCGGAATCGTAGAAGCACAGGCCGATCATGCCCTGCCTGCGAAAGCTGGCGAGAATCTCGTCCCCGATGTCGCCGTCCAGCGTGCGGCGCATGTGCGGGACCGAACGGAAGATGAAGGGCAGCGAGGGCGGGATGGTCAGCGGCTCCACCGAATTGAGCGGCGCGAGATTGACGCGGTTGAAATCGATACCGCCGAAACTGGTGATTTCCAGCGTGTCGCGCTCGTTACCCAGCTGCGCGCCGGGGAAGACCTTGATGCCCAGCCGTCCGCCGGTGCGTTCGGACAGAAGCTGGCCCATGTATTCCACCGCCTTGACGGTGGGATAATCGCCGGGATGCGTGTCGGCCCCGGTGAACAGGCCCGACAGGCGCGGCTGGCATCCCGTCAGCGCCAGTCCGGCGGCAGCGGTGCCGCCCGCGATCAGGCCGCGGCGGGAAATGGCAAGGCGGTGGATCATGCGATGTCCGGATCGAAGGCGCGAAAGGTGAAATCGCGGAATTTCGCGGTGCCCTGCCGCGCCGCATACAGGCCGGGGCGAAGCATCAGGAAATCCCCGCGCACATTGTGGTGATAGCCCGACACTTCCATTCCCCTGTCGAAACGCCGCCATGTCCGGCCGCCGTCGCCGCTGGTGTCGAACACCACGATGTTCCGGTCGTTGGTGACCCGCATCCTCATGCTTCGGCCGTGGGGGTTCAAGGGGCGGGCGCGTTCTATCCCGTATTGATGGGTGACGAAGCGATCCTCGTCGAAGCCGAGACCGGCGTAGAGCTTGTCGTCGTAGAACAGGATCAGCCCCGCGCGGCCGCCCGGCTCGATCTCGATATCGCATTCGAACGCATAGCTGCGATCGCCCGCGGTGATCAGCAGCGGCGAGCCGGAGGAGGGCGCATCGCCCTTGCCTTTCAGGTGCAGCGTGTCGTTCGCAACGCTGATCCTGTCCGCCTCGTCATCGGCGGGTTTGAAGAACGACCATTTGGTGCCGAGCGCCAGGGGCCGCGAAAAGTCGTCCGACAGCGCCATGCCGTGCGGCACCTTCGCGCCGCCCCCGGGCGCCTCGATCGGCTGCGACAGGTCGCCGCCCGTCATTTCGAACCAGCCGTCGCCTGTAAAGCGGACCGGGTCCATCAGGCACTGGCGGCCCAGCGTCCAGAAATCGTTCTCGTAACCGTGGTAGAGCGACCACCAGCCGCCGTCGGGTGCCTGCACCAGCGAGGCGTGGCCGCGCGACCACCATGCCTCGCGATTGTCGGTGGTGCGCACGATCGGGTTGCCGGGATGGTCCTCCCACGGGCCGTGCAGCGATTTCGATCGCGCAGCGATCACCATGTGACCGGTCGGCGGGCCCGCCGTGCCTCCTACGGCGGTGATCATGTAATACCAGTCGCCAATTTGGTGGATCTTGGGCCCTTCGGGGGAAAAACCCTCGACGATCCAGTCGGAGGGGTAGCGCCAGGGATCGTAGACATGCTCGACTTCTCCGGCGAGGGAGAGATTGTCGTCCGACAGGCGCACGCGGTCCCCGCCCGACAGGAACAGCCAGCGCGAGCCATCCTCGGCCACGGCGTGGCAGGGATCGATATGGTCGTGCAGGCCGAGCGGGATCGGATCGCTCCACGGACCCTCTATATCGTCTGCCCAGGCGACGAAGATGTCGTTCTGCGGCTGTGCCTTGACCGGAATGTAGAGCAGGTAGCGCCCCTTGTCCTTGTGCAGGCTGGGGGCCCAGACCGAACCGATGTTCCTGTGCAGCGCGGGTTTCAGCGGCTGCCAGTTCACCAGGTCGCGCGAATGCCAGATGAGCAGGCCCGGATAGGCATCGAAGGTCGAGAAGGTGACGTAATAGTCCTCGCCATCCTTCAGCACGGCGGGGTCGGGCCGGTCGCCCGAGATCAGCGGATTGAGGAACCGGCCATTGCCCAGATCGGCGATGCGCTTGCCCTCGCCGTCGCGCCGCCAGCCGGTCGCGCGCGGGGCAGGGGCAACCGCCGATTGCGCCAGCGCCGCGCCCGCGCCCGCGCCGCCCATCAGCCCTGTCAGCGAGAGCAGGGCTGCGCCGCGGACAATGTCCCTGCGATCCGATTTCATCATCCAAGTCCCGTCGTTCGTGCCCAGTCGCGCCAAAGCTGGGGCCAGTGGCCCACCGGCTTGCCGATCGCCTTGCGCAGGCCGAAGCCATGGCCCCCGTTCTGGAACAGAAGCGTCTCGACCGGAATGCCCCGGGCCTTCAAAGCGGCGCGCAGCAGCAGCGCGTTCTCGACCGGCACCACGTCGTCATTCTCGGCATGGAGGATCCAGTGCGGCGGCGCGTCGGCGGGCACGTTGCGATCGGGCGAATGCGCGGCTTCCAGCGCCTTTGACGGGTTGGCGCCCAGCAGCAGGTCGCGCGAGCCTGCATGGGCGAATTGCGGGTCCATCGAGACGACCGGATAGATCGGCGCCGCGCAAAAGGGCTTTGCCGACAGCGCATCGGCCTCATCCGCCGGTTCGTAGGTGCGCGCGGCAAAGCGCGCGGCGAGATCGGCGCACAGGTGACCGCCGGCGGAAAAGCCCATCGCGCCGACCCGTTCGGGCTCGATGCCGAAGTCGCGGTAGCGGCTGCGGATGACGCGCATCGCGCGCTGCGCATCCTGCAGCGGCACGTCGGCCCGGTTCGCCCAGCCGTCATGGGGCAGGCGGTAGAACAGGACGAAACAGGTGAATCCGCGCGCCGTGGCCCAACGCGCGAATTCGTACCCTTCCTTGTCCACGACGACATGGCGATAGCCGCCGCCGGGAGTCAGGAGGAGCGCCGCCCCGTTCGGATGGTCGGGGCGGAATACGGCAAGCCGGGGCACGGAAATGCCAAGGACGGCGCGGTCGGTGACAAGCGGATCGGCGGAGCGTTCCGTGGTCACCTCGTCGGGGAGGGAGCCGGGTGCACCGGGCGCGCCCCTTGGCCACAGCTCGCGCGGCCACAGGTCTATCGTTTCGTGGGGTTGCGGGAGACCCGGAGAGCTTGGGCCTCCCGCGCTCGGCGGTGCAGTTTGCGCCTCACCGCGAGTGGTCAGGATGGTGGAAAGGGCGAGGGTCCCCGCAAGAACCGATCTTCTGTCAGACTTCATGATGCCGAAACCCTGCCCCTTCCCGAGATCACAATTCGAACCGGGCACCGAACATGATGATGCGGCCGAAATGGTTGTTCTCGTAGTTCCGCTTGGTGTCGATGTCGGCCCAGCGATAGCGATAGTTGTCGGTCAGGTTCGTGCCGTCGAGCATCAGTTCGATATTGTCGGTGAGCTGGTAGCGCACCGCGGCGTCGAGGTTGAAGGTGGAATTGAACCCTTCGAGGAAATTGCCATTGCCGCTAGCCCCGGTGTGATAGCCGTCGCGATAGGCGCCCGACACGCGGACCGAGAAGGTGCCGTCGTCATAATAGACCGTGCCGTTGGCCGAATATTCCGACACGCCCGGGAAAGTAACCGTCCGGATGTCGCCGTCGTCGGTGGTCACGTCCTGCGAACTGTCGACATAGGTCACGTTGCCCAGCACGCCGAAATCGCTGACAAAGCCGTCCGCAAACGCCGAGAAGGGCAGGTTGAAGCCGACCTCGATACCCTGGATCGTCGCGCCTTCGCCGTTGACCGTCGTGCGGGCGACGAATTCGCGATTGGGATCGGTGCCGTTGACGACTGCGTCATAGGCAGGCGTTCCGTCCGTCAGCAGCGAGAGCGGCAGGCCGCTCTGCGCATAGGTGATGGTCTGGACGTCGCTGATCGGGAAGCTTTCGACATCCTTGCGGAACAGCGCCACCGACGCGATCGCGCCCGGAGCGAAATAGTATTCGAACGCGACGTCGTAGTTCCAGGCCCGGTACGGGTCGATGAACGGATTGCCCGACGAGATGCCGAAATTGAACTGGTCGACCGAACCGCCCGGCGTCAGCGAACCGAGGCTGGGACGGGTCAGAACCTTGGCGACGGCACCGCGGATGATGAAATTATCCGCCGGGAAGACGTTCAGGTTGATGGCGGGCAGCAGGTCGTCATAGCTGCGCTTGACGGTCACGAACTGGCCGCTGTTGAAACCGCTGGACGTCTGGTTGGTGTGGGCGAAGCGCATGCCGAAATTGCCGGTCATGCGGACGCCCGGATCCAGTTCGAAGCCGGTCTCGAAATAGCCGCCCCACACTTCCTCGGTCACGCCGCGCTCGTCGCCCTGCTGGGTGACCGCTGGGCGGTTGTACAGATCGAGGAAATCGGTGGCCGCGTCGAGGTTGGGCACCACCCAGCTGTTGGTGTTGCCCGCCGGCTGGCCTGCATCGCCCAGCTCGAACAGTTCGGCAAGGTCGCCGGTGACGGGTGCGCCATAGGCACCGTCGGCGCAGCTGAAGGCCGAGCAGTACTGGCTGTCGCGGCGCGCGCCGGTGGTGAAGAAGTCGAACTCGCGCCAGAACGGGCCGGTCTTGAACGACAGGCCTTCGGTGGGTTCGAATTCCAGGTCGAGAGCGACGGTCTTGAACTCGTTGTTGACCTGGCTGGGACGATCGCGGAACTCGGCCAGCTGGAAGTTGGCCGGGTTGGTGACGTCGGTGGCGAAGACCAGCAGCGGAGTCTTCATGTCGGTGTAGTCATAGGAATAGACGCCGTCGCGGTCGTCGAAGATGATCGTCGTTTCGACCGGGATCGTCGCGTCGGACTTCGAATAGCCGCCCGACAGGCGCGCCATCAGTGTATCGGTGACATATTGCTCCAGCTTGCCCGAGATCTGGTAGAACTCGGTTTCGCTTTCGCGGTGATACCGCTCGTTGCGGATCCACGCGTTGTTAAGATCACCACTGACGACATTGTTGTCGCCATCGATGGCATAGTTCGTGAGGTCGATATTCGCCTCGTTCGAACGGATCAGGACCTCGCCCCAGTACTCGTCGCGGTCTTCCTTGAAGTTGGAATAGAGACCGTCGATCTCGATATTCGTCCGCTCGGTCGGCTGGAACTGCAGCGCAGCGGTGGCGCCCAGGCGTTCACGGTCGTGGTCGACAAGGCCATAGCGCGGAATGCGCGGGTGGAAGGCGTTGGCCACTTCGTTGCAGCCCGGATCGGTGGGGTTCGCGCGGCATTCCACCCCGTTCACCGACCGGAAGACATTGGTGAAGCGATAGCTGCCGTCGGGTTCCTGCGCGATGCTTCCGTCGGTCCAGCGCACCGAGTTGTTGCCCAGTTCCGGCGTGGTGTATTCCGACCATGCGACCGAGGCCGAGACGCCGAGCGTCTCGTCATCGTTCACCCATGCGCCAAGGCCTGCAAGCCGGGGGGCAAGGTCGTCGTTGAGACCGTTGTAGCGGCCCTGCACCGAGCCGACGAGCTTGGTGCCGGCGCCATAGGACAGCGGGCTGCCCGTCGACAGGTCGATCACCGCGCCCAGCGAACCTTCGTCGAGCGAGGCCGAGGCGGTCTTGTGGACGACGATCGAGTTGAACAGTTCGGATGCGAACACGTTGAAGTCGAACGCACGGTCGCGGTTCGACGACGCGCCGTCGGTGGAGGTGGCGATGGTCTCCATGCCGTTGACGCGCACGCGGGTGAACTGCGCGCCAAGGCCGCGGACGGTGATGGAGCGGCCTTCGCCGGCGTCACGCTCGATCGCGACGCCGGGGATGCGCTGCAGCGATTCGGCAAGGTTCGTGTCGGGGAACTTGGCGATGTCCTCGGCGACGATCACGTCGACCTAGGACGGTGATGGAGCGGCCTTCGCCGGCGTCACGCTCGATCGCGACGCCGGGGATGCGCTGCAGCGATTCGGCAAGGTTCGTGTCGGGGAACTTGGCGATGTCCTCGGCGACGATCACGTCGACCTGGCCGACCGACTCGCGCTTGGCGGAAATGGCCGCGTTCAGCGACGCGCGGAAGCCGGTGACGACGATCGCATTGTCGCCGGGCGAGGTCACTTCCTCGACGGCTGCGGCCGCGTCTTCGGCAGCCTCTTGCGCGTCCATGGTGCCCGCCTCCTGCGCATGGGCCATCTGCGGCATCATCAACGCGCTGCCGATCAGCAGCGAATTCTTGAAATTCAGAAACTTGCGGTTGTTCCTCATGGTATCCTCCCCATCATGCACCGTGCGGGATGACACCGGTTACCTAACGAAGGCCGAAGAAAAGGCCCTGGCAATCCGAATCTCCCGTCCGGTTTTTGGTAACCGGTGTCATTATGTATTGCCCCTGCCGTTCGGGTCTGTCAAGAAACAACCAACTGGGAGAATGATTGATGATGAAATCTGCACATTTCAGCAGCTTGGCGGCTGCGGTCCTGATCCTTGCCGGTACCAGTGTGCCTTCGATGGCACAGCCCGGCGACCCGACAGAGGGCGGCAAGGGCGGAAAAATCGTGAAGGTGACCACGCTGGCGAAGGACGGGCCGGGCAGCCTGGCCGCCGCGCTGGCGATGAAGGGGCCGCGCATCATCGTGTTCGAAGTGGGCGGCGCGATCGACCTTGAACGATCGGGCATCGTGATCGAGGAGCCCTTCGTCACCATAGCCGGGCAGACCGCGCCTTCGCCGGGCATCACCATCCTGCGCGGCGGGATCGACGTGAAGACCCATGACGTGAAGATCAGCCATCTGCGCGTGATGCTGGGCGACGCCGGACAGGCCAAACGCAGCGGATGGGAAGCCGATGCGTTCTCGACCGTCGCCGCGCATAACGTGGTGGTCGAGAACAACACCCTCATGTGGGCGGTGGACGAAAACATGTCCGCCAGCGGGCCGCGCTTTACCGGCGACACGGTCGAGGAATGGCGCGAGGGCACCAGCCACGACATCACTTTCCGCCTGAACTTCGCGGCCGAGGGGCTGGCCGATTCAAGCCATCCCAAGGGCGAGCATTCCAAGGGGTCGCTGATCCACGACAATGCGACCAATATCGTGTTCGACCGCAACATCTGGGCGCATCATGTCGAACGCTCGCCGCTGGTGAAGGGCGGGGCACAGGTGTTGATGGTCAACAACTTCATCTATGACCCCGGCCTGCGCGCGGTGCATTACAATCTGATGGACCTCGAATGGATGGGCCAGCCGCATGTCGCGGGCGAGATTACCGCTGTCGGCAACGTCATGCGCGGCGGCAATTCGACGTCGGAGGACCTGCCGTTCCTGATGCTGGGCGGGGTGGGCGACCTTAAATATTACGGGGCCGACAATATCGCGGTCGATCGCCACGGCGAACCGCTTCCGATGTTCGGCACCTATGGCCAGACCGAGGCCGAGCTGATCGAGGCGGACGCGCCGCTGCACAGCCTTGACGGGTACGACGTGATGCCTGCCGGGGACGTCGAGACGACGCTGCTGCGCCAGGCCGGCGCGCGCCCGTGGGACCGCACGGAGGAGGAGATCCGCGTGCTGTTCTACATTGCCGAGGGGCGCGGCGAAGTCATCGATTCGCAGGAGGAAGTGGGCGGCTATCCCGTTTTCCCGGAAACGCGTGCGCCGTTCGATCCGGCGCGATGGGACCTTGCGACGATGACGCCGAAATCGGGGCTCTATCCCGGTCAGACCGCAAAGGTGCGGGAATTCCTGAGCGCGCGCGACCGCGCCATGCGCGAGCAGGCCCGGTGATCGCCGCGCGGCCAGCCCTCGCAGTTGCGGCGCTGGCGTGCTCGGCCTGTGTTTCTGCACGGCAGCCGGTGCCTGTTCACGGCGCGCCGCCGATGGTCGTCGTCAGCGAAAGCGACGTGATGGTGCGCGAGCCGCCGCCCCATGGCGCGATCGGCATGTCGACCGCGTACCGCATCAGCGACGCCGCGCCGCAGCCGCGCACGATGGAATTCCGCCGCCGCGTCCTGGATGTCGGGGCGGCCATCGGAGAGCACCCGATCAGCCATGACGAGGTCTATTACGTCACCGCGGGCGAAGGCGTGGTGATTTCCGACGGGGTGGAGGCAGCGCTGAAGCCCGGCATGGCGGCCTATCTGTACGAAGGCGCGGTGGTGGGGATGCGCCAGACCGGCGACGCGCCGCTGTCGATCATCATCGCCTATCCGGTGGCGGCGAAATAGGTTGAGACGCTGCGCCTTGTCAGAGGCGCAGCAATTCGCGGATCTCCGGCACTTCGCTTGCCAGTTCGTCGGCCATCACGGCGGCGAACAGCCTGCCGCCGAACTCGCCTAGATGGGTGTAGTCGTAGACCCAGTTCATTTTCGCGACGCGAAGGTCGTCGGGGACCGGCGCCGGCTTTGCCCTTCCGGTTGCAGAGGGCAGCGTCACGCCATCGATCGCGGCGGCGGCAGCCACTTCGGCTGGCGGCGGTATCTCGGCGGTCAGGTTCTGGACCGATGGGCCCATGGCTTGCACGATCTGGGTGCTGCGCGCGTTCAGGTCCACCAGCGGCGTGCCGGTTTCTGCCGCGATCTTGCGGATCGCATCGGCCCAAGGGTCCAGATCGCGCTCCACCTTACCATCCTTGAACAGGCGGCGGGTCGGGGGGGTGAACAGGATCGGCACCGCGCCGGCGGCTCTTGCTTCCTGGACATAACGGCGCATGTTCGCGGGAAATTCGGTTTCCAGATCGGTCGAGCGGCCCGGCTTGCCCGGTTGGTCATTGTGCCCGAAGCCGATCAGCACGAATATCGTGCCATATCCGTCCACCCTCATCTCGCCCAGCGCGATGTCCCAAAGCCCCTCGGCGCGATAGGAGCCGCTGCTTCGCCCGCCGCGGGCAAGATTGAGGCAGGCGGCGGCTTGCGTGGTATGGTTCGCACAGAACATCGGTCCCCAGCCGCTCCCGACCGCCGTGGTGGAATCGCCGACGAGGATGACCTTGTTCATGCCTTCCGCGATGCTGGCCTCGGTCGCCATTTCGGCCCGCGATGGTCCCTGCTGGGCGAGGGCTGTAGCGGGCAGCGCCAGTGCGGCGGCCGCGGCCAAAGCGAGGTTCATCTTCAGATCCCCGGCTGGATATAGGGTGCGGTCGACCACATCTCGCGCTGCCAGCCGCGCGGGTCGTTCTCCATGGCGATGCGGTCTTCGGCCACCATCAAGGTGGCGCGATCTGGCAGCGTATAGGGCGCCCAGTCGGTCAGGCCCGGCGTGCCAGTGTGGGCAAGGCCGGTGAAGGCCTTCATCATCGCGGCGCTGATCTGGCGCGCGCGGCTGCCAGTGCCGGAATAGCTGCCCGGTGCGTCCAGCGTACCGAAGACATAGGGCAGGTCGTCGGTATGCGCCGCGCCGCGCTTTGGGTCGATCGGGGATTCGCGGTCGAGCTGGTAGACCCAGGTCTGCTCCGCACCCGCCTTTGCCCGCTCGTCCGCCTCGATCCACTGGCCGGGCCAGCTGCGTCCGTCGGTCGTGGCGGCATAGAACACCCGCTCGGGCGACCAGTCGGGGAAATGTTCGCGATATTGCTGCACCACGTAGTCGGGGCGCAGGTCGATCTTGATGTTGGGCCGGATGCGTTCGGCGATATTGGACCAGTCGATGCCCTGCAGGAGCGGACCTTCGGGATTGATGAAGGCGCGAGTCTCGTCGGTCGTGTTGCCCAGGATCATCGGGATGTTGAGCGACTGCGGCGCAGCGTCGGGCCAGAACGGATGGCGCGGCAGGTTCACCATGTCGAGCACGGGTCCGAAATAGAGGCTGCCGCCCAGCACCGGATCGGCGGCGTCGAGGCCAGCGACCATCTGCTCGGTCGACAGCGCCTTCAATCCGTCAACATTGCCGACGGGCACGCCGACCTGTTCGAAGAATGCCGTGATGCGTTTCAAGGCGTTGGTCGGACCGCTGGCGGTGACCTGCTGCCCGCTCATGGTCGCGGCGGAGTGGAACAGGCCCTTCGCGGCGGGCATGGCCATCAGCGTGGCGATCTTGGCGCCGCCGCCCGATTGGCCGAACACCATCACGCGCGACGGATCGCCGCCGAATTTCGCGGCATGGTCGCGCACCCATTCGAGCGCTGCGATCAGGTCGAGCTGGCCCAGATTGCCGCTGTCGGCGTAGCGCCCATCGAAGGGCGCGAGCCACGGATAGCCGAACACGTTGAGGCGCTGGTTGACCGAGACCACGACGACGTCGCCTTGGCCTGCCAGATGCTGGCCGTGGGTGACCGGATCGGTGACCGTGCCGCCGTTGTACGCGCCGCCGTGGAAATAGACCATGACGGGCTTGTTCGCGGCGGGGTTGAGGTCGGGTGTCCAGACGTTGAGGAACAGGCAGTCCTCGCTCGCCGGCTCGTCCAGATTGCCGCGTTGGGGGCAGATCGGGCCGAATTCCCTGGCGGGCGTGGGATCGCTGGCGAAGGGCAGGCGAACGGGGCGGGCGAAGCGCTCCGCCGTGGCATAGCGTATGCCGAGGAAGGCATGGACGCCCGCTTGCCGAATGCCTTCATAGCCGCCGACGCGCGGTGTGGGGGACTGGCCGAAGGCGGGTGTCGCCAGCAGGCCCGAGCCGATCAGTCCGCCCTTGAGGACGGTGCGGCGGGTTGCCGGTTCAACGCCGGACATCGCCGCCCGCCGGATCGAAATTCTCTAGGTCGTCTGCCGTCATCAGCACCATGTCGCCCGGAACGCCGTGTTTCAGCGCTGCGAGCGCAAGGCCCGATTTGGCCATGTCCTGCGCCGAACCGCCGGCCAGCCAGCTGCGGATCATGCCCGCGGCATAGGCGTCGCCGGTGCCGATGCGGTCGACGATATTCTCGATCCGCACCTCGTCGGTCTGCCAGTGGCTTTCGCGCAGGTCGATGCGCGCCGCGATGCGGTGCGTACCCGCGGTCTCGACATGGCGCGCGGTGCTGGCGATTAGTTGCAGCCTGGGGAAGGCTTCGAACGCGGCTTCGCTCGCCTCGCGGCGGCGGTCGGGGCCGTCGCCCGAGAATGTCTTGCCCAAAAGCAGCGAGATGTCGCGGCGGTTGCCGATCATCAGCGTGGCCTCGGACATCAGCTCGGTCAGGATCGCATGCGGGTCGCTATCCCATGCGTCCCACAGGTTTGCGCGGTAATTGCCGTCGAAGCAGATCGGCACGTCCGCCGCCTTGGCCGCCGCGACGGCGGCGCGAGCCAGCGCCACGCCGTCGGGGCCGAGCGCGGGGGTGATGCCCGACATGTGCAGCAGGCTGGCCCCTTCCAGCGCCTCGGCAAAGGGCAGGGCAGCGGGGTCGGCGAGCGCGAAACTGCTGCCGTCGCGGTCATAGGTGACGCGGCCCGCGATGGGACCGGCGGGCGGCTCGAAGAAATAGAGCCCGATGCGTCCCGGCCTTTTCACGATGAAGCGCGTGTCGCTGCCCGCCGCGCCCATCGCGGCGATCGCCTTGCGGCCAAGCGGATTGTCGGGAACGACCGACACCATGCGCGTCGGCGTGCCTAGACTTGCGAGCGCGGCGGCGACATTCGCCTCCGCCCCGCCGACGTCGATGGCGACGCTGCCTGCCTGTGCCAGCGGGACCTGCCCCTGCGGGCTCAATCGCAGCAGCATCTCCCCGAAACAGACGACGGGGTCCGGGGCGGGGCCGGTGCGGCTTTCGCTCACCGGGGCGTCCTCAGCGGGCAAGCCAGCCGCCATCGACGGCGAGGATATGGCCCTGCACGTAATCGGCCGCGCTACTGGCGAGGAAGACCGCAGCGCCGCCGATGTCGCTGGGATCGCCCCAGCGGCCTTCGGGGATGCGTTCCATGATCTGGCGGTTGCGCGTCTCGTCCGCCTGCAGCGCCGCGGTGTTGTTGGTGGCGATATAGCCCGGCGCGATGGCGTTCACGTTGATGCCCCTGGCCGCCCATTCATTGGCCATCAGCTTGGTCAGCCCGCCCACGCCCGACTTGCTGGCGGTATAGCTTGGCACGCGGATGCCGCCCTGAAAGGTCAGCATGGATGCGATATTGATGATCTTGCCGCGCTTGCCCGACTGGCTGGACCAGCCGGTCATGTGGCGCGCCGCGGCCTGGCACAGGAAGAACAGGGTCTTGAGATTGGTGCCCATCACCGCGTCCCAGTCCTCTTCCGAGAAGTCCAGCGCATCCTCGCGCCGGATGATGCCGGCATTGTTCACCAGGATGTCGAGCGAGCCGAGCGAGGAGACCACGCTGTCCACCACGTCCCTGACCGGCGCGATCGATGAGAGATCGGCGGAGACCAGTTCGCACTTGCGGCCCAGCGCGCGGACCTTCTCGGCGGTTTCGCTCGCTTCGCTGCGGCCCACGGCAGCGATGTCCGCGCCGGCCTCTGCCAGCGCGACGGCGATGCCCTGGCCGATGCCGGTGTTGGCGCCAGTGACGACCGCGACGCGGCCGGTAAGGTCGAAGGGGCTTTTCATCGGGTCGTCCTCTCGGTTCCCTCGCCGCCGGGCGATGCTTCGCCCGGTCGGCGCCTGCCGGGGCAGGGCGGCAATTCAGTCAGTTGGGGTGTCGGCCCTTACAGGCTCTTCAAATAGGCGCTGATCTGCTCGTCCTTCGAGGCGGGATAGAAATGCTCCTCGAAACGATCGCCCGAAATGGCGGTCTTGAGCAGGTCCTGGTCCACGCTCTTCAGCACCGTCAGCATGTCCTTGCAGCTAGCGGCCTTGAGATCGGCAAGGACGCCGCGATTCTCGGCCATGACGGCGGCGCGTTCCTTGGGATAGCCGACGCCGCTCTCACCTTCGAACAGCTTGCGATAGCAATCCTGCAGGTTGAGTTCGGCCGCCCAGCCGAACCCCTTGGCATAGGGCATGGCGACCGCGTTGCCGTCGTTGATCTGCGCGAACAGGAACGCGTCGGTGGGATCGATGACCAGGCCGCAGAACACGCCCGGCATCGCATTGGCCGCCAGCATCGATCCCGAACCCGTGCCGCAGCCGGTGACGACGAAATCGACCGCCTTGGAATTGAGCAGGATGCCGGTCAGCAGGCCGACCATCGGATAGGTCAGGTGCGCCTTGTCCTCGGGCGTGTACATGCCATAGTTCACGACCTCGTGGCCCATCGGCTCGACCGTGGACGTCAGCGCTTCCTCGATGATGCAGTTCTTCGCGGCCTGGCTGTTTTCGGTGATCAGTGCAATTTTCATAACATCCTCGCTCACTGGCTATGCCCGAGTGGATTGTCCTGTGCCCGAGCCAATAATAATAATCAGGACCGGCTCCGCAGCATGAGTGCCGAGGGATTAGGTAACCGGTGTCAAAAACCTCGATAGACGATAAGAGGGGGGTATATCAACCGTCCTGCGACGATCATTTCATTCGCGGCGGGGCGACCGAGGAACGGCGGATCAGTGTGGAGGGCAGGCGCGACGGCAGCTTGTCGGCATCGACCGAATCGATCAGCTTGTGCGCGGCGACGCTTGCCATCTCGCGGATCGGCCAGCGCACCGTGGTCAGCGGCGGCCATATGTGCGAGGCGATGGGACTGTCGTCGAAGCCGATGATGGACAGGTCCTCGGGCACCAGCAGCCCCTTGCCGCGCGCGACGTGCATCGCCGCCGCGGCCATCTCGTCGTTCGAGACGAAGATCGCGGTCGGCCGGTCGGCTTCGCCAAGAATGCGGTCGGCGGCGTCGATGCCGGAATCGAACGTATATTGCCCCGGCGCATGCCACTGCGCCCGGTATTCCAGGCCGTGCCTGCGAATGCCGTCGAGGAACCCCTCGCGCCGCTCATAGGCGGAGCGGAAGCCCTCTGGTCCCTCGATCAGGCCGATGCGGCGGTGGCCCATCTCGACAAGATGGTCGATCGCGCTCGCCACGATTTCGCGGTCGTTCGATTCGACCAGATATTGCGGGCTGTCGAGCTGGGTCGACCCCATGCGGACATAGGCGCAGTCCAGCTCGCGGCACAGCGCGGCCAGCTCCTCGTTCTCGGAAATCGGGGGCAGGATGAACACGCCGTAGAGCCGCTGCTTTTCCAGGAAGTCGCGGATGTCGTCGAGCATGTCCGGCGAATGGCGGTTCACCGGCCGGACGACCAGCGCGAAATTGGTGTCGCGGATCGCGTCGAGCACGCCTTCCTGGAAGTTCAGCACCGTCTGCGCATTGGGATTGTCGTGCAGCAGGCCCAGCAGGAAATTGCGGCGCAGCGCCAGCGCGCGCGCCTGCGGATTGGGCACATAGCCCAGATCGGCGATGACCTGTTCGACCTTCGAGCGCGTATCGTCCTTCAGCAGGGGCGAGCGATTGATGACCCGGCTGACCGTCTTCTTGGAAACCCCCGCGACGCGTGCGACATCGTTGATCGTCGGCTGCCGTTCGCCGCGTTTCTCAGTGCCCATCCCATTCTCCGCTAACCCCGTCATCCTGCCGGCCATAGCGCGAAGTCGCCGGGTCGGTAAGCTTTGGCGCATCACTCTCCCCAGCGGCCCCGTACCGGCCCGTCCAGTCCCGGAAGCACTTGCTTTCCCGGTACGGTCCACTATGACACCGGTTTCCTAATTGTAAAACGACATTGACGAGGGGACCATGGACAGCCAGGCCGCACAGCGCATCGCGCAAGCATTCGTGACCGCGCGCAGCGAAGGCAGCGCCTTGCCGGACTATCCGGGCGAAAGGCCCCGGACGCTTGCCGAAGCCTATGAGGTGCAGGATATCGCGCTGCGCCTGTGGGACCGCGCGGTGGGCGGATGGAAGGTGGGCAAGATCCCGCCGCCGCGCGACGAGGCGCTGGGCGCCAACCGCCTGATCGGCCCGATCTTCGCCGACACCATCTTCGAGCAGGTGGGCAGCCCGCTCGCCATGCCGGTCTTTGCCGATGGCTTCGCCGCGGCCGAGGCCGAGTTCGCGATCCGGATCCGCGTGCCCGAAGGGGCCGCC